>JACRDA010000433.1 GCA_016212965.1 Myxococcales bacterium
CACGACCTCGCTCCCGATGCCACGCAGGCCGAGGCCGCGCAGCACGCGCCGCGTGTGGTCGTCGTGGTGGATCTCGCTCCTCACCTGACGGACGCGCAGGGCCGGGTTCACGACTCACCTCCGGTCGCCGCCGCCTGCGACGGCCGCGGCAGGACCACGCCCGCCTGCGACGGCGACGCCTGGGGCACCACCGCGCGCGACTTGTGCTGGATGTCGCCGCGCTGCAGATCGCGCTTGCTGGCGAACTGCTCCGGGCTGCGCAGCGTCTTCAGCGCCTTGATGGTGGCGTTGACGACGTTGTGCTTGTTGCTCGAGCCGAGCGACTTCGTGAGCACGTCCTGGATGCCGGCCGACGCCACCACGGCGCGCACCGCGCCGCCGGCGATGACGCCGGTGCCGGGGCTCGCGGGACGCAGCACCACCTTGCCGGCGCCGGCGTGACCGATCACGTCGTGTGGGATGGTGGCGCCGTCGAGCGGCACCTTGAACATGTTCTTGCGCGCCTGGTCGTTGCCCTTGCGGATCGCCTCGGGCACCTCGTTGGCCTTGCCGAGGCCCACGCCGACGTGGCCGGCCTCGTCGCCCACCACCACCAGCGCAGAGAAGCTGAAGCGGCGCCCGCCCTTGACCACCTTGGCCACGCGGTTGATGTGAATGACGCGCTCCTTGAGCCGCTCGTCGTCGATCTGTTCGAACGCCATGTTCTCGGTCCCTGTTGCGACGCCGGTGCGGGCTCACCCGCCGGGCCGGTCGCCGTCGGCACCCGCGCGGGCGCGGGTGCGATGGTGTCTGCGAAATTGGGGCTAGGGCCGAGCTCGCGCCCGACCCGAGTGGGCCTCAGAAGTCGAGGCCCGCCTCGCGCGCCGCCTGCGCCAGGGCCTTGATGCGGCCGTGGAACTGGTAGCCGTTGCGGTCGAAAACGACCTTGGTGATGTTCTTGGAGCGGCACATCTCGGCCAGGAGCGCGCCGACCTTCTTGGCGGCGTCCACCTTCGTGGCCTCGCCGAGCTGTCCACGCAAGTCCTTCGACAGCGTCGACACGTACGCGAGGGTCGCCCCCTGCGTGTCGTCGACGACCTGGGCGTAGATGTGCTTGGCGCTGCGGAAGACGGTGATGCGGGGCCGCTCGGGCGTCCCGGTCACGCGCTTGCGGATGCGCAGCTTGCGGCGCTCGCGGCCTTCGTACTTCTTGCTGCTGGAAGCCATAGTCCTTCACCTCGCCGCGCCAGGCGCGGCCGAGCGTCACTTGCCGGTCTTGCCCGCCTTTTCGCGCACGCGCTCGCCGCGGTAGCGGACGCCCTTGCCACCGTAGGGCTCCGGCTCGCGGAAGCCTCGGATGGTGGCGGCCGTCTGCCCGAGCAGCGCCTTGTCGTTGCTCGCCAGAACGAGCACCGTGCCCTTCGACTCGGGCGCCACGACCGCGCTCACGCCGGTCGGGACGTCGAAGACGATGGGGTGGCTGTAGCCGAGCGCGAAGTGCAGGGCCTTGCCCTTCAGCTCGCAGCGATAGCCGGTGCCGTGCAGCTCGAGCGTGCGCTCGTAGCCCGCGGTCACGCCCTGGACCATGTTGCCGAGCAGCGCTCGGGCCATGCCCTGGAGGCGCGCGCCGTCGCGCCCGGGCGCGCTCGACGTGACGTGCAGAGCGGCCTCCGCCAGCGTGACGCCCACGTTCTCCGGGAAGGTGCGCGCCAGGGCGCCCTTGGGCCCCTTGACCTCGACCTTCGTGCCGGAGATCGTCGCCGTGACGCCCTTGGGTAGCGGCAGGGGGCGCTTGCCGATGCGCGACGTGCGCACGGTCGTCTTGTCCTTCGTGGCCATCACCACACCTCGCACAAGAGCTCGCCGCCCACCTTGCGGCGGCGCGCCTCGCCGTCGGACATCAGACCCTGGGACGTCGACAGAATCGACATCCCGAGGCCGAAGAACACCGGCGGGATCTTGTCGTGGCCGACGTACACCCGACGACCCGGACGCGAGATGCGCCGCACGCCGTCGATGGCCGCCTCGCGGTTGCGACCGTACTTGAGCACCAGCAGGAGGGACTTGCGCCCCTGCTGCTCGTTCTCGCGCACGTCCGCAATGTAGCCGGTCTGCTTGAGAATCTCCGCCACGCCCTTCTTGAGCTTGCTGGACGGCAGCTCGAGCCGGTCGTGGCGCGCCCGAATCGCATTGCGCAGCCGCGCCAGCATATCGGAAACGGGATCGGTCACCATGCCATCACCAACTCGACTTGATAACTCCGGGGATCTCGCCCTTCAGCGCCAGATTCCGCAGGCAGATCCGGCAGAGCTGAAAGTCGCGATAGTACGAGCGCGCCCGACCGCAGGTCTTGCAGCGGTTGCGGTGTCGCACCGAAAACTTCGGGGGGCGATTGAGCTTCGCGTATGCCTGTGCACGGGCCATTTCAGTTCACCTCGACGGGCAAGCCGCGGAACGGCATCCCGAGCTGACGCAGCAGCTCGCGCCCCTCCTCGTTCGTGCGGGCGGTGGTCACGAACGAGATGTTCATGCCCTTGACCGCGTCGACCTTGTCGTAGTCGATGTCGGGGAAGATCGTCTGCTCGCGCACGCCCATCGTGAAGTTGCCACGCTGGTCGAAGCCCTTGGGGCTCACACCCTTGAAGTCACGCACGCGCGGCAGGGCCAGGCTGAAGAGCCGGTCCACGAACTCCCACATGCGGCTGGCGCGCAGCGTCACCTTGACGCCGATCGACTGGCCCTGGCGCAGCTTGAAGCTGGCGATCGACTTACGGGCCTTGCGCACCACCGGTTGCTGACCGGTGATGACGCGCAGATCGGACACCGCCGTCTCGATGAGCTTCGGATTGCTGATGGCCGCGCCCAGGCCCATGTTGACGACGACCTTCTCGATCGTCGGCACCATCATCACGTTCGTGTAGCCGAACTTGTCCTTCATCGCCGGGACGACCTTGTCGCGGTAGCGCCGCAGGAGGCGCGGGACGTAGTTCGGATCGCGCGCGGGAGCGGCCTCGGCCGCTACGGGCTCGGCCTGAGGCTTCTTGCCGGCCTTCTCCTTGACCGCTTTCTCTTTCGCCATGGTGCTTCGTTTCCCACGTTGCGGCCGGCGGCGCCTGGGGTCGTGACCTCAGGCGCGCCGTCGTTTCTCAGCTCTTGAGCTCCGCGCCGGTCTTGCGCGCCACGCGCTGGCGCTTGCCGTCGTCGGCGACCTTGGTGGTGACGCGCGTCGCCTTGCCGGTCGAGGCGTCGAGCGGCATCACGTTCGAGATGTGCATCGGCGCCTCCTTCTCGCGCTTGCCGCCCTCGCGGTCGCGCTGGTTCGGCTTGGTGTGGCGAACGACCTTGTTCAGGCCCTCGACCACCACGCGGTCGTCGTCGCGCAGGATGCGCGTGACGCGCCCTTCCTTGCCCTTGTCTTTGCCGGCGATCACCTTGACGAGATCGCCCACCTTGAGCCGTCGCATCACAGAACCTCCGGCGCCAGCGAGACGATGCGCATGAAGCGCTTGGCGCGCAGCTCGCGCGCCACGGGCCCGAAGATGCGCGTGCCGACCGGCTCCTTCTGGGCGTTGATGAGGACGGCGCTGTTGGCGTCGAACTTGATGTAGCTGCCGTCGGCGCGGCGGTACTCGCGCGTGGTGCGGACGACGACGGCGCGCGTCACCTCGCCCTTCTTCACCTTCGAGGTGGGCAGGGCCTCGCGCACGCTGACGACGATGACGTCGCCCAGGCCGGCGTAGCGGCGGCGCGAGCCGCCGAGCACCTTGATGCAACGCACCACCTTGGCGCCCGAGTTGTCGGCGACTTCGAGATCGGTCGAGACCTGAATCACGGCGAACCTCCTTCGTGGGCGCTGGTCACGCTTCTGCTTCCGTGTGCTCGAGCGCCCGCACGACGAGGCGGGTCACGGCCCAGCGCTTGGTGCGCGAGATCGGGCGGTGCTCCTGGATCTCGACGCGGTCGCCGACGCGGTACTCGTTCTTCTCGTCGTGCGCCTTGTAGCGTTCGCGCGTGCGCACGTACTTCTTGTAGACCGGGTCGGGATAGCGGCGCTGCACCTCGACCGTCACGGTCTTGTGCATCTTGTCGCTGGTCACCGTCCCGACGAGCTTGCGGCGGAAGCTGTGCGCGCGCTCGGTGGCGGCGGGCGCGGCGGCGGCGTCGGCCGCGGGGGCCTGCGGTGCCTCGGGCGCGGCCTTCACCTTCGCGGCCTTCTCGGCCTTGGGCTCGCTCTTGGACGCCTTCGGGGCGCTCTTCGGAGCCTTGGGCTCGCTCTTCTTCGTGGTCGCCATGTCTAGGCCCCTTCGCTCTCTGCCGGCACCGCGGCGAGCACGCGCTCGGTCCTCAAGGTCTTGACCCGCGCCAGCTCGCGACGGGCGCGCGCGATGGACGCCGTGTCGTCGAGCTGGTTGGTGAAGTTCTTGATGCGCGCTTCGAAGATCTGACGGCGCAGCGTCTTCTCGAGCTCCTCGAGGCGCTCATCGTTGCACTCGCGCAACTCTTTGGTCTTCACGGTCGGCCCTCGCTCACAGGATGCCGCGCACGGCGAGGCGGCAGTCGATGGGGAGCTTGTGCGCGGCGATGCGGAATGCCTCGCGCGCCATGACTTCGGTGACCCCGGCGAGCTCGTAGAGCACGCGGCCGGGGCGGACGATCGCGACCCACTCCTCGGGCGCGCCCTTGCCCCCACCCATGCGGACCTCGAGCGGCTTCTTCGTCACGGGGACGTCGGGGAAGATCCGGATCCAGAGCTTGCCCGCGCGCTTGCAGTGGCGCTGGATGGCCATGCGGGCGGCCTCGATCTGGCGCGCCGTGACGCGGCCCGGTTCCCGAGCCTGCAGGCCGAAGTCGCCGAAGGACACGTCGGAGCCGCGGTAGGCGACGCCCCGGGTGTGGCCCTTCTGGGCCTTGCGGAACTTGGTTTTCTTCGGGGACAGCACGTCGATGCTCCTTCAGGCGCCGATGGGGCGCGCCTTGCGCTGCAGGACTTCGCCCTTGAAGATCCACACCTTCACGCCGATCATGCCGACCTTGGTCTTGGCCTCGGCGGTGCCGAACTCGATGTCGGCGCGCAGGGTGTGCAGCGGCACGCGACCCTCGCGATAGGTCTCGACGCGCGACATCTCGCTGCCGCCCAGGCGGCCGGCGCAGCGGATGCGGATGCCCTTGGCGCCGAACTTCATCGCGATGGCCACCGCCTTCTTCATGGCGCGGCGGAACGCGATGCGGCGCTCGAGCTGGGCGGCGACGTTCTCGGCCACGAGCTGCGCGTTGGTCTCGGCCTTGCGCACCTCCTGGACGTCGATGAACACCTCGTTGTTGGTGAACGACACGACGCCCGGGAACTTCGGCTCGTCCTTGGAGGCGGTGCCGATGTTGCCGGTCTTGAGCGTCTCGATGCCCTTGCCGCCCTTGCCGATCACCATGCCCGGGCGCGCGGTGTACACGATCACCTTGGCGCGGTTGGCGGCGCGCTCGATCTCGACCCCGGCGATCGACGCGTTGTAGAGGTACTTCTTGATCGCGCGCTTGATGCGGATGTCCTCGTGGAGCCAGGCCCGGTACTTCGGACCGGCCTGGTACCACTTGCTGCTCCACGTCTTGATGACGCCGAGCCGGAAACCATACGGGTGGGTTTTCTGTCCCATGCTTGATCTCTCGGAGGTCGGAGGGCTCGCTCAGCGCTTGTCGAGCTCGATGGCGATGTGCGAGACGCCCTTGGTGATGCGCGTGGCGCGACCCATGGCGCGGGGCCGCCAACGGCGCGTGAACTTGTTGGCCGCCTTGTCCACCGAGGCGCGCGACACGTAGAGGGCGTCGGGGTCGGCGCCGACCTGGCGGGCGTTGGCGATGGCGCTGTCGAGCAGCTGACGGATGACGCTCGCGGCGCCCTTCTTCGTGAACTGCAAGAGGAGGATCGCCTCGCCGACGTCGCGTCCGCGAACGAGGTTGACGATCACGCGCGCCTTGCGGGGCGCAACCTTGGAGAACCTGGCGCTGGCCTTGCTGACCATGGGAAACTCGCTTCTTCGGTCCGAACCGCGCTGGTCCGGGACGGCCGCGTGACAGCTCGTCGTTGGCTCGTCGTACGCCTCTGACCGTGTCGCCCGAGGGAGCCGAGTGGCTCCCAGGATCCCCCGCCGCACGACCGCCCGGTGACCGCATGAAGCGCCGGAACGGTGGCGACGAGGCGAGCGGCGCGCGAGGCGCCGTTACGTGCTCCGTGTCGGTGCCACGGAGGCACCGGACGAAGGGAGCGCTTTTTAGCAGCTGTGGTCGAGCTGTGCAAGCTCGATCCGGTCGGTCGCGGTTCGCTCCCGACTCGGGGCACGGCTGTAGCACCCCGCGCGAGGGCGGCCAGGCCCACGGATGCTGAGTGGATGTTCAGTATCTCGGCCGGGCCGTGATGGTCATGATGGAATGGAACGCGCGGCCGCTCCGTATCACCTGGTAGCTACCTCGGTTTTCCTGCAAAAGGTGTGATCATGGCTTCAAGACTCCTGTCTCTGGTCGGTCTCGGCTCGGCGGCGACCCTGCTCGGGGCGTGCATCATCGTCGGCCCGGGCGGCTCCAAGCGCCATGACAACGGCACGGGCGGCGGCTACCTGACGACCAGCAGCACGACCACGACCACGACGGGCACGGGCGGCGCGGGCGGCGACACCGGCAGTGGCGGGACGAGCCAGGGCGGCGGCGGCGCGGGGGGCGGCTGCGTGCCCGCCGCCGGCACCGGCGAGACCGAGGCCGTGTGCGACACCATGAACATCACCCCGGAGAGCCATGGCGGTGCGGCGTTCCTGTGCGGGCCCAACTCCGACCAGGACCCGCTCGGGCACGCCTCGTGTCACCGGGCGTTCGACATCTACAAAGCGGGCCAGGCGGAGGACTTTGCGGCCTGCCTCGCGCTCATCGGCGTCGAGAGCACCTGCGACGAGGCCATGGTCGGGGACTGCGTGTCCGAGGTGTACGCCGACGCGTGTCCGGACCCGTTCATCGACGAGACGTGCCAGGGCATCGCCGACGTGTGCGGCGCCGACCCGTTCGACGTGGCGGCGTGCTCGTGGGCCCTCAAGGTGTTCAGCGTCAGCGGCGTGAACCAGATGATCGACTGCGTGAACGCGACCGACCCCGCCGTCGCGTGCCAGCCCGCGTTCGACGCGTGCTTCGACACCGTGACCGCCGTCGGCGGGTGAGCCGAAGCGTCGCTCAGCGCCCGACCAGCGCCCCACACGCCCCGAGGCACAGGCCGAGGGGCGCGAGCGTGCCGGCGTGGATCGCCACGAGCGACACGCCCTCGACGAGCGCGACGAAGGTGCTCGTGATGGCCGCGTGCAGCAGGAACGCGCCCGCGGCGAAGGGTGGGAGCGCGCTCGCCACCACGCTGCCCGCGAGGTCGTCGCCGGCCCCGGCACCGAGCGAGAGGGCCACGGCGGCGACGACGACGGCCTCGAGCCCGAGCGCGAGCCCATGGCGCTTCCAGCGGCGCCGCACGAGCGCGCGGTCGGCGCTCGGCAGAGCTGGGGCGGCCGGACGCTGGGACGTCGCCGCGACCTCGACGGCGGGCTCGGGCGGCAGGGGGCGCGACAAGGCGTGGAGCGTAGCAGCCGCGGGCACGCACGGCAGCCGCGCCTGCGAGGCCCGAAGAGCGAATCAGGGTGCCGCTGCGAAGTCGACGGCGAAGGTCGTGGTGAGTCCCGCGGGCGCGGGCAGGCTCACCCGAGCGGCGCTCGCCGGCACCGGCACGGCCACGCCGGCGACGCTCGCGGCGACGACCACGCGGCCCGGGGGCGCGGCGACGGCGAGGACGCGGTCCGCCCCACCGCGCGGGCGGTAGCTGCCCTCGACGTGGTCGGGCCGCTCGGACAGGTCGACGAGCTCGGTGCGGAGCGACAGCGTGCGCTCGGGGACGCGCGGCATGACGACCAGACCGGCGGCGGTCGCCTCGACGCCCGCGACGCGCAGCGCCGCGAGGAGCGGCAGCGCGTGCTGGTTGTTGTTCATCGTGGGGAAGTCGGTCATCGGCGTGACCGGGCTGTACCAAGCCTCGCCCGGGCGTGCGCCGCCGGGTCCGGCGAGCCCGTCCGGACCGCTCCAGATGCCGTACCAGAGGTCCGGGTAGGCGTCGGCGTGGGCCGCCAGCGTGTTGCGCACGAGGTGCCGCCACGCGCGGTCCGGGTCGCTCTGGGCGTAGCCCCAGGTGAGCAGGGCGCTCACCGCGGGCCAGACCTCACCGCCCGGGACCAGCGTGGCGCCCGCAGGCGAAGGGTCGTCGAGCTCGCTCGCCACGGCGGCGACGAGGGCGTCGCGCTCCGCGGGGCTCGCGAAGGTGTCGCCGACGAGCGCCCAGACCTGCGCCTCGAGGTCGATCCGGTCGGCGTGGTGGAGCACGCCGTCGCCGAAGAAGGCGCGCCCGAAGAAGCTCCCGGTCCACGCGACCGGCAGGGCGGCGCGCAGGGCCGCGACGTAGGCGCCGAGCTCGCTCGCGAGCGCGGGGTCGCGCGGCGCGACGAGCTCGGCCACGCGCGGCAGGACGGCGATGGCCATCTGCGTGTTGGGCACGCTCTCGCCGTCGGCCACCGCCAGATCGTGATCGGCAGCGGCGAGCACGATGCCGTCGTTCCAGTCGCCGTCGCCGATGCGCACGAGGCCGTGGGGACCGAGGCCCACGCGATCGACGAGGTAGCGCACGGCGGCGACCAGGTGGTCCCAGACGGTGGCGCCCGGGTCGGCCTCGACCGGGTGGTAGGGCATGGGCGCGTCGAGGAAGGCGAGGTCGCCGGTCGCGCCGAGGTACTCGCCGAGCGACCACAACAGGAACAGCGTGAGATCGCTCGGGCGGGCGTGCAGCCCGAGCGCGTCGTCGAGCACGCCGTGCCCCTGGAAGGCGTAGGCGATGCGGTGGTCGGCCGCGTGCGTCATCATCATGTTGAGCGCGAGCTCGTCACGGGCGAGCGCGGCGTGGGTGTAGACGAGCGGGACGGCGAAGAGCGAGAGATCGCGCGCCGCGCCGTCGGCTCCGTGCAGCCACAGGTAGGCCGAGCCCTGCGGCACGACGTGGCGCTGCCAGTACTCGCGCCAGGCGACGCTCGTCTCGAGCGCCTGCGCGTGCCACACGAGCTCGCGCTGGAGCGCAGGCGCGTCGGCGCTCGCGAAGTAGAGCAGGTGAGGACGAAGCGCCGCGGCGGTCGCACCGACGCCGTCGTAGCCGGGCGCGCGCCACGCTGCGGGCACGCTCCACGGCGCGCCGAGCTCGGCGTAGCCGAAGGCGTAGCGCAGCACCTTGCGGCCGTAGGCGGGAAGCTCGAGGTCGCTCCGCAGGACGAGCACGTGGGACTGACCGAGCGCGCTCTGCCAGTCGTCCTTCGGGCCGGGCGCGAGGCCCGAGCCGGGCGCGCCCGCGACGACCGCGGCCGGCGCGCGCACGCGCGCCTCGGGATCGCCCTCGGCGCCGAAGAACGCCGTGCCGTCGACGTAGGCGTCCGCCACGTCGCCCACGAGCGCGACGAGGTAGGGGTCGCCCGGGTAGTGGTCGACCGGATCCGGCGCGCTGCGCGGCGGGGGCGGAGCGAGGTGACGCCGCCGCACGCCGAGCAGGCGCAGCGCCGGGTCGTACTCGGCACGCTCCTCGAAGAGCGCATTGCGCCCGTCGCGCGCGGCCCGCACCTCGGCCGGCACGCCCGCGAAGGGCAGCCCCGAGACCACCCAGTCGATCTCGACGGGGCGGCGCGCGACGTCCCAGAGCTCGTAGTGGCTCAGCCGGCGCGGCTCGGCGCGCGCATTGACGATCTCGACCTCGGCGACGAGCGCGGCAGCGTCGCCGACCGGCGCGTGCAGCCGACGGCGCACGACGATGCCCGCGTGCTCGAGGCTGCTCTCGGCGTAGCCCGCGCCGAAGCGACGCTGGGGTCGCGCACCGGCGGGACGCCACTTGTAGGCGGTGCACCATGCGTCGTCCCCCTCGCGCAGGTACGAGAAGCCGCCGGCCCACTGCCCCGCCGCGGCGTCGAATTTGTTGAGGTAGCTCGGGCCGCGGTCCTGCGTCACGAGCTCGACGTAGCCGTCGTTGTAGAACAGCCCGTCGATCCGGTCGTTGCCGAAGCTCGCCCAGTGGTCGCGCCGGTCGAGCGCCTCGGTGTTGAAGAAGGCCGCGCGCGGGTCGACGTTCTGATCGAGGCCGTAGTCGTAGGCGGGGAGGCCCTCGAGGTCGAGCTCCCAGCTGCCGAAGGCCCCGCGGCCGCCGTTGCAGAACGCGAGCTCGGCGGGCGCGGCCGGGTCGGCGGCGTCGCAGCGCGCCGGGGGCTGCTCGTAGGGCGGCTCGAGCGGGGCGAGCCCCTCCGGCGCGCAGCTCGTCGCCGCGAGCGCGGTGGCGAGCCAGGCGGCGCGTGGCCGGCCCCACGGCGGGCGCGCGGGCGCGGAGCCACCGTTACGCGGTCTCTCGGGGGGCACCGGAGCGAGGATGTCAGACCGAGGCGGCGGAAGGAAGACTCCCGCGCCGCCGCCGCCCGGCGCACGAGAAAACACTTGGTGATGGGGCGCGAGCGCGCGATGCTCGCGAGATGCCACTCGGCGACGGGCACGCTCGGGGAGTGAGCGGCGCACGGCCGGCGCAGCACCCGACGGTCGCGGTGTGGGCGCCGCGCGCGGCGCGCGTGCGGCGCGGCTTCGCCGCGCTCGGGCTCGTCGCGGCGCTCGGCACGACGGCCTGCACGCCCGCTGCGGGCGCCG
>JACRDA010000431.1 GCA_016212965.1 Myxococcales bacterium
CTTGGCCGGGCGGGGTTGGCTACCCGCGGGGCGTCTACGTGAGGTTTCTGCTTGCTCAGCTCATCGCATCCTCCTCACACAGGCAGGCGTCGGCACGCCCCGACGCGTCTTGGCGCACCAGGAAGGCGGGAAGGCGGGAAGGCAGGACGGGGCGGCGCAGCGAGAGCCCATCCGCACTTCTCTTGGGCTTCCCGCCTTCCCGCCTCCTCCTACGAAAACAGCAGTCTACGTGCGCGGAATCGCAGAGGGCAACGCGGGCGCGCTCGCGAACGCGGCGAGGAGTTGGGTCTGGTCGAGGCCGAGGCTGAGCAGGCGGGTGATGAGGGCGCGTACAGCGCGGGGCTTGTCGCGGGCATCGAGGTAGCCGGCACCAAGGTCGCGGTAGTCCTCGGCGCGGGTGAGGACGCGGTAGACCGCACGCGCGAGCTTGTGGGCAATGGCAAAGAGGGCGCGCATGGCGCCGCGCCGGGCCTTGAGGCGGTGGTATTTGTCCTTGTGGTA
This sequence comes from Myxococcales bacterium, assembly GCA_016212965.1. GTDB lineage: Bacteria > Myxococcota_A > Polyangia > Polyangiales > Polyangiaceae > JACRDA01. The sequence goes on from JACRDA010000431.1 coordinate 502, forward strand.
GCTGCCGTTCTTCTTCGTGGCGGCGAGCGCGCACTCGACGAGGATGCTCTGGAGGTACGGGTTGCCGCGACGGCGCCGAGCGTTGCCGCTCTTGCCGGCGCTCTGGTTCTGGCCGGGACACATGCCTGCCCACGAGGCGAAGTGGGCATCGTCGGGGAAGCTTGAGAGGTCGGGGCCGACCTCGGCGAAGATCTCGATGGCAGCGGTCTGCTTCACGCCGGTGATGGTGCAGAGTCGGTCGATGGCCGTGGCGTACGGAAGCACCATCTCGACGAGCGTGGCGTCGTAGCGGGCGATGTCTTCGGCGGTGCGGTCGAGCCGGGCGAGTTGGTCGCGCAGCATCATTCGGTGGTGCGCCGCGACGACGCAGTCGAGCGCGAGCCGGAGGTCCGGGATCTTGGCGCGCAGGCGGCTGCGGGCCAGTTGGACAACGGCCTCGAGCGGTGTGTCCCCAGCGGCGACCGTGCGCAGCATGGCCATGCCCGACTTGCCGAAGACGTCACTGGCGAACGTGGCGAGCTTGAGACCCATCGACTCGAGCAGCTTGAGGATGCGGTTCTTCTCCGAGGTCTCGCTCTGCACGAGCATGCGCCGGTAGCGACAGACATCGCGAATCGCGCGGATCTCTACCGCCGGGACGAAGCTCTTGCGCAACAAGCCGTGTCGCAGCAACTGCGCCAGCCAGGCGGCGTCGCTCACGTCGGTCTTGCGACCAGGGAGCTTCTTGACGTGGCGGGCGTTGACCACCGCAACGTCGAGCTTGCCCTCGAGCGTCGCGTACACCGGCATCCAGTACACGCCGGTGCCCTCCATCGCCACGTGAGTGACACCGACCGACAAGAGCCAATCACGCAGCTCCTCGAGGCCGCGGCGCACCGTGGCAAACGTCCGAGTTTCCCGCTTGGGCCTGTGTCCACCTTCGGCCAACACCACGCAAGCGACGACTGTCGCCTGGTGAACGTCCAGGCCAGCGCATCGATCGACGACGACTTCCATGAGCACCTCCGGCAACGAGCCGAAGGGCCGCCTCGCTCCAGGCGTTCCGAAAAACTCCTACACGCGCTACCCCTCGCGGGGCGCCGCAAACTCGTGGTACCTCAAAGGAGCGCAGGTCAGTCTTCCTGACGGGGTAGTCCACCACGCAAAGAAACGACCGTTGACGGCCCTCCGGCCCTCAGCATCGATCGAGGCTGACCTGCGCGTCTATCAGCCTCGGCAACCCACCCCGTTTTCACTTACTCGTGGCGGCGGCCGCCCGCCCTACCGGCTTCCTGTGATCCTTCCTGTGATCCTCCTCTGCGCGCCGCGCCTGCCGCCCGTCTTCACTTACTCGTGGCGGCGGCCGCCCGCCCTACCGGCTTCCTGTTGCCTCCTTCTGGCAGCGGCTGACGGCTCAGCGAACGCACTACCGTGCTCTTCACCTTCCGCGTAGCCCTCGTCACTTGCAGTTCTTCTTGTCGCTCCCGCTGCTGCCGAAGCCGCCGCCCGCCAGCGTCCAGGCCTCCATGCAGGTGCCGCCCTTGTCCTTGCGGTACCAGAAGTCCTTCTTGCCGTCGGTGCGGTCGGGCGCCCCGGCCGCCTCCTTGAACTTCGCGATCGCGGCGTCGACGTCGGCGGCCTTGGCCGTGTTGACGCCCTCGAAGCTCTTCTTGAGCAGCGCCTCGAGCTCTTCCCACGCCTGCGCGGCCGCGGCCGTGGCCGTGGCCGTCGTCGTCGCCGTCGCGCTCGGAGCCGCGCCCGGGGTCGCCGACGCCTTCTGCGACGCGGTCGCCCGGGCCGAGCCGGAGCCGCTCGTCGCGCCTGCGCCACCCTCGCCACCGCAACCGATCACACCCACCGCGGCCGCGACGACCGCCGCGAGCAGCACGCTCACCTGACGCTTCATGACTTCGCTCTCCTCGTTTCGGATCTCGCCCCCGCGCCGGCGCGCGCAGCGACGCCGAGCGTAGGCCAAGCGGCGGGCGAGCGCGAGCCCTCGGCAGACCGGGCCGCCGACCCAGGTGCGGGTTAGGGCACCGTCGCGGGAGCGAGCGTGTTGGCGACCCAGATGAGCCGGCGCACGTCGTGGATGTCGAGCGGGAAGTCCGGGACGCGCACGACCGGCGGCGACGCGAGCCCCTCGTCGAAGGCCTCCTCGATGGCGATGAGGTGCAGCCGATCGAGCTCGCCGAGGCGCGCCTCCTGCTTCATCGCCTCGATGACGCGCTCCGCCAGTGAGCCCGACATCTCGAGCCCGTGGCGGTGGGCCGCCTGCACGACGGCGTGCGCGTCGGGGATGTCGCTGATGGGCGCGTGCACGCGGTTGATGACGTAAGCGTCGGGCTGCATGCCCTGCTCGCGCAGCCGATTGGCGAAGAACAGCACCTCGCGAATGCTGAGCGGGTCGGGCGAGGTCACGAGCACGTAGGCCACGTCCGGGCGGCGCAGCGCGCTCGCCACCTCCTCGGTGCGGGACTTCCAGCTGCCGAACAGCTCGTTCATCTCGGCGAGGAAGCCCGCCACCTGGTCGAGGAACCCGCCGCCCGTGATGCGCCCGAGCCCGCGCAGCACGCTCGCCGCGGTGCGCGCCAGCAGGTTGAGCGAGAACTTGCCGGTGCGCGCGGTCGCCTGCAGGAGCCAGCGCACGGCCGCGCTGTCGATGGCGCTGGCGAGCCGCTCGGGCGCGTCGAGGAAGTCGAGCGCGTGGGAGGTGGGCGGCGTGTCGAGCAGGATGAGGTCGTAGCTCGGGTCGTCCTTGACCGAGTAGAGCTTCTCCATCGCCATGTACTCCTGCGTGCCGGCGAGCGAGCTCGAGATGTACTGGTAGAGCGGGTTGTCGAGCACGCGCTGGCGCTTCTCGGGCGTCGCGGCGAGCGCGGTCACGAGCGAGTCGAAAGTGCCCTTGGTGTCGAGCATCATGACCGTGAGCGAGCCCTCGACGTCGATGTCGGCGGCCGCGAACACCTCGGCGTCGATGCGCTGGGCCTCGGTCTTGAAGCGCTCGAGCCCGAGGCTCTCGGCCAGGCGGCGCGCCGGATCGATGGTCAGGCACAGCACGCGCTTGCCGCTGCGCGCGGCCGCGAGCCCGAGGGCCGCGCAGGTGGTCGTCTTGCCCACGCCTCCGCAGCCGACGCACAGGAGCACGCGCTTCTCGGCCAAGAGCGGTGTCAGATCCGCCCCCTGCCGTTCACTCAGCACGCTCACCCTGTGGCGACCCTTTCCCAGAAGCTCGTGCCGTCTTTACCACGGGTCGGGGCGAGCGACAGAGCCAACGGCCGCGGGGGCCGAAAATGGGCGCCGCGCGCGGGCGCTGCGCGCCGGGCGCACGCTATGATGCCCGGGTGCGCGGCTACGTGGATCTGCACTGCCACTGGGTGGCGGACATCGACGACGGCGCGCGCACGCTCGCCGACAGCGCCGCCATGCTCGCGGGCCTCCACGAAGCCGGCTTCGACGTCGTCGTCGCGACCCCGCACATGCGGCCGGGGCTGTTCGACAACAGCCGCGCGGACATCGAGGCCGCCTTCGCGCGCACGCGCGCGGCCCTGCCGGCGAGCCCGGCGCTGCCCGCGGTCGCGCTCGCGAGCGAGCACTACCTCGACGACCTCGTGTTCGAGCGCCTGATGGGCGGCGCGGCGCTGCCCTACCCCGCCGGGCACTCGGCCCTCATCGAGTTCCCCGCCGACATGTTCCCGCTGCGCGCCAGCGCGTGCTTCTACGAGCTGCGCGTGAAGCGCCGCATCCGCCCGGTGCTGGCGCACCCCGAGCGCTACCGGCCGGTCTGGAAGGACATCACGGTCCTCGACCCCTTGCTCGACGGCGGGGCCGTCTGCCTGCTCGACCTCGGCTCGCTGGTCGGCAAGTACGGGCGCCAGGCCCGGCGCGCGGCGCACGAGCTGCTCGAGGCGGGCTACTACCACGCCGCCTGCAGCGACGCCCACCGGCCGGGCGACGTCGCACAGGTCGCCGCGGCCATCCGGAAGCTCCACGACCTCGAGGGCCCCGAGGAGGCGGAGTTCCTGCTCGTCGAGGGGCCGCGCTCGATCCTCGAGGGGCGTGTGGAGACCTAGAGCTTCTTCCAGTCGGCGCGCGGGGCCTGCCGGCTCGTGCCGGGCAGCTGGCTCGACAGGAGGTAGAGTGCGCGCCGGTTGCGCGGCTCGGGTGTCTCGTCGGGGGTGTCGACCGCGAGCGCGTCCTCGCCGAAGCCCTGGTACAGGATCGGCGCCTTCAGGCCCTTTCTCGCGAACCAGCCGGCGATGGCGCGCGCACGGTTCTCGCTCAGCGTCTGGTTCGAGGCCTTGCTGCCCACGGTGTCGGTGTAGCCGGCGATGAAGAGCTTGAGCTGCAGGAGCGTGCCGTGCTTCGCGAGGGCCTCCCGCACCAGCGTCATCGTGCGCTCGAGCTTGGGCTCCTCGCTCGGGCGGATGTCCCATTTGCCGTTGTCGAAGGTCACGTCGTCGTGCGGGATCTCGATCGAGAAGGGCGTCAAGCGCACGCCGGTCCAGAAGCCGGCGATGTCGTACACCTTGAGGTCCAGGTAGAGGACGTCGGCGCCGAGCGGGTCCCACGCGAGCGCGAGCGAGGTGCCCTCGGCGGCGCCGCCGTAGCTCTGCGTGAGGAGCTTCAGCGTCTGGCCCTCCTGGCCGACGATGGCGAGCTCGGCCCGATCGGCCGGGTTCGACATGCGGAAGGTCATGGTGCGGGCGTCGAGGTCGACGTTCTCGGGCGCGATGAGGAGCTTCAGCTTGCCGACGCGCGTCGTCTCGAACGAGAAGTCGAAGCTCGAGTCGGAGTCGTCCCCCCAGCGCACCTCGAAGCGGGCCTGCCAGGCGAAGCGCCCGTGGGGCTGCTGGATCGACAGCACCTTCTCGCTGCCCGCCGCGAGTCCGTCGGCGCCGAGGGCGAGGGCCTGGCCGTCGCCGCGCGTGAGCTTCACGCGCAGGCGCTTCACGTTCTCGCTCGGGCGCAGCACGAGCGCGGGAAAATCGTCGCCCGCTGCCACCCCGCGCAGCTCGAGGCCGAGTCGGCCGTCGACGTCGGCGCGGGCCTCGCGGCCCAGGGTGAAGAGGCACGCCCAGAGGCCGAAGCCGACGAGGGCGAGCCACAGACTGCGCTTCGGGAAGGTCGGGCAGGACATGGTGCTCGACCCACGGTCCCGCCGGAGACCCGGCGCTGTCAAGGCGCGGGCAGTTTCACGCCCCACCGGACGGCCGGCATCGCTAGGATGCCGCGCCGCCCCGGAGGTGCTCGCGTCGAGCCCGTCCCCACCAGGGCGCTCGCCGCTCATGACCCTCGCCCCTGCCCTTCGCCGCGGCGTCGCGCCCGCCGCGCTCGCCGCCTCGGCCGCGCTCGGCCTCGCCTGCCCGCCTCGCCCCGCTCCGATCCCCGAGCCGCCGGTGCCGAGCGCGTCGAGCGGCGCGGCGACCACCTCGGGCCCGCGCGGCGCCGTCCGCTGCGGCGCCGCGCGCTGTCGCGTGCCGGCGGAGCGGTGCTGTCATGGCGCGGAGGGCGACCGGTGCGTGCCCGACGACGGCTCCGCGTACTGCCCCGATCGCAGCACCGAGTACGCGTCGATGGCGTGCGACGACGCGAGCGACTGCCGCGCGGGCGACGTGTGCTGCCTCGCGATGACGCCCGAGGGGACGCAGGCGACGCGCTGCGGCGCCCACCCCTGCCCAACGGCCGAGGTGTGCGTGCCCGGGGGCGCGCCGTGTCACGCGGGCCTGCGCTGCGAGGCGGAGCACGGGGATCTCGAGGGGCGCTGCGTCGCGGCCGCACCGCGCGCGCGCTGTGGCGGACTCGACTGCGCCGGCGCCGAGGCCGAGTGCTGCTTCAGTCACGCTGCGGAGCTCGCCACCTGCGGCAAGCCCGGGAGCTGCGACCGCAACACCTCCGTCGCCTTCGGGTGCAGCTCGCGCGCCGACTGCGGCGGCTACTTCTGCTGCCAGTACCCCGGGGGCTTCGGCTGCGCGGGGAGCTGCGGCGGCGCGGGCGCGCTCTGCGCGACGGTCGACGACTGCCCGGCGCGCGCGGGCGCCGCGGCCGTCGACTGCGCGCCGCTGCCGGGTCCGGCGATCCTCGGCGTGAAGGGCTGCGTGTACGCGCCGGGCGCGAGCGCGCCCTGAGCGCGGCACCCGACGGCACCTCGGCTCAGGGCAAGAACCAGCGGTGCGGCGAGCGCCACAGGCGCGCCACCAGGAGCTCGCGCTGCAGGATGAACTCCTTCGGCAGGCGGTTGTAGAGCTGCACGAACAGCTCCTCGTGGAGCACGGCCTCCTTGAGCCAGGCGTCGCGCTCCACGCTCATCATGGCCTGGTAGCGCTCGTGCGAGAAGTCGAGCCCCTCCCAGCCGAGATCCTCGTAGGTGGGCATCCAGCCGAGCGGGCTCTCGACCGCGCCGCCGCGACCCAGGGTGCGCTCGACGATCCAGCGCAGCACGCGCATGTTCTCGCCGAAGCCCGGCCACATGAACTTCCCGTGCTCGTCCTTGCGGAACCAGTTCACGGAGAAGATGCGCGGCGGGATCGTCAGCGCGTGGCCCACCTCGAGCCAGTGGTCGAAGTAGTCGGCCATGTTGTACCCGCAGAAGGGCAGCATCGCCATGGGGTCGCGCCGCACGAGGCCCTGCGCGCCGCCCGCGGCGGCGGTGGTCTCCGAGCCGAGCGTCGCGCCCATGTACACGCCGTGGGCCCAGTTCGTGGCCTGGACGACGAGCGGCATCGTGGCGCTGCGGCGACCGCCGAAGATGAAGGCGCTGATGGGCACGCCCTTCGGATCCTCCCAGGCCGGGTCGATGACCGGGCACTGCGACGCCGGCGCGGTGAAGCGCGAGTTCGGGTGGGCGGCGAGCGTGCCGCTCGCGGGCGTCCAGGGCTGACCGCGCCAGTCCGTGAGCGCGGGCGGCGGCGTCTCGGTGAGGCCCTCCCACCACACGTCGCCGTCGGGCGTGAGCGCCGTGTTCGTGAAGATGCAGTTGGCGCGCAGGGTGGCGATGGCGTTCGGGTTCGAGCGCTCGCTCGTGCCCGGCGCCACGCCGAAGAAGCCGTACTCCGGGTTGATGGCGTGAAAACGCCCGTCCGCGCCGGGCTTGATCCACGCGATGTCGTCGCCCACGGTCGTGACCTTCCAGCCGTCGAGCGCCTTCGGCGGGATGAGCATCGCGAAGTTGGTCTTGCCGCACGCGCTCGGGAACGCCGCGGCGACGTAGGTCTTCTCGCCGCCGGGCGACTCGACGCCGAGGATCAGCATGTGCTCGGCGAGCCAGCCCTCCTCGCGGCCCATGGCCGAAGCGAGGCGCAGGGCGAAGCACTTCTTGCCGAGCAGGGCGTTGCCTCCGTAACCGCTGCCGTAGGACCAGATCGCGTTTTCCTCGGGAAAGTGGACGATGTACTTGTCCTTGTTGCAGGGCCATGCGGCGTCGCGCTGCCCAGGCGCGAGCGGCGCGCCCACGGTGTGCAGGCACTGCACGAAGTCGCCGTCCTCGCCGAGCAGCTCCACGACGCGCCGGCCCATGCGGGTCATGATGCGCATGCTCGCCGCGACGTAAGGCGAGTCGGACAGCTCGACGCCGACGTGCGCGATGGGCGAGCCGAGCGGGCCCATGCTGAAGGGCACGACGTAGAGCGTGCGCCCCCTCATGCAGCCACGCATGAGCGCGACGAGCGTGGCCTTCATCTCGGCCGGCGCGACCCAGTTGTTCGTCGGACCGGCGTCGCCCTTGTGCAGGCAGCAGATGAAGGTGCGATCCTCGACGCGCGCCACGTCGCTCGGGTCGGAGCGCGCGAGGAAGCTGTTCGGGCGCTTGGTCTCGTCGAGCTTGAGGAGCGTGCCCTGCACCACCATCTCGGCGCACAGCCGGTCGTACTCCTCGTCCGAGCCGTCGCAGAAGTGGATGGCGTCCGGCTCGGTGAGCCGCGCGACCTCGCTCACCCAGGCGCGGAGCTTGCGGTTCTTCACGTAGCCCGGGAAGGTGTGCTTGTCCGCCTCGACCGCGGGGCTCGCCTGTGTCGTCATGGGTACACTCCGTGCGGCGCCTGTCCTGCCCGCCGACGCCGGGAACCTGCGCGCGAGCCGCCCCGCACGCCACCAAAAAAACGCACGTTCCGGCACTTTTCGGGGCGCGCCGCTCGACGCCCGCCCCGTGCCGCTCTTGGACTCGGCCCGGGCCAAGCGAAGAAGGGAGAGGACCGCAGAGGCCGCTGAGAGGCAGAGAGGCCGCAGAGTCGGAGAGGATTGGGTCTCGTGCCCGCCGATGACGCGGCACACCCGTGCACCGTGTCCCGGACGCAACCTCTCCAGTCGTCTCTCTCCTTCTGCTTCGGCGCCCTCCGGCGCCTCTCCCTCGCTCTGCGGCCTCGCTCTCCCTCTGCGGCCTCTGCGGTCTCTGGGTGCCTGCGGAGGCCGGCGCGTCGACGGCGCCTGGCGAGGCTGCACCCTGGCGGGAGCACGAACCTGGCGGTCCCGAAGCGCGCCCTCGACGCCACTCACCACGCGCCAGAGCCCGCGGCACCCCCATGTCGAACCGCGACCAGACCCCCGCCCCCGATCCTGTGGGCATTCCGCCGGCCGCGGGACTAGGCTGGCGTCTCGATGAGCCCCGCCCTCGCCCCCTGCCCGAGCTGCCAGCGACACGTCCGCAACCACGACGCGAGCTGCCCCTTCTGCGGCACCGCGCGCCGTTCGGCCAGGACGCTCCCGGCCCTGGCCGCCGTGATCGGCGCCCAGCTGGCACTCGCCGCCTGCGAGCGCAGGCCGCTCGCGCCGGTGTACGGACCGGCCCCGGAGCCGGAGCGGGTCCGCACCGCGACCGACTCCGAGCCCGCGCCGACCACCGAGAGCGCGGCGCCGAGCGCGACCCCCGCACCGGACCCCGGGCCGCCCCCGGTGGCGGTCTACGGCCCCCCACCGGGCAAGGACGATCTGCGCCGCTAGCGGGCGCTTGCGCCGGAACGCCGGGCGCGCGAGGCTCGCGGAGCACGCTCGCGACGCCCGCGGGCCGAGCCGCGGCGCGAGGCTCGCCCGTCGGATCGCCCGCACGGGCCGACCGCTCACCGTGAGCCCGCTGACGGCACGCGCCGACCCCGACCGAGGATCCTTCGCCACCAACCCCGAGGACATGCCGCATGAAGCCACGCACCCCCGCCGCACCGCTCGCCTCCGCCGCCCCCTTCGCCGAGGCGTGCCGCACCTCGAGCTCCGGGGCACGTCCGCGCTCCTGGCTCGTCGCGGCCCTGCTCGCCGCCGCCGCCACGACGACGCTCGGCTGCGGGGAGCCGCGCACGCCCTACGCGACCACCGACAAGGGGCTCAATCTCGAGCGCGTCGTGCTCTACCGCAACGGCGTCGGCTACTTCGAGCGCCGCGGCGACGTGTCGGGCGACGTGCTCACGCTGCGCGTGCGCAAGGACCAGGTGAACGACCTCCTGAAGAGCCTCACCATCGTCGACAAGGAGGACGGCAAGGCGGTCAGCGTGTCGATGCCCCTCGACCCGACCTCGTGGGCCAACGCCGCGCTCGCCACGCTGCAGGGCGGAGGGGGCACCGGCAACCTCGCGTCGGTGCTCGATCGCCTGCGCGGCACCGAGGTCGTGCTCGACACCACCGAGGGCTCGCGCAAGGGCCGCATCGTCATGGTCGAGCAGACGACCGACGAGCCCGACCCGACGACGCCCTCCGGCAAGGGCCTCCTGCCCCAGCAGCTCGGGCGCGACTTCAAGGTCACGCTGCTCGACCGCGACGAGCTCGAGGTGGTGCGCCTGTCGAAGGTGCGCAGTGTCACGCTCCAGGACCTCGATCTCGCGATGCAGTTCCACCGCACGCTCGACGCCGCCGCCGGCGAGGGCATGTTCCAGCAGGTCGAGGTCTCGGTGCGCCTCGTCGGCTCGCGCTCGCACGACCTCGTCGTGAGCTACGTCGTGTCGGCGCCGATGTGGAAGCCCACCTACCGCGTCGTCCTGCCCGAGGACGGCAAGGGCCAGGCCCTCTTGCAGGGCTGGGCCGTCGTCGACAACACGAGCGGCGAGGACTGGGCCAACATCAACCTGTCGCTCACCTCGGGCGCGCCCATCGCGTTCCGCTACGATCTGCACACGCCGCGCGACGTCGACCGCGCCGATCTCACCGAGAGCGGCGTCATCCGCCAGGCGCGCGCCGCGCTCGGTGAGACCAGCTGGGAGCAGGGGCCGCCGGCGCCACCGCCGCCCCCGCCCGTCGCGGCGCCGTCCCCGGGCTACTACCCCGGCGAGCCGTCCGCCGAGGCCGAGGGCTACGCCGCGGCCGACGGCGACTACGGCGGCGGCTACGGCCGCGCGGCCTCGGGCGGCGCCCCGGCCGCCGCCAAGGCGGCCGACCGGCGGCGCTACGGCCCGTCGACGCCGGCCCGCGACGAGCCGGCGGAGCCGCAGCCGGCCATCGACTACGAGTCGCTGCGCCGCAGCACGCAGGCGAGCGCGCGGGCGGCGATGGTGAGCGGGCTCACGCGCTTCGACCTCGGCGACCGGGTGACCGTGCCGGACGGCGCGTCCACGATGGTGGCCGTCATCAACCAGGCGGTCGACGGCGAGGAGACCTTCCTCTACCGCCCGGGCGGCGCCGGCACCGGCTACGAGTCGAGCCCCTACCGCGTGGTGCGCTTCCGCAACACGACGCCCTTCGTCCTCGAGCCCGGCCCCATCGCCATCTACTCGGGCGGCAGCTTCGTCGGCGAGGGCCTGAGCGAGACGGTGAGCAGCAACACGAGCGCGACCATCCCCTTCGCGGTCGAGCCGACCATCCTCGTCACCTCCGCCGAGCAGAGCGGCTCGGACGAGATGCGCCTCATCAAGCTCGTGCGCGGCGTGCTCGAGGTCGAGAACTTCCGCCGCCGGGAGACCACCTGGGACGTCAAGGCCCAGACCATGGACGCGGGTTTCACGGTGCTCATCCGGCACTCGAAGGCGGGCTGGGACTTCAAGCTCAAGGACCGGCCCGAGGGCACCGAGGACCTGCCGGACGCCTACCTCATCCCGATCAAGGTCCCGGCCGGCAAGCGCGACGGCAGCCTCAAGGTCGTCGAGCAGACGCCGTCGCGCACGACGATCAGCATCTGGGACGGCCGCGCGCTGCCGCTGCTCGAGAACCTGCTCGTCACGGGGAACCTCCCGGCCGACGCGCGCAAGAAGCTCGACCCCATCGTGAGGCTGCGCCAGGAGATCGGCCGCATCGACACCCAGATCGACGGCCTCGAGCAGCAGCGCCGCGCGCTCGATCAGCGCGCCGAGGAGACGCGCCGCTCGCTCGAGTCGATCCGGAAGGACGCGGCGGCGAACGAGCTCCGGAAGAAGCTCTCCGACCGGCTCGAGGAGTTCACGCGCGAGGGCGATCGCGTCGGCCGCCAGACCGTGGAGCTCCAGAGCAAGCGGCTCGAGAAGAAGATCGAGCTCGAGGACCTCGTGCAGAACCTCGAGATCAACGTGCCGGAGAAGTGACAGGCGGAGTCGTCGGTCCTCGGTCGTCGAGTCCTCGGTCCTCAAGTCCTCGGTCCTCAGCCCCGAGCGGAGAGGCGCCCGCTCTCCGCTCCGGGCCGATGGCTCGGCGTCGCCCTGCGCCGAGGCCGACCGAGCCGCCCTCGGCGCGCTCGAGGCGACATCTCGACGCTGTACGCTTGACGTACAACGTACGGTCGTGCAGACTTGCCGTCGTGATCAAGTCGTTCCGCGGCGCCGACCTGGAGGCGATCTTCGCGGGGCAGCGTTCGCGACGCTTCAGGCGGCTTCAGCGCGTCATCGAGCGCAAGTTGGCGCTGCTGGATGCGGCGAAGACGCTCGACGACCTGCGGTCGCCGCCCGGCAACCGGCTGGAGGGCCTGGTCGGAGATCGGGCTGGCCAGCACAGCATCCGGGTGAACGATCAGTACCGGATCTGTTTTCTGTGGACGGAACACGGCCCCGTGGACGTGGAGATCGTCGACTACCACTGAGGACAAGGGCATGCGTAACCAGATGCGTCCAATCCACCCGGGCGAGGTGCTTCGTGAGGAGTTCCTGGTTCCGCTCGGGCTGACGGCGAACGCTCTCGCGGCTGCGCTTGGCGTTCCTGCGAATCGAATCACGCTCGTCGTACGCGGGGCGCGCGGGATCACTGCGGACACTGCGCTGCGACTGGCGAGGTACTTCCGGACGACGCCGGAGCTCTGGCTGACGCTGCAGTCTACCCATGACCTGCGTCGCGCTGAGCTCGAGACCGGCGCGGCGATCCGGAAGGTCATCAAGCCGATCCGCCTGGCGAAGGCGGGATAGAGAGACCGCGTGGCGCGGCGGCGCTCGTGCCGGCGCGACCTGCCTGCTCACGGACCCAGCGTGCCGTGACCGAACGTGTCGCACGCGGAGAGCTGCCCGCTCTGCATCCCGCGCGTCAGCCATTGCATGCGCTGCTCCGACGTGCCGTGCGTGAAGCTCTCCGGGGCGACGCGCCTGCCTGCCATCTTCTGCAGACGGTCGTCGCCGATCGCCGCCGCCGCGGCGAGCCCTTGCGCGGCCTCGCCCGCTTCGAGCAGGCCCCTCAGAGATGCGCCTCGAACGTCGCGAGCATCCGCGCCCAGGAGCGCTCCGCCTGCTCGTGGTCGTAGACCGGCGAGTCGATGGTGCAGAAGCCGTGCTGCGCCGGGTACACCTCGACCTCCATCGGGACGTGCGCCTCGAGGGCGGCGCGCCGCAGCGTGTCCTTGACCCCCCGGCGCCCGCTCGTCGTCGTTCTGGGCGACGCAGACGAGCGCGGCGACCTTCATCTTCGCGAGCAGGAGGTGCGGGCTCGTCGGCTCGTCGGTGACGAGCCCGGCGCCGTGGAAAGAGGCGACGACGCCCACGCGCTCGGGCGCCGCCGCGGCCGTGCGGAAGGTGAACGGCCCGCCCATGCAGTAGCCCGTGGTCGCGAGCTTCTTCCGCTTGTCGACCTCGGGCTGCGCGTCGAGCCACGCGGCGAAGGCCGCGCCGTCCTTGGCGATGCCTTCGGGCGTGAGCGCCTCCCGCATCGGGCCGATCTTCGCCTTCCCCTCGTCCGTCCGCCACTCGGCGAACGTGCGGAGCACCGGCGCCTTGGCCGAGCGATAGTACGGGTTGACCGCCAGCACCGCGTAGCCCGCGCCCGCGAGGCGCGTCGCCATCGTCTCGTAGGCCTCGCGCAGGCCGGCGACGTCCGGCCACGCGAGGACGCCCGGGTGCGGGCCGCGCTCGGGCGCGACGAAGTAGGCGTCGGCGGTGCCGTCGGGGGTGGCGATGGTGACGGTGCGCCCGCGGCTCGCGGCCGCCGCCGTGGCCGTCGCGCCGGACGCCGTCGCGGACGCCTCGGGCCCCGCGGGGGCCGGCGGCGGCTTGCACGCCGAGACCAGCGCGGCGACCGCGGCGCCGATGCCGATGTCGCGCCGCGTGAGCTTCAGGTCGTCGAGATAGCGCTCGTTCTCTTTTTCGGTGGTGTCGTCGCACATGGGCTCGGCTCGGGCCGAGTGTAGCGCCACGCGGCGGCGAAGGCGCTGCGCTAGCTCGCCTGGTTGAAGCGACACGCGCCCGGCCCGTCGGGGTTGCCGCACGAGCCGCACCCGGCGGGCATCGCGTCGGCGCGGGCGCTAGCCCGCCCCTCGGCGTGGCCCACGGCGAACACGCTGAGCACGCGCTCGGAGCCACCGGCGCCGCACGCGGGGCACGGCGGGCTCGAGGCCTCCGAGCTCGACACGAGCTCCTCGAAGGGCTTCTGGCACTTCTTGCACACGAACTCGTAGAGCGGCACGTTCGAGCCTCCGTCGGTTCAATGTGCTGCGGCCCGGGGTCGGGCGCAAGGGGACGCGCGCCGCGCTACCCGCGCGCGGCGAGCGCGACACCCGCGGCCACGATGTCGGCCTCCTGTACGAGCACGAGGTTCGCGGCGTCGCCGAGGGGCACGAAGGTGTCGACCGCGGTGAGGCGCCTGACGACGCCGGTCGTGCGCGACCGCGTGCGGCGGCGGGTCGGCTGCGTGGCGAAGCCCTCCTCGAGCAGGGCCGCGAGCAGGGCCTCCGACGGGCTGCCGGAGCGGCGCGTCTCGTCGACGACGAGCACGCGCCCCGAGGTGCGCGCCTCGCGCACGACGTCGGCGATGGGCAAGGGCACGATCCAGCGCAGGTCGACGACGCGCGCGCGGATGCCGTGCTCTTGCTCGAGCCGGCGCGCGGCGCGGAGCGACAGGTAGAGGCCGTTCGCCCACGACACGATGCAGAGGTCCTGGCCGTCGCCGTGGACGCGCGCGCGCCCGATCGGCACGTGCGCGGGGCACGGGTCGTAGCGGGTACACAGGCCGGCGTCGCCCGCCGCGTGGAGATCGCGCGTGCCGTAGAGCGCGATGGGCTCGAGGAACACGCACACGGTGCCGCAGGTGCGCGCCGCGGCGACGCAGGTCTGCAGCATCGCGACGGCGTCGTCGCCGAGCGCAGGCGAGGCCACCACGAGCCCCGGGATATCGCGCAGGACGCCGAGGGCATGGTCGTTGTGGAAGTGCCCGCCGAAGCCCTTCTGGTAGGCGTAGGCCGCGATGCGCACCACCATCCCGTTCCTGTACTGACCCTGCGAGAAGAACTGCAGGCTCGCCGCCTCGCCGCGCAGCTGGTCCTCGGCGTTGTGCAGGTACGCGAGGTACTGGATCTCGGGCACCGGGAGCGCGCCGAGCTGCGCCGCGCCGCAGCCCGTGCCGAGGATCGTCTGCTCGTCGAGCAGGGTGTCGAACACGCGCCCGCGGCGCGCGCGCTGGTGGAGCCGGCGCGTGACCCCGTAGACGCCGCCCTTCTTGCCCACGTCCTGGCCGAGCACGAAGACCTCGGGGTAGCGCACGAGTAGATCGCCGAGCGCGCGGTTGAGCTGCTGCGCGAGCGGCTTCGGGCGCGGGTCGTCCTCCGGCAGCCCGTCGGCCCAGAAGGCGCGGCGCTCGGACGCCACCGGCTCCGCGCGGGGCTGCCAGCGCACCTCGGCCGCGATGGCGTCGGTGTCGAGCGGCGCGAGGGGCGCCACCACCTCGGCCGCGCTCGTGAGGCGCGGACGCGACGCCGCGCGCGCCGCGAGCTCCGCGACGCGCGCCCGCCCCGCCTCGTAGCGCCCGCGCAGCACGGCCGGCGCCGCGACGCCCCGCTCCACGAGCAGGCGCGCGGCCGAGATGAGCGGGTCGCGCGCCTCGTCGGCCTCGACCTCGGCGAGGGGTCGGTAGGCGAGCTCCGCGTCCGAGCCGGCGTGCCCGAGCAGGCGCACGACGCCGAGGTGCAGGAAGGCGGGGCGGCGCTCCGTGCGCACGTACCCGACCGCCTGGCACGCGGCCTCGTACGCGGCGGCGAGATCGAGGCCGTCGGCGCGGAAGTAGCGCAGATTCGGCCGGTCGGCGAAGGCCGCGCGGATCCAGCTCTTCGGCGTCGGCAGGCTGATGCCGAGGCCGTTGTCCTCGCACACGAACAGGACCGGCATGGGCACGCCCTGGTGCGCCGACCAGCTCGCCGCGTTGAAGGCCCCCGCGGCGGTCGAGTGGTTGACGGATGCATCGCCGAAGCTCGCGACCGCGATGGCGTCGGACGCGACCGGCAGGGGCAGGCCGAAGCGGCGCGCGCGCTCGATGTAGAACGCCATGCCGACCGCCTTCGGCAAGTGCGAGGCGATGGTCGAGGTCTGCGGCGGGATCCAGAGCTCGCGGCTGCCGAACACCTTGTGGCGCCCGCCGGCGATGGGCTCCTCGCGCGCCGCCACGCAGCCGAGGAGCATGGCGTAGACGGGGTCGAAGGGCTCGTGCCCGAGGCGCGCGTACTGGCGCGAGCGCTCGATGAAGAAGGCGCCCGAGCGGTAGTGCAGGAGCGCCGGATCGTCGGGGCGGAGCGCGGCCGCGACGGCGACGTTGCCCTCGTGGCCGCTCGAGCCGATGGTGTAGAAGCCCTGGCCCTTCGCCTTCAGCGCGCGCGCCGCGAGATCGACGTGCCGGCTGTCGACCTCGGCCCCGAAGAGCTCGAGCGCGAGCGCGCCGTCGAGCCGGCTCTCGGGCACGAGGCGCGCCTCGGCGGGGCGGAAGGTGCGCGGGACCGAAAGCGCGTCGACGGCAGCGAGGAAGTTCCGATCGATCGCCGTCGCGCGATCGATCTCGGTGGCATCGGCGAGGCGGCGCGCCATGCGCCCGACTATAGCTCCGCGCCCCGGCCACCTGCGAGCGCGCGGCACGGCGCATGCTCTACGGAAGGCCACCGGCCCCGAACCCCTCGAAAGCTGCCGACCACTCGTGCGCCCTTTGCGACGCACACGAAAGGTCTGCGTCGAAGTGGCCCGAGGGGACCGGGCGTCGGGCACAGGCCGACCGACGGAGGAGGCTCGTCATGACGCCCTATCCCGTTCACTACAGCGTGCGACGCGCGCCGCGCTTCGCGCGCGTCCAGCTCCTGGTCCGCTTCCTCGCCTTTGCCCTGCTCGGGGCGCTCGGCCTGTCGTTCGGGACGGTGTTCGCGCTCGCCTACGTGGCCCTGCCGCTGCTCGCGGCCGTGCGCCTCGCGTCGCTCGGCTCGCCGAAGCTCTACCTGCGCGGCGACGGACCGCGCATCGCGCGCGCGCTCCACTGGCTCGCGGCGTTCTCGGCCTGGGCCGGTCTCGTCGCCGAGCGCCTCCCCGCGCACAAGGCGCGCGAGACCTGCTCCTTCGTGATCGATCCCTGTCACCCCCATCCGAGCGCGGGCTCGGCGCTCGTACGCATCGTGACGGGGCTGCCGAGCGCGGTCGGCCTGCTCCTCGCCGGATGCCTCGGCGTCTTCGTGTGGCTCTGGGCGGCGCTCACGATCCTCTTCACCGAGCGCGTCGGAGCGGGAGCGCACCACTACCTCGTCGGCGTGCAGCGCTGGAGCGTGCGCCTGCTCGCGTACCAGGCCGGGCTCGTCGACGCGTACCCGCCCTTCTCGTTCACCGAAACCCTGCCGGAGCTCCCCGCGGGCGCGGCCACGGCCGGGAGGTGAGTCCAGCGCGTCCTCGTCACCTGGGGCTCCAAGCGTGGCGCGCGCCCGCGCGCCGTCAGCCGCTACGCCAGGCCGCGCTCGCCTCGGCGTGCCCGGGGTCCGCGAGCCACGCGGCGGCGTCGCGCCGCACGGCGTCGGGCGCCGCCGTTCCGATCGGCCAGTTGGTCCCGCGTGGCGCCCGCGTGGTCCCGCGCCCGCGCTCCTGCGCCCGGGCGGACACGGCGGGGCCTGGTGAGCCCATGTAGGTGCGCGGATCTGCGCGACCCGAGCCGTGGCCCGCCGGTTGCGAAAGCCCTGGCAGAAACCCGGCCCGCCACCCGATCCGAAGGAGCCATCCCGTGCCACACCCCACGCTGCGGCATCTCGCCCCCCTCGCCCTCGCCCTCGCGCTTCTGCCCGCCTGCGCCGACTCGCCGTCGACGACCCCGGCGCCCTGCGCGCTCGACCGAGCCGCCGGGACCGGGAGCGCACGGGCGGCCACGCCGACCGCGCCTGCCGCGGCGAGCCCCGCGCCCACCTTGGGCACGAGCCCCATGGCGACGGTCGCGAGCCCGGCGCCCACCCCGTCGAGCCGGCCGCTGCCGACGACCGCGTCGGCCGCGCGGGGCGAGGTCGACGCCGAGCGGCCGGATCTCGACGCGGAGCTCGGCGTCAAGCGCCTCGTGCTCGCGAGCGGCGTGCACGAGCGCGAGCCGGTGGGCGCCGCGACCCGCTTCGCCGAGGGCGCCGCCAAGCGCATCTACGTCTTCGTCGAGGTCACCAATCGCGCGCGCCTCGCCTCGGAGATCGAGGTGCGCTTCGTGAAGGAGGGCGAGCCGGAGCGGAGCGGCGTGCGCCTGCGCGTGGGTGCCGCGTCGCGCTGGCGGACGTGGGCCTACACCGAGCGCGCGCGCGAGCGCGGCCGCTGGAACGTCGTCGTGTACGACGGCGACGGCGACGTCCTCGGCCGGAGCGCCTTCGAGATCACGACCGAGCCGGCCGACCTCTACCCGCTCGACGCGCCGACCCCGCGCGCGTGATTTCCTTCTTCTCTTCCTGCGCACCCTCTGGGATCGTGTGCGGCCCACGAGGGAGCGCGCCGCCATGGACAAGCAATCGGTACTCGCGAAGCTCGGCATCGACACGGTGACGGAGGGAGCCAGCCACGGCTCGTGGCTCGCCACGACCGGGCCGCAGATCGTGAGCGAGAACCCCGCGACGGGGCGCCCGCTCGGTGCCCTCGCGGCGGCCCGCCGGCCCGACGGTCAGCTCGTGCTCGCCCGGGCGCTCGAGCGCTTCGCCGAGTGGCGCCTGCGTCCCGCGCCGCGGCGCGCGGAGCTCGTGCGGCGCCTCGGCGAGCTCTTGCGCAGGCACCAGGCCGCGCTCGGGGAGCTGTTCTCGGTCGAGGTCGGCAAGATCCGCTCCGAGGGGCTCGCCGAGGTGCAGGAGATGATCGACATCTGCGACTTCGCCGTCGGCCTCGGCCGGCAGCTCTACGGGCTCACGATGCCGTCCGAGCGCCCGCGCCACCGCATGTTCGAGCAGTGGCACCCGCTCGGGCCGGTCGGCATCATCACCGCGTTCAACGTCCCCGGGGCGGTGTGGGCCTGGAACGCCGCGATCGCCGCGGTGTGCGGCGACGTGTGCCTGTGGAAGCCCTCGCCGCTCGCGCCGCTCTCGGCCGTCGCCATCCAGGAGCTGTGTCACCAGGCGATGCACGCCGAGGACGCCGACGGGGTCTTCTGCCTGCTCGTCGGCGACGCGGACGTCGGCAAGTGGATGGCGGAAGAGGCGCGCATCCCGCTCGTGTCCTTCACGGGGTCCATCGCCGTCGGGCGCAGCGTCGGGACCACCGTGGCGGCTCGGCTCGGCCGCGCGATCCTCGAGCTCGGCGGCAACAACGCCGTCACGGTGCTCGCCGACGCGCCCCTCGACCTCGCGGTGCGCGGCATCACCTTCGGCGCCGTCGGCACGACGGGGCAGCGCTGCACGTCCACGCGCCGCGTCTTCGCGGACCGGCGCGTGGCGGGCGCCCTCACCGAGCGCCTGGTGCGCGCCTTCGCCTCCGTGCGCGTGGGCGACCCGCTCGAAGAGGGCGTGCTCGCGGGGCCACTCGTGAGCGCGCGCGCCGTCGAGCGCTACGAGGAGACGCTCGCGCTCGTGCGCCAGCAGGGCGGCGAAGTCCTCGTGGGCGGGCAGCGGCTCGACCGGCCCGGCCACTTCGTCGCGCCGACGCTCGTCCGGGCGCCCCGGCAGGCGAGCTTCCCCATCGCGTGGGACGAGACTTTCGCGCCCATCGTCTACCTCTTCGAGGTCGAGTCCCTCGAGCAGGCACTCGCCGACCAGAACGCCGTCACGCAGGGCCTGTCGAGCGCGATCTTCACCGACAGCCTGCGCGCCGCCGAGCGCTTTCTGTCGGCCGCCGGCAGCGACTGCGGCATCGCCAACGTCAACCTCGGCACGAGCGGCGCCGAGATCGGCGGCGCCTTCGGCGGCGAGAAGGACACGGGCGGTGGCCGCGAGGCCGGCAGCGACGCCTGGAAGGCGTACATGCGCCGCCAGACCTGCACCGTGAACTGGGGCGACGAGCTGCCGCTCGCGCAGGGCGTGGATTTCCCCCTGGACTGACGACGGACGACCCCTCGGCGCTCACTCGCCGTCGTCGACGACGAAGAGCTCGGGGTCGAGCACGACGGTCCGGGTCTCTGCGTCGACGCGGCCGATGCGCGCGTAGAAGCTGGTCTTGCCGTCGCCGTCGAAGTCGCACTCCGCGGCGGCCTCGAACGCGCCCGCGCCGAGCGGGCGACCGTATCCGCGCGCGCTCGACTCGAAGCCCGCGTCGGCGGTGTAGCTGTACTGACAGTAGATCGGCTCCGTCACCTCGAAGCGCAGGCAGCGCCACCCACGCTGGGCGTCGCCGGTGTGAAAGTCGCGGCCCTCGGCCGTGTCGGGCTGGTACTTCTTGCCCTTCGGGACCTCCGCGGGCACGGGTGTCGCCGGACCACACAGGCGCTGGACCACGGCCGCGCCGACGCCGGGCTCGAGCAGGTCCTGCGACGTGTGCTCGCGCTCGAAGGCCGCGAGCGCGCGGCGCGCCATCGCTCCCACGTTGGCCTTGGGCTCGGCCGCCTTGGAGCGTCGCAGGTAGTCCTCCACGGAGCCCGCGGCCGCGCCCGCGCCCCCACCGCCGCCCTCGCCCTTGCCGCACGCGAGGCCGAGCGCGACGGCGAGGAGCCCCGCTGTCGCCACGCCCCGCCCACCCCGATACCGACGACCGCCCACCACGAGCCGAGCCTAGCAGGCCGGCCGTCCCATGGGACAGCCGGTGCGTGTCCCAGTGGGCCGCCTCGCGGGCGCGTGGTGCGCACGGGCAGGCGAGATCCCTCGAAATCCGGCCGAGTCCGTCGCTTCGCGGGCGCGGCGCGGGACGCACGGGCGGCCAGCACGCGACGGCGTGAGCGCGTTTCCAGTGCGGCGCACCCTTTGCAATGACCCTGACCCACCGCGACGACGCGCCGCCCGCTCCCCTCGAGCGGGCGTGGCGCCGAGGCGCGCGGTCACCCCAGGGAGAGCCACGCATGTCCACGTCCACTCGTACCACGCAGCGCCGCGCCGGCACCCCCCCGCCCCGTCGCCTCGGCAGCCTCGTCGCGACCGTGCTCGCGACGACCGCCCTCGGCGCCGGCTCGGAGGGCTGCCTCGACCGCCCGATCGAGCCGCTCGATTCGCGCCTCACCTCGACGCTCGTCGATCGCTTCACGCAGTCGAAGGTCGACCAGATCGATCTCTTGCTCGCCATCGACGACTCGGCCTCGATGGCCGACAAGCAGGAGATCCTGGCGCGCGCCGTCCCCGATCTGGTCGACTCGCTCGCGAACCCGAGCTGCGTGGACGCGAACGGAGGCTTCGTGCAGAAGCCGACCGGCCCGCTCGCGGTCTGCCCCGATGGCAGCTTCCGCGAGTTCGACCCCGTGCTCGACATCCACGTCGGCGTCATCTCGACGAGCCTCGGCCTGCGGGGCGCGAAGCCCGTGGGGCTCACCTGCGCCGACGACGACGGGCGGCTCGTCACCCGCGCGCTCGGCGGCGGCAGCGTCGCCACCTACGACGACCAGGGCTTCCTCGCGTGGGACCCGGCCCAGGCGCTGAGCCCGCCCGGGACGGCCGACATGGCGACGCTCCACGCCGACCTCGAGAGCCTGGTGCAGGGCGTCGGCGAGAACGGCTGCGGTTTCGAGGCGCAGCTCGAGAGCTGGTACCGCTTCCTCGTCGACCCGGAGCCCTACGGCTCCATCGAGCGCGCGACGGTCGGCAACAAGACCGTCACGGTGCTCGCGGACACCGACGATGCGCTGCTCGCCGAGCGCCAGGCCTTCCTGCGCAAGGACTCGCTCGTCGCGGTCCTGCTCCTCACCGACGAGAACGACTGCTCGTTCCGCGCCGAGGGACAGGGCTTCTTCACGGCCGAGGGCGGCCCGCTCTACAACCTCAAGGCGCGCGCCGTGTGCGCCGAGCACCCCGACGACGCCTGCTGCGCCGTCTGCGGCTACGCCGCGCCGGGCTGCCCCGAGGACCCGACCTGCGCCGAGCCGGCCCCCGCCGACCACAAGGCCGTCGGCCTCAACTGCTACAACCAGAAGCAGCGCTTCGGCGCCGACTACCTCTACCCCATCGACCGCTACGTCCGGGGCCTGACCTCCCTCACCGTGCCGAGCCGCACGGGCGAGCTCGTCGACAACCCGCTCTTCGTCCGGACCGAGGGCGGCGTCCGCTACGAGCGTCCGCGCGACCGCGTGTTCCTCGCCGGCATCGTCGGCGTGCCCTGGCAGGACATCGCGCGCCGCGGCGCCGGTGGCGCGCCCGACCTCGCCGCGGGCCTCATGGACGCGCGCGAGCTGCGCGACAACGGCGTCTGGCCGCTCATCCTCGGCAACCCCGCGAACGGCACGCTGCCCACCGACCCGCACATGGTCGAGACGTTCGTCCCGCGCGCGGGCACCAACCCGGCCACCGGCAGCGCGACCGCGCCCGCCACCGCGACGAACGCCTGGGCCGACCCCATCGCGGGCCACGAGTGGAACGCGAGCCTCTACCCGGGCTACTCGCTCCAGTACGCGTGCATCTTCGACCTGCCGGCGACCGACTGGCTCACGCCGGGCCCGGACTGCCAGAACGCGTCGTGGCAGACCCCGCTCTGCCAGGCCCCGGACGGCAGCTACGACGACACGCAGCGCCGCGCCAAGGCCTTCCCGGGCCTGCGCGAGCTCGCGGTGCTCGAGGGCATCTCGGACCAGGCCATCGTCGGCTCGATCTGCCCGGCCGAGGTCGAGAACACGAGCGCGGTCGACTACGGCTACCGCCCCGCCATCGGCGCGCTCACGGCGCGGCTCAAGGAGCAGCTCAAGGATCCGTGCCTCGAGCGCAGCTTCACGCCCAATGCGGCCGGTCAGGTGAGCTGCCTCATCCTCGAGGGGCGCGCGACGGGCGGTGCCTGCGACTGCTCGGGCCCGGCCCGCTCGACCGTGCGGCCCGAGAATCAGGGCGCCGTGACGGCGGCCCTCGAGGATCCGGCGAGCCGCGCCCTCGGGCTCGACTGCCTGTGCACCATCGACCAGCTCGCGGGCGAGGCGCTCGAGGTCTGCCAGAACGCCCCTGGTGACGGCCAGAACCTGCAGACGAGCGGCGGCCAGAGCGTCGACGGCTGGTGCTACATCGACGCGACCACCGTGCCCCCGACCGGCAACCCCGAGCTCGTCGCGCACTGCCAGGCCACCGAGGAGCGCACCATCCGCTTCGCCGGCGCCGGCCGCGCGGCCAACGAGTCGGTGCTGTTCCTCACCTGCGCGCAGTCGAGCGACTGAGCCCCCCGGGGCGCGGGCCCCGAGACCCCTCGTGACTCCCTGACCCAGCGGGGCCGCGGATCGCCGGATCCGCGGCCCCTTTTCTCGTTCGGCGACGCGCCTCGCCGGGTGCGCAGGCCCCACCCCATGGATCACGGACGATCCAGAATCGTCCCCTCGCAGCGCGGCCCCCGCCGGGACGGATCGGAATGAAAACCATGACTTGTCGCGATTCCGGGGCAGCGCCCGCGGCAGGCACGGTAGCTGCATTGTGGAGGGCGTCATCGGAGGACGCCCATGAAGATCCAGTCGTCGTTCACGCTCGCCCTCGTCACGCTCGCCGCCGCCACCTCGCTCCCGGCCTGTGCCGGTGGTGCCAAGGGCGAGGGGGGCGCGGTCGCGGGCGACGGCGGCAGCGGCGCCGGCACGAGCGCGGTGCTGTGCATCCCGAACGAGCAGCGCGCCTGCGCCTGCCCGGGCGGCGGCGACGGCGTGCAGGTGTGCCTCGAGGACGGCAGCGGGCTCGGCGCCTGCGAGTGCGGCCCGGGCAACACCGGCACCGGCGGCAGCAGCTTCGTCGGCTGCGGCGACGGCACCTGCGGCCTCGACGAGGACTGCCACAGCTGCGCCAGCGACTGCGGCGCCTGCGCACCGTGCATCGAGGCGCCGGCGTGCGACAACGCGATGATCCCGGACCCCACGCTGCCCCACGTCACGACGCTCGACGTGCCGGCGATGACCGAGCTCGGGTCCGAGCAGATCCTCGCGCGCCTCGGCGAGCGTGTCGCCGAGGCGGGCACGGCCGTGCGCGTGCTCGCGGCCGCGCTCGACGACGAGGTGCGCCCGGACGAGCACCCGCTCGTCGCCAAGCTGCGCGCGGCCCTCGCGAGCCACCCGGAGGCAGCGGGCGCGCTGCGCCGCCAGCTCGCGCGCGCCGGCATGAGCTCGCCCAGCTCGTACCGCAACCTCCACCCCGAGGCGTACGCGGTGCCCCAGAAGACCGCGATGGACGTGGTCCCGCCGGGCGGCACCGTCGCGTGCGGCGCGCCCATGCTGCGCATCGGCGTCGCCTCGATCACGGTGCACGAGGAGGACGACGACTGGGC
Organism: Myxococcales bacterium; assembly: GCA_016212965.1. Taxonomy (GTDB): domain Bacteria; phylum Myxococcota_A; class Polyangia; order Polyangiales; family Polyangiaceae; genus JACRDA01. The sequence goes on from JACRDA010000431.1 coordinate 24,375, forward strand.
CAACGACATCGTGTACTGCACCATCCAGGCCGAGACGGCCGCGGGCGGCGAGATCCGCGTCACGCCGCAGACGCCGAACCTCGACGAGGGCGACAGCTACCAGTACTCGCTCGAGGCGGGCGTGTTCTGGGGCCAGCAGGGTCCGACCTCGCCCGAGGGCAACATCCAGCTCACCTACGACTGCATCGAGGCCGACACCTCGGACGGCTACCAGAACCTCATCAACTCGATCGGCGAAGCGGCGGGCCAGATCGGCGACGTGTGGGTCGGCGACTACGGCTGGGTCTTCACGACCGTCGGCGCCATCGCCCCGGTCGTGGCGGACGCGCTCGCGCTCGACAGCGACGACCACCTCTTCAACGCGCAGCAGATCATCCCGCTCGCCATGCAGCTCGAGCTCACGAACGGCGCCTGGTGGAGCGTGCGCCGCCAGGGCACCCACAGCATGAGCGACTGGGACTGGGAGCTGTTCGTCAAGGCCTGGGGCTGCGCCGAGTACGGCACCCTGTGACCCGCTGAGCGAGGCAACGCCCCGCGGCCGCGCGCGCTCGGAAGGAGCGTGTGCGGCCGCGCCGCATTTCGGGAGCTCGTGCCCCGGTGCCCGCCGCCCGCAACCGCGGCAAGGCTCGGTCGACCTCTAGTACATGAGGTCATCCATCCGCTTCTTCTTGGTCCTGCAGACGACGCTCACCCTCACCCCGCTCGCCGCGTGCGCGCCCGCCATCGGCGAGCGCGAGGTCCCGACCCTCGCCGCCCCCGGCACGGCACCCGCGCC
>JACRDA010000429.1 GCA_016212965.1 Myxococcales bacterium
GCCCGCCGGCGTGCGCACGGGCGCCCCGCCGAGCGCGCCCGCCGCGGTGAGCGCCCTGCCGGCGACGAGCGCGACCGCGAGCGCGAGCGCGAGCGCGGCGACGGCCGTCCCGGAGCGACCGGACGGCTCGGCGGCCAGGAGCGCCACGGCGGGCAGCGCTGCTGCGGACGCCTGGCTCGCGCAGCTCGCGGCGCGGCGGGTGACCGTGCCTGGCGGGGAGTTCTGGTTCGGCTGCAAGGAGGCCATCGATGCCGACTGCGCCCCCGACGAGAAGCCCGGGCACGTCGCCAGCGTGACCGCGCTCCGCATGGACCGCAGCGAGGTGCGCACGGGCGACTTCGCGGCCTGCGTGCGCGCCGGTGCCTGCAGCGCCGCGGGGCTCGGCAGCGAGAACGGCGGCGGGCGCAGCGCCGCGCCGAACGAGCGCTGCAACTGGCAGCACGGCGAGCGGGTCGGCCACCCGATCAACTGCGTCGACTTCGCCCAGGCCGAGGCCTTCTGCCGCTGGGCGGGCGGTCGGCTGCCGCACGAGAACGAGTGGGAGAAGGCGGCGCGCGGGCTCGACGGGCGCAAGTTCCCCTGGGGCGGCCCCACCGCGAGCTGCAACTTCACGGTCATGACGCAGGGCGCCGAGGGCTGCGGGGCGGGCGGCACCATGGAGGCCGAGAGCAAGCCCGGCGGCGCGAGCCCCTACGGCGCGCTCGGCATGGCGGGCAACGTCGCCGAGTGGGTGGACGGCTGGTACGACGAGCCCGGGCACGCGCGGCGCGTCGTGCGCGGCGGGCACTGGGGCGACAGCGAGGGCCGCCTGCTGCGCGCGAGCGCGCGGCGCGGTCTCGCCCCGAGCGAGCGCTCGGTGCACGTCGGCTTTCGCTGCGTGGCGGACTGACCATGGCTGCCGTCGAGCTCGTCGCCACCTCGGCCTTCGGCCTCGAGTCCGTGGTCGCGCACGAGCTCGAGGCGCTCGGCTACGGCGAGCGACGGGTGGCGGACGGCCGCATCGCGTTCGTCGCCGACGAGGCGGGCGTGTGCCGCACGAACCTGTGGCTGCGGGCCGCCGATCGCGTGCTCGTGAAGCTCGGCGAGTTTCCGGCGCGGGACTTCGGCGCGCTCTTCGAGCAGACGGCCGCGCTCGACTGGGCGAGCTGGCTGCCGCCGAACGCGGCCTTCCCGGTGCGCGGCAAGAGCGTGCGCAGCCAGCTCCACGCCGTCCCGTCCTGCCAGGGCATCGTCAAGAAGGCGATCGTCGAGAGCCTGCGCCGCGCCCACCGCCGCGAGCGGCTGCCCGAGGACGGGCCCGAGTACCCGGTCGAAGTGTCGCTGCTGCGCGACGTGGCGACGCTCGCCCTCGACACGAGCGGCCCGGGCCTGCACAAACGCGGCTACCGCAAGCTCGTGGGCACGGCCCCGCTCAAGGAGACGCTCGCCGCGGCGCTCGTGCTCCTGTCGCGCTGGCGCCCGGACGAGCCCCTGTGCGACCCCTTGTGCGGCTCGGGCACGATTCCGATCGAGGCGGCGCTCATCGCGCGCCACGTCGCGCCCGGCATCGGCAGGAGCTTCGCCGCGGAGCGCTGGCCGCGCATCGGGCCCGCCGCGTGGCAGCGCGCGCGCGAGGAGGCCCGCTCGCTCGAGCAGCGCCTACCCGTGGTCCGCATCGCGGGCAGCGACCGGGACGGCGAGCAGCTCGCCCTCGCGCGCCAGCACGCCCAGGCGGCGGGCGTGGCGAGCGACGTCGCCTTCGAGCGGCGCGAGCTCGAGCGGCTCCCGGGCGACGAGGGGCGCGGCCTCGTGCTCTGCAACCCTCCCTACGGCGAGCGCCTCGGCGACGAGCAGGAGGTGCGCGCCCTGTTCGCCGCGATGGCGGCGGCGCTCGAGCGCCGCCCCGACTGGTCGCTCGGCATGCTCACGCCCGCGACGGAGCTCGAGGCCGCCCTCGGCCGCCGCGCCGAGAAGAAGAGGAAGCTCTACAACGGGCGCATCGCCTGCACCTACTACCTGTTCCGACCGGCGCGCGCGCGCGGCGCGTGAGCACCGGGCAGGCGCCCGCGCAGCTGGACAGCTCGGATCGTCGCACGCCGCGCGGCCTCGGGCCCGTGCGGTGTCGGCCAGAGCCAGAACCACCGAGCCACGACGGCACGGAGCGTGACCGGAGGAGCCTGTGAGCTCTGCCGGCTCCGTGCGCCGCTCGGTGTCTCGGTGGTGCGCTCTTCCGCGGACGTGGACCGCCGCCTAGAGGTGCAGGATCTGGAAGTCGAGGAACAGGAAGACGGCAGCGCCGATGAGGATGAAGCCGAAGATCGCCTGGAACGGGGCGAGCTTCGACACCGTGCCGGTCAGCTTCTCGGCCGCGGCCGCGCCCTTGACGAACGACTTCATCACCCCAACGCCCATGAGCGCGCCGAGGCAGAGGCACACCGCTGAGCCGGCGACCCACACGATCCAGAAGATCGGCAAGATCGACAGGACCTCCATGTTGAGCAGGCCGTCGATGATGCCCCAGGCGCCCCACAGCGCCGAGACCACGCCGAACCAGCCCTGCATGGGCGCCACCTTGTCGAACAGCTCCTTCGCGTTCGGCTTCTTCGCGATGATGAGGTTCGAGATGCCGAGAATGCCGAGCACCAACCACCAGATGAACCGCCCGTAGAGCATCGCTGCCTCCGGCCCGCGTCGCGTGCGCGCGCGGGCTCATGGTCGCGGCACCCCGAGGGCGCCGCGCCCGCCTCGTTGGAGCTCGCACTTCCCCGTCGCGAGCCCGTCGACTGCATCTTGAGGACGGTCGGCGCCGCGCGGCAAGCGTTCGCATCAGGCGAGCACGACGAACTTCAGATACCGCCCCTCGGGCCAGGCCGCGAGCGTGGGGTGGTCGGCGGGCTGGCCCCACACCTCGCGGACGGAGAGGCCGCGCCCCGGGAGCACGGCGTCGTCGAGCGTCCCGAGGAAGTCCTCGAGCCGCACGTGGCTCGAGCACGACGCGGCGCACAGGGTACCGCCCGGCGCGAGCACGCCGAGCGCGGCCGCGTGCAGGCGGCGGTAGGCCGCGAGCGCCTTCGGCACCGCGCGCTCGCTCGGGGCAAAGCTCGGCGGGTCGCAGACGACGAGGTCGAAGCGCTCGCCGCGCGCGCGCGCGGCCTCGAGCCAGGCGAAGGCGTCCGCCGTGACGAAGGCGTGGCGCCCCGGGTCGAGGTCGTTGAGCGCGAAGGCGCGGCGCGCGGCCTCGTGCGCGGGTCCGGCCACGTCGACGCTCACGACCTCGCCGGCCCCGCCGAGCGCGGCGGCGAGCGAGAAGCCGCCGGTGTAGCTGAACAGGTTGCAGACGCGGCCGAGCCCGCGGGCGAGCGCGCGCACGCGGGCGCGGTTCTCGCGCTGGTCGAGGAAGGCGCCCGTCTTCTGCCCGCGCGCCACGTCGACCTCGAAGCGCACGCCGTGCTCGCGCACCTCGAGCGTGTCGGGCGGCTCGCGGTGGGTGAGCACCTGCCGCTCGCCCGGGGCGCGGAGCACCAGGTGCTCGATGCCGCGCGCGCGCAGGAGCGGCACGAGCAGGTGGCGCAGCCGATCCGTGTGCGGACGCCACAGCCCCCCGTCGAGGCGCAGGACGGCGAGCTCGGCGTAGCGGTCGAGCACGAGGCCGGGCAGGCGGTCGCCCTCGCCGTGGCAGAGCCGGTAGGCGTCCGTGAGATCGTCCGCGAAGAGGCCATCGCGGTGCGCGAAGGCGCGCGCGAGGCGCTGCACGAGGAGGGCGTCGTCGAGCGGCTCGTCGGGCGCGAGCGTGAAGAGGCGCGCGCCGATGGGCGTGTCGGCGTCGTAGAGAGCGCGCGCGACGAAGCGCCCGCGCTCGTCGTGGAGCTCGACGACGGTGCCGCTCGGCAGCCCCGCGCTGTCGGGCAGCTCGCGGCTCGCGGGTCGCAGCGCGTCGCGAAACACCCACGGGTGGCCGCGCCGCGCGGCCCGGGCGGCGCGCTCGGCGACGACGAGGCGCACCGGAGCCTGCTCGACCCGTGGGCGCGCCGGGCGCGGCCCCTCGTGCTTCGTGGCGCGCGAGCCCACGCGCCCTCAGTGGATGCCGGTGATGCGGCCGTCGACGACGTCGATGTTCTCGGCCGCCGGGTGGCGCGGCAGCCCCGGCATGCGCAGAATGTCGCCGGTCATGACCACGATGAAGCCGGCCCCCGCGGCGATGACGAGGTCGCGCACCGTGACCTCGAAGTCGAGCGGGCGCCCCTGGCGCGTCGGGTCGTCGGTGAGCGAGCTCTGCGTCTTGGCGATGCACACCGGCAGCGCGCCGTAGCCGAGGCGATACACCTCGGCGAGCGCCTTCTCGGCCTGCTTCGTGAAGACCACGCGAGTCGCCCCGTACATCTTGCTCGCGACGGCGTGGATCTTGTCCTCGACGCGGTCCTGCCACGCGTAGAGCGGCGTGAAGGGCCGGCTCACGTGCTCGGCGTGGGCCACGACGGCGCGCGCGAGCTCGAGCGCCCCGTCACCGCCGCGCGCGTGGTGGTCCGAGACCGCGAAGGGCACGCCGTGCCCGCGACAGGCGCGCTCGACGACCGCGATCTCGGCCGGCGTGTCGGCGCCGAAGCGGTTCAAGGCGACGATCGGCGGCTCGCCGAAATGCCGGATGTTCTCGATGTGCTTCACGAGGTTCGGGATGCCCGCCGCCACGGCCGCCTCGTCGGGCGTGCCGAGCGCCTCGTAGCGCGCGCCGCCGTGGAGCTTCAGCGCGCGCACCGTCGCGACCAGCACCACGGCCGCCGTGTCGAGCCCGGCCGAGACGCACTTGATGTCGAAGAACTTCTCGGCCCCGAGGTCGAAGCCGAAGCCCGCCTCGGTCACGCACCAGTCGGCCAGGTGCAGGGCCATGCGCGTCGCGAGCACGCTGTTGCAGCCGTGAGCGATGTTCGCGAAGGGGCCGCCGTGGATGAGCGCCGGGGTGCCCTCGAGCGTCTGGACGAGGTTCGGCATGAGCGCGTCCTTCAGGAGGGCGAGCACGGCACCGGTCACGCCGAGGTCGCGCACCGTCACGGGCTTGCCCGCGTGCGTGAAGCCGAGCAGCGTGCGGTCGACGCGGGCGCGCAGATCCTCCGGGCCGGAGGCGAGGCACAGCATCGCCATCACCTCGCTCGCCGCCGTGATGTCGAAGCCGGTCTCGCGCGGGATGCCCTGCGCCGGCCCGCCCAGCCCGGCGATGATCGAGCGCAGCGACCGGTCGTTCATGTCGACGACGCGCCGCCAGGTGGTGCGGCGCGGGTCGATGCCGAGCTCCGAGCCGAAGTGCAGGTGGTTGTCGAGCACGGCGGCGATGAGGTTGTGCGCCGTCGTGACGGCGTGCAGATCGCCCGTGAAGTGCAGGTTGATGCTCTCCATCGGGATGACCTGGCTGCGACCCCCGCCCGTGGCGCCACCCTTCATCCCCAGGCACGGCCCGAGCGACGGCTCGCGCAGGGCGAGGCACGCGGACTCGCCGAGCTTCGCGAGCGCCTGGGCGAGGCCGATCGAGGTGGTGGTCTTGCCCTCGCCGGCCTTGGTCGGCGTCACCGCCGACACGAGCACCAGCCGGCCGGCGCCGGGGCGCCGGCGCGGCGCGGCGAGCACCGAGAGATCGACCTTCGCCTTGTCGCGGCCGTAGAGGTGGAGCGCGTCCGCGGGGATGCCGAGCGCGGCGGCGATCTCGGTGATGGGGCGGGGCGTGACGGACTGGGCGATCTCGACGTCGCTCGGCATGGGCTCCTCGGTGCCGCGCGGCGGCTCAGGTCATCTCGTTCATGGGGCGCATGACGATGTTCACGATGCGCGAGCGCGCGTGCGGCAAGGCGGCGAGCACGACCGCCTCGGCCACGTCCTCGGCCGTGGAGAAGCCCCGGAGCTTGTCCTCGCCCGCGGTGCGGCCGTCGCCGAGCGCGAAGAAGGTCTCGACGCCGCCCGGGCACACGAGGCTCACCTTGATGTTCTCCTGGTAGAACTCGCGGTCGAGCGCCTGGCTCAGGGCCACCTGCGCGGACTTCGACATGCAGTAGATGGCCTCGCTCGGGTAGCCCGACAGGCCCGCCACGCTCGCCACGTTGATGATGTGCCCGCCCTTCTGGGCTCGCATGTGCGGGATGACGGCGCGGCAGAAGAGCCAGCTGCTCTTGGCGTTGGTCGCCATGATGCGGTCGTAGTCGGCCTCGCTCCACTCGAGGAACGGCCGGTAGCCGCCGACGCCGGCGTTGTTCACCAGGATGTCGATGCGCCCGAACGCCACGATGGCGCGCCCCACACAGGCGGCGACCGCGTCGCTGTCGGTCACGTCGGTCGGCACGGCGAGCGCTTTGCGGCCGAGCGCCTCCACCTCGCCCACGACCCGGGCGAGATCGGGCGCCGTGCGCGCCGCTGCCACGATGTGGGCACCCTCGCGCGCGAGCGCGAGCGCGCTCGCGCGCCCGATGCCGCGGCTCGCGCCGGTGATGAGCACGATCTTCCCGTCCAGACGCATGGCTCGGCTCCCTTCGACAGGTCCTCGGGCCCACCCTACACCAAGCCGATTCGCGCGGCGCGGCGGAGCGGTTCGCGCTCGCGCGCGGACGAGGCTAAGTTGGGGACGATGGGACGGGCAGCCTGGGCCAGGTCGTCGTTCGTGGCGGTGGCGCTCGCACTCGCGGCGTGCGCCGAGGCGACGGGTGGCGGCATCGCGTTCCCGGTCGGCACGGATCCGCTCGCGCAGCCGAAGAACAAGAAGGCGGCCGCACCGGCGCAAGCCAAGGGTGCGGCGCCGAAGGAGCGCGAGCTCGCCTGGGTGCTCCCCGGTCCCGACACGCAGCCGAGCGGCGCCGTGCGCTTCACCTACCTCACGGACGTGCCGGGCGGCACGGAGCGCGTGGAGCACGTCGAGCTGCGGCGCTTCGTGCGCGGCAAGTGGACGGAGCTCGTCTACGACGTGACGGTGCATGCCGACGCCGAGCCGGAGCGGCGGCGGCTGGTCGGCGTCGGCGACGTGGCGTACGAGCTCGGCGACGCCACCTGCAAGGCCTGGCGCACGGAGCGCGCCGCCGAGCAGGTCGCGGCGCGCGTGCCGGGAGCCGCCGTCGGGCTGCGCCCTTACGCCAGCGCCTGGGTCGCCGAGCGCACCGGGCCGCTCGCCCCCTTCGCGGGGCCCTTCCGCGCGCGCCTCATCGCCGAGAACGAGGTGGTGGAGGGACACCGCGCCGACCGCTACGGCGTGAGCCTCGGCGCGGCGGACGGCGAGGTGAGCGGCACCGCGGACGTGTGGGTCGAGCGCACGCGCGGCACGATCGTCGCGGCGCGCGGCGAAGTGCTGGGCCCCGAGGCGGCGACCGCCGGCGACGAGGTGGGCTCCGGCGCCGTCGCATCGTTCGCGGCCGTGGCGCTCGACGAGGACGTGCCGGACGAGCTCGAGCTCGCCGACGACTGCCGCCGCGCGACCGTGCTGCCCTGACCCTCGCGCCGCGCGCGGGTGCCGTTCACGGCGGGAAGCACTGCAGCACGCCGGCGCGCAGCAGGTGGTAGTCGTTGCCGCCGGCGACGTACCGCTCCGTCCAGACGAGGTGGAGATCCCCGCCGAGCGACGCGAAGCCCGGGTTCGGGGCCACCGCCGCGCTGTCGATGCTCACCGCCGTGATGGCCTGCGGAAACGGCACCTCTTGGTTGGTGCGCTCGACGCCGGTCTCGTGCGCGATGACGATGCCGAGTGTGGTCTTCGCGTTGGCGTAAGAGCCGACCAGGAACAGGTTCGGGCCGTGCCAGCTCGGCGGGCCGCCCTGGCTCGGGACGTCGGCGAAGCTCGCGAACGTCACCGCGGCCGGCAGGAGCGACAGATCGTAGCTCGCGAGCTCCGCGGCAGGGACGGGGCCGGTGTGGAGCCGCAGCGTCCCGCTGCCGTCGGTCGACAGGTAGGCGGCCCCGACGTTGAACGCGTTGCCGCCCGGCCGCGGCGCGATGGCGAAGGGGTAGTACTCGATCGGGTACTCGAGGGTCGCGAGCATCGGTGCGGGCGCGAGGCCGTCCGGCAGCACGTACTGGCGCGCCGGGAACTGGCCGCTCAGCTCGCCGAGGAACACGTGGGTCTGGGCGCCGTTGCGCACCACGACGGTCGGCTTGAAGGCGTCTTGGCCGAGCGAGGCATCGTACTCGGTGAACGCCAAGGGATCGTCCGGCGTGCCGCGGTAGCGACCGAAGAGCACCTTGTCGCCCGTCGCGTCGGCCGCCTGCACGACGTAGTCGACGTCCGTGAGCGCCCCGCCGACCGTGGTGAACGTCCCGTTGCCCAGGCTGTCGGTGTTCGGCTGCGAGCCGAGCGCTCGAATGGTGGCGTCGACGCCATCCGGGTCCGAGTCCGGTACGACGAGCAGCTCCGTCGCGATGAGCGGCACGCCGGCCGTCGCCAGCGCGAACAGCACGCCGATCTGCTGCACCGCGAGGCGTTGCACGTCGAGCAGGCGGTCGGCACGGCGGCTGAACGAGCGCACCTGCCACCCGTCGTAGCTGTAGACCTCTACCTGGCCGAAGTTGGTGGCGTCGTTGCGGCTGGTGAAGGCGCGGACGCCGCCGTCGACCGCCACCGCGAACAGGTTGCCGTTGAACAGCCTGGACCCGGCCGGCTCGGGCGACAGGTCGCGCAGCGTCACGAAGCGCGTCGGGTCCCAGCCGCACGCGTACGGCACGACCGACGCCCCGCCGCCACCCTGCGCCTGCCCCCCGGCGCCACCCGCCCCGCCCGTCGCGCCCGCCCCGTCCGCCCCGCTCACCTGGTAGTCGTCGCCGAGGATGAGCGTGCACGCGCCGACGGACCCCGTGAGCGCCGTGCACGCCACGACGCCGCACCACCCGAGATTGCGAAGCATGGGTCCTAGCTTACACGCGTCGCGCGCGCCCGGCGCGGGCCCGTTCCGGCGCCGGGGCCTCGTCGTCGCGCACCGCACCACCACCACCCCGCCAGACGACGCGCTCGTTCACGACACCGCGCCCGCGCGCGCCTGCCGGTAGCGGTCGAGCGCCGCGGCCGCGACGATGATGACGCCCGTGAGGATCTGCTGCACCCAGTTGGCGACGCCGAGGTGCATGGATCCGTTCTTCAGGACGGTCATGAGCGCCGCGCCGATGAGGCTCCCGGCGACCGAGCCCTGCCCGCCCGAGAGCGACCCGCCGCCGATGACGACGGCGGCGATGACGTCGAGCTCGAGCCCCGGGGCGTCGGTGGGGTCGCCGACCGTGAGCTTGCCGAACTCCATCACGCCGGCGACACCCGCGAGCGCGCCCGCGAGGGCGTAGGTCGCCACGGTGACCCGCCCGACCGAGATGCCGCACAGCCGCGCCGTGCGGGCGTTGGAGCCGACCGCGACGACGTGCCGCCCGAAGCGCGTGCGACCGAGGAGCACGGCGCCCGCGAGCGCGAGCGCGCCGGCGATCCACACGCCCGGCGACACGAGCCACGGGCTGCCACGCGGGGCGAGCGCCATGAGCTCGTCGAGGCCCTGCGCAGGCGCGTCGATCTTCTGCTCGTGCGCGAGCCCCTTCGCCAGCCCCCGCAGGGCGCTCATGGTCCCGAGGGTCGCGATGAACGGGCTCACGCCGAGGCCGGCGATGAGCCCGCCGTTGAGCGCGCCGCACGCGAGACCGGTGGCGATGCCGACGAGCACGGCCACCCCCGGGCCGACCCCGGCCACGAGCGCGCGCGCGACCACCACCGTGACGAGCGCCACCGTCGAGCCCACCGAGAGATCGATCCCGCCCTCGACGATGACGAGGGTCATCCCCACGGCCGCGATCGCGACGACGACCACCTGCGAGGCCATCGTCTCGAGGATCATGCCGCGCAGGAAGGTCTCGGGCTTCAGGGCGGCGAAGAAGCCGTAGACGACGAGGAGCGCGACGAGCGGCCCGAACCACGGGCGGCGCGTCAGCCGCAAGAGCGCCTGCCAGAGCGCGCGCGCGCCGCTCACGTCGCCGCCTCGAGGAGGAGCGCGTGCTCGTCGAGCTCCCGCACCGCGCGCGCCGGCCCGAGCACACCGCGACGCATCACGCACACGCGGTCGCACACGCGCAGCACCTCGCCGAGCTGGCTCGAGACCCACACGACCGATGTCCCGCGCCGGGCGAGCTCCTCGACGAGGGCGTAGATCGCCTCGCGGCTCCCGAGGTCGATGCCGCGCGTCGGCTCGTCGAGCAGGAGCACGTCCGCCTCGTGATGCAGCAGGCGCGCGAGCGCGACCTTCTGCTGGTTGCCGCCCGACAGGGACGCGACCGGCGCGTCGGGGCCGGCCGCGCGGATGGCGAGCCGCTCCATGAAGCGCCGCGCCGCCGCCCGCTGCCGGCCGTCGGACAGGAGGCCGAAGCGCCGGAACGGCTCGAGCCGGGTCAAGGTGAGGTTGTCGCGCACGCTCATCTGCCCGGCGAGACCCTCGTGCTGCCGGTCCTCGCTCGCCATGCCGATGCCGGCGAGCAGGCGCCGCCACGGCGCGGCACCCCGGAGGGCGCGCTCCTCGCGGGCGCCGTCGCGCCCGCGCCCGCTGCCGAAGGCGGCGACCTTCACCGCGCCACGCCGCACCGGATCGAGCCCGAAGACGGCGCGCAGTAGCTCCGTGCGGCCCGAGCCGACGAGGCCCGTGACGCCGAGCACCTCGCCGCGCCGGAGCTCGAGGCTCGCGCTCGTCGGCAGGCGGGCGCCCGCCACGCCGAGGACGCGGAGCACGACCTCGCCCGGCACGCGCGCCTCGGCGGCCGCCTCCGCGCGCTCGAGCCGGCGTCCGAGCATGTGCTCGACGACGGCGTCGAGGCTCGTCTCGGCCATCGCGCCGTGCGCCACGCTGCGCCCCTCGCGCAGCACCGTGAACGAGTCCGCGATGCGGGCCACCTCCTCGAGGAAGTGCGAGATGTAGAGGACGGCGAGCCCGCGCGCCCTCAGCCGCGCGACCGCCCGGAACAGCTCCTCCACCTCGGCCGTGGCGAGGGTGCTCGTCGGCTCGTCGAGGATGACGAGCGAGAGCGGCTCCACGGCGAGCGCCCGCGCGATGCCGACCAGGGCGCGCTCGGGCGGCGAGAGCGTGCCCGCGCGCGCGTCGGGGTCGAGCGCGGCCCCCACGGCCGCGAGCGCGCGCACCGCCCGCGCCCGACGCTCCGCGCGGCGCACGAAGCCGAGCCGCACGAGCTCGACGCCGAGCACGATGTTCTCGGCGACGCTGAGATCGGGGCAGAGCGCGGGCTCCTGCGGCACGAGCGCGACGCCGCGCGCGCGCGCCTCGCCGGGAGCGCGCGGCGCGAAGGCGGCACCCCCGAGCTCGAGGGCCCCGGCGTCCGGCCGGTACAGGCCCGCGAGCACGCCCATGAGCGTGCTCTTGCCCGCGCCGTTCTCGCCGAGCACGGCGTGCACCTCGCCGGCGCGCACCGCGAGGTCGACGCCCGCGAGCGCGCGGGTGGCGCCGAAGCTCTTCTCCACGCCGCGGACGACGAGCGCGGGCGCGTTCACTCGTCGAGCCAGGCGGCGAGGTTGGGGTGCAAGAGCTCCTTCACCTCCGCAGCCCCCATGTTGTCGCGATCGACGAGGCGCGCGCCCGTGTCGATCAGGCGCTCGACCTTCTCGCCGCGGATGACGCTCACCATCGTCTTGACGGCGAGGTAGCCCATCTGGAAGGGATTCTGCACGACCAAGCCGTCGACGTGCCCCTCGGAGAGGGCGGCCACGAGCTTCGCGGAGGCATCGAAGCCAACGAGCTTTACCTTGCCGGCGAGACCTAGCTTGCGCAGGGCGAGCAGCATGCCGAAGGTGGTCGATTCGTTCGGGCAGAAGACGCCCGCGACCTCGCCCTTGTCGGCGCCCTGTGCGAGCAAGAGGCTCTCGCTCGCGGCCATGGCGCTCTCGGTCGTGGCCCCGCCGTACTGGTTGTCGCTCGCGACCTTCACGCCCTCGGAGCTGCCGATGCCCTCGAGGAAGCCCGCTTCGCGCTCGCTCGTGCTCGCCGAGCCCTCGAGGTAACGCAAGAGGAGCACGTTCTTCTTCTCGGCGCCGGCGACGAGCTTGCCGAGCCGCTCGCCCGCCAGCTTGCCGGCGACCTTGTTGTTGGTGGCGACGAAGCTCGCGTGCTCCTCGCCCGTGAGCCCCGAGTCGAACACGACGACCGGCACGCCCGCGCGCACGGCGTTCTTCACCGACGTCGCGAGCGCCTTGTCGTTGAGGGGCGCGAGCACGATGCCGCTCACGCCCTCGGCGGCGAAGCCCTCGACGATGCCGATCTGCTCCTTGAGGTCGTCCTCCTTCAACGGCCCCTTCCACAGCGGCTCGACCCCGAGCTCGCGCGCGGCCTTCACCGCGCCCGCGTGCACGCTCTTCCAGAACTCGTGCGTCGTGCCCTTCGGGATGACCGCGATGCGGAGCGCGCCCTTGCCGGCGCCCGCGCCGGACGCGCTCCCGCTGGCGCCACCGGCGGACTTGTTGCCGCACCCGAGCGCGCCCGCGGCGGCGAGCGCGCCGGCCCCCACCACCACGAGCCCCATGAACTCTCTGCGCTGCATGGCTGCGGAGCGTCCCAGAGAGATCGCAGGAAGAAAAGAAGGAAAGAGGCCCCTCCGGCCTTCTCGCTCACCTCGCCGGGACGCGCGCTCCCTCCAGCACCGCCGCGCCGAGCAGCTTCACGCGCACGAAGGGCGTTCGGTCGCCGTCGGCCTCGAACCGCAGCAACACCGGCCCGTCCGGATCGGGATCGAGGAACTCCCGGCTGCCGGTCGGATAGAGGCGCCGCTCCGGGACGCCCGGCAGCGCGTAGTAGAGGACGTCCTCGGCGAGGCGCAGCGCGAGCTCGAGCTTGCCCGCGCCGGCTGCGAGCTCGAAGGTGCCGGTCGCCCGCGCGAGCTCGGCCGTCGTGAGCGGGACGAGCTTCTTCTCGCGCGGACGCGCCGCCGGCGGCCACTCGTGCACGACCGCGATCGCGGCGAACAGCTCGTTCATCAAGGCGGCGCTCGACCCCTCGCGATTCGCCATCACGACCGCGCCCTTGCCGAGCTTCGGGTACATGACGAGAAAAGCGTGGAAGCCGGGCGGATTGTGGCCCGCGTGGAAGAACGCGAGCTCGCCGGAGTCCTCGCGCAAGAACATCCCGAGCCCGACGTGTGGCGCGACCGGCGCGGCCTCGGCGACGGGTGCGAGCATCTTCTGCGCGACCGCGGGCGGCAGCAGGTGACCCGACTCGCCCTGGTAGGCGCGCGCGAGGTCGAGCGCGAATCGGGCCAGATCCGTCGGCGTGCTCCACAGTCCGCCCGCCGCGAGCTCCGGGACCACGGGGGCGCGCACCGCGCTCGCTCGGCCCTCGCGATCGTGCCCGCGCGCAGCGTTCGCGGCGAGCGCCGCGGGGAGCGGCTGCGCGAAGGTCGAGCGCGTCATGCGGGCGGGCCCGAGAACGGCGGCCTCGAGCGCCTCGGCGAAGGGCTTGCCGGCCTGCTCGGCGACGAGCTGCTGCAGGACCGCGTAACCGCCGCCGGAGTAGTGGAAGGTCCCTGCCGTGCCCGGCAGCGACGTCACGGGCAGCGAGATCGCCGGCGCCGCACCCGTGAGGAGCTGCAGCGTCGTCGGCAGGGGGTCTTCGGGCCCATAGCCGGGCGGGTAGACGAGCTGCTCGGGCGCGTTGAGGCCAGCCGTGTGACTGAGCAGGGCGCGTAGCGTGACGGGCTGGTCGGAGGCGGGGACCTGCCACGCGCGGAGGTAGCGGTTCACGTCGGCATCGAGGTCGAGCGCGCCCGAGCCGACGAGACCGAGCACCGCCACCGCGGTCACCGGCTTGCTGATCGAGGCCGCCTGGAACAGCGTCGCGGCATCGACCGGCGCGGTCCCGCCCTTCTCGAGCACACCCCAGCCCTTCGCCCAGGCGATGCGCCCGCCATCGATCACCGCCGCGCTGATCCCGGGCACGTCGTGGTGCTGCATCCGCTCGGCGAGCGGCCTGCGGAGATCCACGCCCGTCACGGTGACGGGCCCGACGAGGCCGTGCTCGACCGCCTCGAGGCGCGCCACGATCGCCGGGTCGCTCGGCTCCCCCTCCACGCCAGCGGGAGCCGCGCTCGCGCCTGCAACCGTCGCGCTGGACGTCGTCCCGGCGTCCGGCAGCGGAGCGCCCGAGGCCCCGCAGCCGAGACCCAGGCACGAACTCACGACGGCGGCGCCGAGACACAGGGACACGCGAATCCTCCGCACCCTCACCCCTCCGTCGCTCATCGCCGCGGCCCGCAACCTAGGAGCCTGTCGGAGAGAAGACCGCCACCGCGAACGGGACCTGCCGACACCGCCCGCGCTCGTGTGACCATGACCCGCTCCCTGCCCCCCGTGACCAGGGAGCACCGCGAGCGTACGCCGAGGCGCCGCGCCTTCCCAGATCGCAGCCCGGCGGGGCCGACCGCTCGCCCGCGCCCCGCCCGCAGGCTACGCTTCGGCCGCCATGACCTTCGTCGCGCTCCGGCGCTCGGCGCATGCTGCGCCCCGCGATCTCCGCGCCTTTCTGCCCACCTCGCGGGCCGAGATGGACGCGCGCGGCTGGGACGCGCTCGACATCCTCATCGTCTGCGGCGACGCCTACGTCGATCACCCGGCCTTCGGCGCCAGCCTCATCGGGCGCTTCCTCGAGGGGCGCGGCTACCGCGTTGGCATGGTCGCGCAGCCCGACTGGCAGCGGCCCGACGACGTCGCGCGCCTGGGGCGCCCGCGCCTGTTCGTCGGTGTCACGGCCGGCAACCTCGACTCGATGCTGAACAAGCTGACCGCGCAGAAGAAGGTGCGGAGCGAGGACCAGTACTCCCCGGGGGGTCGCCCCGGCCGCCGCCCCAACCGCGCGAGCATCGTGTACGCGAACCTGTGCCGCCAGGCGTTCCCGGGCGTGCCCGTCGTGCTCGGCGGCATCGAGGCCTCGCTCCGGCGCATTGCCCACTACGACTACTGGTCGGACGAGGTGCGCCGCTCGGTCCTGCTCGACGCGAAGGCCGATCTGCTCGTCTTCGGCATGGGCGAGCGCCCCATCTGGGAAATCGCGCGCCGCCTCGCCTCGGGCGAGCCCGTCGCGACCCTCCGCGACGTGCGCGGCACGGCCGTGCCGCTGCGCAAGGGCGCCTGGGAAGCGCTACCGCGCTCGCGCTTCACGACCGACGGCCGGGCCGTGTTCCTGCCGAGCTACGAGGAGGTCCGCGCGGACGCTGGGGCCTTCAGCCGTATGTCGCGCGCCTTGCAGCTCGAGCAGAACCCGGGCAACGCGCGCCCGCTGCTGCAACCGCACGGCGCCGAGGCGGTCTACTTCAACCCGCCCGCCGAGCCGCTCGCGACGGCCGACATGGACGCTCTGTACGATTTGCCGTTCACGCGCCGCCCGCACTTCGCCTACGCGGAGCCCATCCCCGCCTACGAGACCGTCAAGCACTCCATCGTGACCATGCGCGGTTGCTTCGGTGGCTGCTCGTTCTGCTCCATCACCGAGCACGAGGGTCGCATCATCCAGTCGCGCTCCGCCGAGAGCGTGCTCCGCGAGGTGCGCGCGCTCCGGCGCATGGACGACTTCGCCGGCACGCTGAGCGACGTCGGGGGGCCGACCGCGAACATGTACGCCATGCGCTGCCAGAGCGACGAGATCGAGCGCGCCTGCCGCCGCCTGTCGTGCGTGCACCCGGGCATCTGCGAGAACCTCGGCACCGACCACGGGCCGCTGCTCGAGCTGCTGGCGCGCGTCCGCGCCGAGCCCGGCGTGAAGCGCGCCTACATCGCCTCCGGCATCCGCTACGACCTCGCCGAGCGCTCGCCCGAGTTCGTGCGCGTGCTCGCCCGGCACCACACGGGCGGCCAGCTCTCGGTCGCCCCCGAGCACAGCAACGACGACGTTCTCGCCAAGATGAAGAAGCCCGGCGTCGCGAGCTACGAGCGCTTCGCCGCGAGCTTCGCCTGCGCGAGCGAGGACGCCGGCAAGGACCAGCATCTCGTCCCCTACTTCATCTCGGGGCACCCCGGCTCGACGCTCGCCGACATGGTCGATCTCGCCTGCTGGTTGAAGGCCCGCGGCCTGCGCCCGCGCCAGGTGCAGGACTTCATCCCGACCCCGATGGCGATGGCGACGAGCATGTATCACACGGGCCTCGACCCCTTCACCGGCGAACCCGTCTACAGCGCCAAGACGCTTGCCGACAAGCGCCTCCAGAAAGCCCTGCTGTTCTACTGGGACCCGGCCCACCACGACGAGGCGCGGGAGGCCCTCGTGCGCGCCGGCCGCCGCGAGCTCATCGGCGCCGGCCCGCAGTGTCTCGTGCCACCCGCGAGCGGCAAGGGCGCCCTGCCGCGCCGCATGCAGCGCGGTCCGGCCACGCGACCTGGCAGCGCGCCTCGAGGGGCCCGCGCAACGCGACCGCGGCGTGCCTGAGCCACGCCGGAGCGACTGGCCGGCGCACTTCGCGCACGACGACCCTCGCGCCCTGAAGCTCCGGCGCATCGCCCGCGAGAACCGCGCGCGCGGGACGCCCCGATTGTCCCCCGCTGCGCCCCGCCTTATCGTGACCTCGTGACCGTCCACCGCGCCCTGTCCGGCTCGCTCTGCGTCCTCGCGCTCGCCGCGTGCGCCCCGACCGTCACGGCGGGTCGGCGCGGCGCGGCCTACGAGTCGGCCGCCCTGCGCGACGTCGGCGAGGACGACGTGCAGCGTGCCTTCGACGAGCGCCCGGAGCTCGCGCCGCGCGTGCGCGTGGCGATCTACGCGCGCGAGCCCGCCAAGGCCGCGCGCGTCGCCGAGCGCCTGCGCGCCGATCCCTCGGTGACGTCCACCTACGTCATCGCACCGCTCGTGCTGACCGAGGAGCTGCGCGGCTGGAGCGAGACCGAGGGCGGGGACGCGGGCGGCGGGCGCGTCAGCCTGCGGGCCCTGCGCCTGCTCGCAGCGCGCGCGCGCGCCGACGTGCTCTTGCTCGTCGACGAGGGCGAGCGCGTGAGTCGCGACGCGAACGGCCTCGCGGCCTTCGGCATCGCGTTCGTACCCCTGCTCTTCGTGCCGTTCCAGGACGTCGCGGTCGAGAGCTGGCTCGACCTCTACCTCGTCGACACGCTGAGCGGTTTCCTCTACGGGCAGGCGTCCGCCGACCGGCGCGCGACGGACGAGTTTCTCACGATCTACTCGCAGCGCGACCAGGAGCTCGTGCGGAGCGCCTTCGACGAGCTGCTGCCGGTGGCCACCGAGCGCCTCGGCGAGGTCATGGCCCGCGAGCGCACCCGCACGGCCCCCGCCGCCGCGCCGCGTGGCATCGGAACCTTCGCGCTCGAGAGCGAGACCGCCGATCCGTGGCGGCGGGGCACGCTCGTGCTCGGCATCGCGGCGGACGGCACCGTCAGCCTCGACGGGGTGCCGGTCGCGAGCCGCGACGAGCTGCTCCTGCGCCTCGCGGCGCTCGCCCGCGCGCGCGGCCCCGCCCCGAGCGCCACCGTCTACGCCGAGCCCGAGCTGCCGAGCGCGCGCCTGCTCGCGCTCGCCGACGACCTCGAGCGCCTCGGCTTCGCGCACCTGCGCTTCGTCCCGGGCGCCGCCCCGCCCGCCGCTCCGCCCCCGCCCCCGCCGGCGCCCTCGACCCCTGCCCCGTACACCGCGCCCGAGGTCAAGGACCCCTTCTCGGGTCGCCGCTGAGCCGTCCCGCTTCAAGGTTCTTCACGCTCCGTACACATCGGCGCCGCCTGCGGCGCGCACGCTGTCGGCATCCCCTGCGCTAGGATGCCCCCATGAGCGACGAGCCCCCGATCCACGCGCTCCTCGTCGAGGACGACGGTCGGCTCGCCGCGCTCACGGGCGACTACCTCCAACGCCACGGCGTGCGCGTCACGCACGCCGCACGTGGGGACACCGGCCTCGAGCTCGCCCTGCGCCAGAGCTTCGACGTCGTGCTCCTCGATCTCATGCTCCCCGGTGTGTCGGGCATCGAGCTCTGCCAGCGCCTGCGCACCGCGAGCGACGTGCCCGTCATCATGCTCACGGCGCGCGGCGAGGAGGCGGACCGCGTGCTCGGGCTCGAGCTCGGCGCGGACGACTACCTGCCGAAGCCCTTCTCGGCGCGCGAGCTCCTGGCGCGCGTCCGGGCCCACGTGCGCCGGGCGCGTGGCTCGCTCGGGCCGCGACAGCGCCTCCTCACGGTGGGCGACCTCACGCTCGATCCGGGCGCGCGCAGCGCGCGGCTCGCCGGACGCCTGCTCGATCTCACGAGCTACGAGTTCTCGCTCCTCTACGTGCTCTGCGAGCGCGCCGGGCGCGTGCTCAGCCGCGAGCAGCTGATGGAGCTCGCCAAGGGCAACGCCGAGGACTCCTTCGACCGCTCGATCGACGTGCACGTCTCGCGCCTGCGGCAGAAGCTCGGCGACAGCTCGCGCCAGCCCCGGCGCATCAAGACGGTGCGCGGCCTCGGCTACCAGTACGCGCTCGAGGACCCAAGGTGAGGCGGCACGCGCACCATCGGCGCGGGCACGGGCCCGACTGCCGGCCGCATCGCCACCACGACCGGCGGCTCTTCTGGCGCGTCTACCTGCACGGCATCGTGCTCATCTTGCTCGCGGGCGGGACGGCGATGGCGACCGCGTGGCTGTCGAACGCCTTCCCGAGCTGGCAGCGCATCGAGGAGCGCATCGCCGCCTTCGTGGTGCGCGAGCTCGGGCCCCTCGCCGGCGATCCGGCCGCGCTCGAGCGCCGGCTCGCCACCTGGCACGAGATCCTCGAGATGGACCTCGCGGTGTACGATCGCGCGGGCCACCGGCTCGTCGCCATGGGCGCCGACCCGCCGCCAGCGCTCGATCCGCCGCCCGCCGAGGGCGCGTCGGTCCGGCGCCGCAGCCTCCGCGGCTACGATCTCGACTTGGATCGGTACGTCGTCGCCCGCGTGCTCGTACCCTTCGCCCCCGGTCGCGGTGCGCTCGTCGTCGGGGCCGTGCTCCTCGTCCTCGCGCTCGCGTCGGGGCCCCTCGCGCGCGCCATCACGCGGCCGCTCGAGCGGCTCACCGCCACGGCGCGGGCCTTCGGGCAGGGCGACCTCGCGGCGCGCACGGGCCTCGTGCGCCGCGACGAGGTCGGCGACCTGGCACGCGCCTTCGACGACATGGCCGGTCGCATCGAGGGGCTCGTGCGGAGCGAGAAGGAGCTCCTCGCCAACGTCTCGCACGAGCTCCGCACGCCGATGGCCCGGATCCGCGTCGCACTCGAGCTCTGCGAGGAGCCCGACACCGACGCCGACCAGATGCGCCGCCACCTCGCGGGCATCGGCGACGATCTCGCCGAACTCGAGCGCCTCGTGTCCGACGTGCTCACGGCCGCGCGCCTCGACGCCGGCAGCGGTGCCTTTCCCTTGCGGCGCGAGCTCGTCGATCTCGCCGCGGTCGTCGAGCAGGCGGCGCAGCGCTTCCTGCGCGACCACGCGAGCCACGAGCTCCGGGCGCCCGCTGCGACCTCGCCCGGTCCGAGCGCCACGGTGGACGGCGATCCCGTCCTCTTGCGCCGCGTGCTCGACAACCTGCTCGACAACGCCGCGAAGTTCGGCGAGCCGTCCGCCGGTCCGATCGAGCTCGCCCTCGGCCACGAGGCGGGCGAGGTGTGGGTGGAGGTGCGCGACCGGGGCATCGGCGTCGCCGACGAGGACGTCGCGCGCCTGTTCGACCCGTTCTTCCGCACCGATCGCAGCCGCGACCGGGGCACCGGGGGCGTCGGGCTCGGCCTCCACCTGTGCCGCCGCATCGCGGAGGCGCACGAGGGTCGCATGGCAGCGCAAGTCCGCGACGGCGGCGGCCTGTGCGTGCGCCTGAGCCTGCCCGCGGCGGCGGGCGTCCCGACCTCGCGCGGCGCCGAGCGCGGCTGAGGTGCGGGCGAGCAGCGCCCGGCCCGACCTCCCCGGGGCCGGGCACGGGCACGAGAACCTTTTCGCGCGCGGCCCGTACAAGGCTCATCGCGCCCGGGCAGGCGCGCAGGGAGACGGGCATGAAGATCGCCACGGTTGCACTCCTCGCCGGTACCGCGATGGGTCTCGCGAGCCTCACGGTCTGGGCACTGACCCCGGGAGCCACCGCGTACCGGACCGAGAGCGACGCGCTCGAGGCGCAGGCCCCCGCCGGACCGGAGCGCGACGCGGCGCTCGACACGACGGGCCGGCGCGCCCCCGCGGAATCGTGGAAGTTCTCGTCGGGCAGCACCCTGCGCGTCGAGGGCCGACTCGGCCACAGCGCCCTGCCCTCCGGCCGCGACAGCGAGAGCTACGTGTTCGTCGACGTGAGGGCCGAGACCGCCGGGGTCGCGACGACGCCCGCCCCGCTCAACCTCGCCATCGTCGTCGATCGTTCGGGCTCGATGCGCGGCAAGCGCCTCGACAACGCCATCGCTGCGGCCAAGGGCACGCTCCGGCGCCTGCGCGAGGGCGACGTCGTCTCCGTCGTCTCCTTCGACTCGCGCGTCACCGAGGTCGTGCCGCCCACGCCCGTCGACGAGTCGAGCCGCGAGCGGCTCGTCGCGCGCATGGACAGCATCGTCCCGGGCGGCGAGACCTGCATCAGCTGCGGCCTCGAGAGCGCGATGAGCCTGCTCCGCGGCCGCGGCGACATGGTCAACCGCGTGCTCCTGCTCTCGGACGGCGACGCGACCGAGGGCGTGCGCGACGTGCCGGGCCTGCGCGCCCTCGCCGGGCGCATGCGGGACATGGGCTCCACGGTCACCACCGTCGGCGTCGACGTCGAGTACAACGAGCGCATCATGAGCGCCATCGCGCTCGAGTCGAACGGCCGCCACCACTTCGTGGCGAACGCCGCCGATCTGCCGCGCGTCTTCGACACCGAGCTCCAGAGCCTCGTGCGCACCGTGGCGAAGGACGCGGAGCTGCGCGTCACGCTCGCGCCGGGCGTCGAGCTCCTGCAGGTGTTCGACCGCACCTTCCGCCGCGAGGGCAGCGACCTCGTCGTGCCGCTCGGCGCTTTCACCGCCGCCGAGGACAAGACCCTGCTCGTGCGCGTGCGCGTGCCGCGCGGCATCGAGGGCGAGCGCGCCGTCGCGAGCGTGCGGCTCGGCTTCGACGATCTCGTGAGCCGCGGGCGCGGCAGCTGCGAGGGCGAGCTCGGCACACTGCTCACGAGCGACCCCGGGCGCGTCTCCTCGCTCGATTCCGTCGTCGCGGGCCGCCTCGGCCGCAGCACGACGGCCGCCAGCCTGAACAGCGCCAACGGCCTCTGGAACAAGGGGCAGCTCGCCGACGCGCGCCGCGAGCTCGAGCGCGCGCGCGGCGAGCTCGCAGCGCAGCGCAGCGCCGCGACCGCAGCCGCTCCGGGCGAGCTCAAGGCGCAGGTCGCCGAGGACTTCGACAAGCAGCTCGCCGCGCTCGACGACGCGGAGCAGGGCTTCGCGCCGGCCACCCCCGGAGCGCCCGCCCCCGCCGCCACGGCCGCCCCCGCCCAGGTCCGCTCGAACGCGAGCCGCGCGGTCGACCTCGCGTTCTAGGGGGAAGCTCGCTGCGTCGGTACGTACGGGTCGAGGGGCCGAGGGGTCAAGGGTCGCCGGCTCGCTCTCTCCGTGTCGCGCTCCGTGACGCCGCGCCTCCCCAGAAAGAGACAACCACTGAGACACGGAGACACGGGAGAGCTGCACGGAGCCGGCGAGGTTCAGGGGCCCCTCCGTGTCACGCTCCGTGCTTCCGTGACTCCGTGGTTCCGCTCGCTCGCTTCCGGGCGGATCGAGTCACTGCTTTGGCAAACCGGGCGGCTCGGCGCCCGCGCCGAGCGCCGTGGTTCGCCTCGCTCGGCCTCTGGCGCCCGCAGGGCCGCGGTGAGCGCTCGCGCCGGCTCGGGCGACGGCAAGCGGCGCCATGACCGGCCCGTGATGGTATCCTCGCCGAACCTTCACAGACTCGCAGCCGTCTTCGGACGTACCTCGAGTGTCAGGACGGAGCCGGGCGCGCCTTCGCGCGTTGCCTCCGGGCAGGGGAAGTCGTCATGAACAAGAAGAAGTGGTTGCAGCGGGCCCTGCTCCTCGTGCTCGCGGCCGGGGCGTGCGTCGCGATCGTCGCGCTCACCCTGCAGGCCAAGAAGCCGGCACCCAAGGCGGCGACCGCCATCGAGGCGCGCCTCGAGCTCGCCGCAGGCGAGGTGACGGTCGATCAGGGCTCGGGGCCCGAGCGCGCCGTGAGCGGCACGCCGATCCACGCCGACGCGCGCGTGACGACCGGCAAGGGCGCCCGCGCGCTCGTGCGCCTGCCCGACGGGTCCTCCACCTTCCTGCGCGGCGGCAGCGCGATCCACATCGGCGCCGACGAACTCGCGCTCGAGAGCGGCGAGTACTGGCTCGACGCGCCCCCCGCCGAGCGCAAGCCCCTCGTGCACCGCGCGGGCGACATCACGCTGACGGCCGCCGAGGCGGGCCTCTCGTTCCGCCGCGACGGCACGCGCGTCACGGTCTACGTGGCGCGCGGCCGCGCGGTGGTCAGCTCCGGCAGCGGCCGGGTCGAGGTGAACGCCGGCGAGCGCGCCGTCGTCGAGGGCGACAAGAGCGAGGTCGCGCCGCTCGCGTTCTGGGAGGACTGGACGGGCGGCATGGCCGACTTCACGGCCCTCGGCGGCGCCATCGGCGAGGGCGCGGGCACGATCTACGGCGTCGATGTCGGCGCCTCGGCGGGCGCCTCGGCGCAGAAGCTCCAGGTGAGCCGCCAGGTCGTGCGGGCCGTCGTGCGCGAAGGGCTCGCCGAGACGGAGGTCGATCAGACCTTCTTCAACCCGGGCGAACGGCCCGTCGAGGGCTGGTACTGGTTCACGCTGCCCGAGCGCGCCACCGTGACGGGCTTCGCCGTCGAGACCAACGGCGAGCTCGTCGAGGGCGAGTTCGTCGAGCGCCGCGAGGCCGCTCAGAAGTACGGCGAGGCGAAGCAGACCGGCCACGCGCCGGCGCTGCTCGAGTGGGTCGACAACCAGAGCTACCGCGCGCGCATCTTCCCCGTGCCGGCCTCGGGCGCGCGGCGCGTCGTCCTGCGCTACATCGAGCTCGGCCCGATCGTCGACGGCAAGCTCCGCTACGTCTACCCGATGGGTCGTGGCGAGCCCACGCGCATCGGCGAGTTCTCGCTCTCGGTCGATCTCGGCGAGTCGGGCAAGAAGATGCAGACGGCCACCCTCGCCGACGCGCGCGTCGAGGACGGCGGTCGCCTCGTGACCATGCGCCGCAGCGGCTACACGCCGCGCGCCGACTTCCAGCTCGAGTCGTCCATGACCGAGGTGCGCCCGCCGCTCGTGCTGTCGCGCTTCCGCGCCGACGGCGAGTCGGCCGACTACGTCATGGCGCGCTACGTCCCCGACGTCGACTGGACGAAGATCCCCGAGACGCGCGCCGACGTCGTCGTCGTCGTCGACACCTCGGCGGCCGGCGACGAGGCGAGCCGGCAGCTCAAGACCGCCACGGCCGAGGCCATCCTGCGCGCCCTGTCCGAGGACGATCGCTTCGCGCTCGTCTCGCTCGACGTGGGCCCGACGGTGCTCCACCCGGACAAAGAGCTCGCCTCCGCCTCCGACAAGGAGATCGCGACGGCGCTCGAGCGCCTCGCCGAGCACTCGGCCGGTGGGGCGACCGACCTCGCGTCGTTCTTCGAGGTGGCGCTCGAGCGCGTGCACGGCGCCGAACAGCCCGCGGTCGTGTACGTCGGCGACGGCGTCGCGACCTCGGGTGAGATGACGGGCGAGCAGCTCGTCGAGCGCCTGCGGCGCGCGCTCTCGACCTCGCGCGCCCGGCTCTTCACGGTGGGCGTCGGCCCCGAGAGCGACCACGCGCTGCTGCGCGAGCTCGCCCGCGCCGGCGGCGGCGAGGCCCTGCGCGTGGACGGCGCCGGCGAGACCACGGCGCGCGCCCTCGAGCTCGCCGCAGCGCTCAAGGTGCCGACCATCACCGACTTCGAGCTCGATCTCGGCGCGGGCCTCGACGAGCCCTTCTACAGCGCCGCGGGCAAGATCTCGCGCGGCGGCGAGCTCGTCGTGCTCGCGCGTACGCACCACGACGTGCCGGACAAGGTGAAGGTGCGCGGCCGGCTCGGGGGCCAGGCCTTCGAAAAGGAGTACCAGGTCAAGAAGGACACGAGCGTGCTCACGACCTTCGTGCCCAAGCTCTGGGCAGCCGAGTACGTGCGGCGCCTGCTCGGCGCCTCGGCCGGGC
The DNA here is from genome assembly GCA_016212965.1 of Myxococcales bacterium. Taxonomy (GTDB): domain Bacteria; phylum Myxococcota_A; class Polyangia; order Polyangiales; family Polyangiaceae; genus JACRDA01. The sequence continues at coordinate 24,141 of JACRDA010000429.1, forward strand.
CCGACAGCGAGCGCGGGCGCATCGCCGCGCTCGGCATGGAGTACGGCCTCATGACCCCGTTCACGAGCGTGCTCGCGCTCGAGAGCGAGTCCGCCTACGGCCGCATGGGCATCCCGCGGCGCTCCTCGCGCCTGCGCGGCGTGCGCCTCTCGGCGCTCGAGCCCGAGGACGAGCGCCGCATCGAGCGCGTGCTGTCGGCCGGCCCCATCCCGGCGAGCGGCTTCGGCTGCTCGCGCGACAAGGGCGGCAGCGCCGCGCGCGACGAGGAGCCCGCGGCCAAGGCGGCCGCGACCGGGCAAGCCCGCGCCGACAACAAGGAAGGCGGCTCGGGCAAGCGCGCGAACGAGCAGACCCCCGGCGGCGCAGCAGCACCGGCCGAGGAGAGCGAGGCGCCCCGCGCCGAGCCCGCTCGCCCGACCAGCGCGGCGACGGCGTACGCGCAGGCGTCGGCGGCGCCGGGCGACCCGCTCGGGGACCGCACGAGGGACACGGAGAAGGCGGGCTCCGGTCAGGACGCGCCACGGCCACCCCCGCCCGTGGCAGCGACCGCCGCGCCGCCGCGGCCGCAGGCCCCGCCCGCGCAGCCGCACGGCGGCGAGGCCGACGACAAGCAGAAGGGCGCCCAGGAGGTGGACATCGGCGGCCTCGTGACGAAGCCGCCCCTGCTCGCCGCCGCCAGGCCCTGGCAGCCCGAGCTCGCGACGTGCAGCGACGCGGCCGCGCGGCCGCTTGCCGAGCGCGTGCTGCTCTGGCGCAAGCGCCTCGCGACGGCGACGAGCGCCGAGGAGCTCCTGCAGCGCTACACGGCCGCCATGCGCGCCTGCGAGCTCAGCGACTGGCAGTCCGAGCGCACCTTCCTCGAGCTCCTGCAGGAGCGCATCAAGACGGCCTCGGATGCGACCATCGTGCTCGGGCGCTTCGCGGGCCGGCCCGACGTGCAGAAGTTCATCGCCAAGCTCATCCTGCGGCGCGCGGTCGACCCCCTGCTCGTCGCCGCCGTCGAGCGCGTGGTGTTCGGCGGCACGGACTGGAACCGCGTCGACATCGCGTTGAGCGAGATCGCCAAGCCCGAGGACCGCCTGGCGAAGCTGCGCGAGGCCGTCGCCAAGAATCCCGACGACCCGAACGGCGCCATCCGGCTCGTGCGCGTGCTCATCAAGCTCGGTCAGATGGACGAGGCGCTCGGCATCGGCCGCCGCCTGCGCGACCGGGGCTTGCTCACGCCGCGGCTCGCGGCCGAGCTCGGCGACCTGCTGACCCGCTCCGGCCACGAGGCCGAAGCGCAGCGCGTGTACTCCGAAATCGTCGAGTTCGACCCGCAGAACCTCGACTCGCGGCGCCTGCTCGGCGACATCTACCTCGGCCACGGCTGGTACGCGGCCGCGTACCGCCAGTTCCTCACGACGACCGAGCTCGCGCCCGACGACGCGCTCGGCTGGCTGCGGCTCGCCTCCGCGGCGGCGGGCGCCGGGCGGGTGGACGAGGCCCTGCGCCTCGAGCGCCGCGTCGCCGGCGCACAGGGCAGCCCCGGCCCGAACGATCCGCGCCTCTGGGCGCGCCTCGCGAGTGCCGCGCGTCTCGCGCGCCTCCTCGCCGACCCGCCGAAGGGCGCGGGCGAGAGCCTCGAGGCCATCAAGCGCAAGCTGAAGGAGCTGCAGCTCTTCCGCGGACCCGCGACGCTCGTGATCGTCACCTGGGAGAATCTCGCGAACGACTTCGCGATCGTGACCAGGGCCGGCGACAAGCCCGAGAGCGCGGGCGAGGCCACCGACGCCGCGCCGGCGGGCCTCTGGGCCGACCTCCTCGGCACGCCCGACGCCGAACGCCTGACCTTCGTCGCGCGCCTGCGCAGCGCACCCCGCGGCGACGCCGTGGGCCTCGTGCGCCACGACATCACCTGGGACGGCAAGGACTTCAAGGTCACGGTCCGCCGCGTGGAGCTCGCCGCCGAGAAGCTCGACGTCACGCTGTGACGCGTGGCGCCGGCTCGTGCGGCGGCGCCTCCGAACGACTGGGGCTCGGGCGCAGAGCCCGAGCCCCTCTCAGGCCTGCGCGACCGGCGCCGCCCTCTCGCCGGCGAGGACGCCGCGCGCCGTCCGGATGGCGTGGGCGTTGTGCACGTCGAACTCCTGCGCGCCCGTCCCCTTCTGCACGGTCTTCCACGCCCGCCAGGCGGCGCGCAGGCGCTTGACGGCGCTGCCCTTCGTCTCCTCGGTCGGGAACATGACCTCGATGACGGCGTTGAGCGCCTGGGCGGGCAGCGTGCGCTCGGCGGGGATCTTGAGGGCATTGAAGCACTCGGCGAGGGCCGCGAGCTGCTTCTTGCGCCCGCGCTCGAGCAGGGCACGCGGGTCGACGCCGAGCACGGCGAGGTCCTTCTCGAGGACCTTGTTCTCCCACACCGCCCAGGCGAGCAGGCGCACCTGGAAGGTGAGGAGCGCGCCCACCTGCGCCTTCGTCATGCCCTTGATGAGGCTCGGCAGGTACTGCATGCCGAGGCCCACGTGCCGCGCCTCGTCGCGCTCGTAGTAGGTCATGAGCTCGCACAGGACCGGCTCGACGCCGGTCTCGCGCACCGTCTGGAAGACCGTGAGCGCGATGGGCTCGATCATGAGCTGCATGCCGAGCAGCTTGTAGGCGAGGTTCTTCGTGTCGAGCACGAGGTCGAGCAGCGCCTGCGGCGCGCGATCGAGCCGCGCCGGCACGTAGTCGAGCGCCCGGAGGTAGTCGTACATCACGTAGAAGTGGCGCGCCTCGTCGTGGGCCTGGCTCGTCGCGGCCATCTTCGCCTCGAGCGGCGCGAGGCCGTCGGCGAGCTGCGCCGAGATCTTCCAGGCGGCGAGCTCGCCCCAGAGGATGATGGCGAAGATGCGCTTCAGCGCCTCCTTCTTCTCGGGCGCCACGTGGATGCCGCCGTGCTTGTCGACGAGCATCTTCAGGATGTCCTTGCCGTCCCAGGCCATTTCCTGGCCGCGGTGGTAGATGCTCTCGCACTTCACGAGGCGCTTGGCCTCGTCGGCGCTCTGCTCGAGCGCGAACATGTCGTAGCGGATCTCGGTCTTGCCAAAGCCTGCGATGCCCATGACGACTCCTGACTCGTTCCTCGCGCGCCGCGGCTGCGGTGCGCTCAGCCCTTCGCGCCGGCGCCGGCCAGAGCGTCTCCGCCCGGCGCCCGTCTCGTCCCGGTGGCTGGCCTGGCTGGCCGCCGTTCACCTTGCCGCGGGCCCGCGCCCGGAGCCGCACGCGCCGCGCCGCGCACCCCGACGCCGAGGTAGCGCAGACACACGCGCCCGAGCTCCGTCGCGATGGTCTGCTCGTCGAGCCCGCGGATCGCGGCGGGCGTGTAGAGCGCGCGGGCCTCGAGCGCCGACAGGCACAGCCACACGGCGATCTCGACCGCAGCGCGCGGATCGGGATGGTCGAGCGCCTCGCCGCGCGCGGCCAGCAGCGCGTGCAGGCCGTCGGCGATGCCTTGCCCGAGCTTCGCGCCGAGCTTCGCGAGCTCCGGGTCGCGCGCCGCACGCAGGCCGAAGGCCGCGATGAGCTCGCGGCGCTCCCGGAAGACCCGCAGCATGAAGCCGAGCAGGTGCTCGAGGGCCTCGGCGAGCGAGATGTCCCGCCAGCGCTCCGGCGCGAGCACCGCCGCCGTGGTCGCGTGGGCCTGCGCGTAGAAGCGCTCGAAGAGGCAGCGGAGCAGGCCCTCCTTGTCCCCGAAGCGCGCGTAGAACGCCCCCACCGACGAGCCCGCCGCCCGGGTGATGTCCGCCACCGTCGCCCGCTCCGCCCCGACCTCGGCGACGAGCGACTCGGCCGCATCGAGCAGCCGCTCGAGCGTCTGCTGGCTCCGCGCCTGGAGCGCGGGCCGGACCCACTCGAGCGGAGGCAGCGACTTCACGCCTCAAAAAATAGAATCAGAATTCTGTTTCGTCAAGACCTCAATCAAGAAGCGCGTTGCCACCGGTCAAGTTTCGCCGCCGGTCGCCGGCTCAGTCGTTCGCGGCTCGCGCGCCGCCCGCCTCGGCGCGCAGCGCCTCGAGGTCGGGCTTCTTCCAGGTCGAGTCGAGCAGGTACATGTACATGACGGCCATCGAGTCGACCTTCGCGCCGGTCGTGTTGTTGTAGACGCTCACGAGCTCGTACTGGTGGTCCTTGTAGAGCTTCACACCCTCGACGCTCGACAGGTGGTCGATGTCCTCGATGCCGATCTTGCCCGGTGTCGCCCGCACGTTGGCGTGGAAGACGACCTCCTTCGACGTGAGGTCGCGCAGCTCGAGCGACTCGGCAAAGGGATGCAGGTGCACGGCGATGTAGTGCACGGTCGTGTCGAACTGCAGCGACAGAAAGTGCGTGACGAGGGTGGCGTTCTCCTCGCGGCCCGGCTCCACCTCCCAGTGGCCCGTGAAGCGGTGGCCGAACTTGTCCTTGTCGACGTCGCCGGCGACCGCCGGCTTGCCGACGCCACAGCCCGCGCCATGCTCCTCGGGCGTCGCCTCGCCCGGATCCATGCTGTAGTAGCCGGGCTTGTCGTCGAGCGTCTTGAAGCCCTGCACGGCCGCCTGGAACAGCGGCTTCATCGGCTCCTTGAGGTCGCGGTCGCGCACGAAGTCGATGCGCACGTGATGGCGCACGTCGATGTCGGGCTTGTCGAGGTTCAGGTTGAGGACCTGCGTCACCAGCGACAGCGGCACGGTCGAGACGAGCGGGATCGCGAAGCCCTTCGGGAACTGCACGTTCTGCTGTCCCTGGGACAGCGTGAACAGGCGCGGCGAGACGGCCGCTCGGCTACCGAAGCTCTTGTAGTAATCCGCGGGCTTCCAGTCGAGATTCGAGTGGCACATGAACTCCTGCGACATCTGCGTCGCGCCGTCGGCGCCGACGACCACGGCCTGGTAGCCGGTGATCCACAGGAGCTCGGGCACCTCGCTCTCGACGAGCTTCACGACGGGCAGCAGCTGGTCGGGCCCGAACATCGACCGGTACTTCTTGTCGATGTGGTAGGTCTTCGACAGCAGCTCCCGGTGGTAGACGGTGACGCCGTCCGCCCCGACGGTGCGCGACGCGGGCAGCCCCTCGACCCCTATCGGACCGGCCTCGGGCTTCGCGAGCGACGTGGCCGGTTGGGTCGTGGCGCAAGCGCCCGCGACGAGCGCCGTGGCGCAGAGCAGGATGAAGGTCGAGATACCGCGCGTCCCCATGCGGCGGAAGGTACCACGGGGCGCCCCGAGCTCAAGGGGTCGCAACCTTGCCCGGGCCCGGCGCCGGAACGGCATTCGCTTGCCGCTCGCCCGACGAGTCCTGTATGGTCCGCCGACCATGGCGCCGCGGCGGCCCACGCTCGACCCTGTTCACGTGGTGGGCCGCGTACTTGGCGCAGTTGCGCTGCTCGGGCTCGCCGTGCTCCCGGCCTGTGCGCCCGCACGCTCGACCGGGGCGCCGCCGCCCGGCTTCGGCCCCCCCGGGGTCTATCCGGGCTACCCCGCACGAAGCGCGCTCGGGCCGCAGGTGCCCGCGGCCGCAGCGCCGCCGTCCCAGCCCGCCGAGGCCTCGGCCGCCACGCCCGCGGCGCCGCCAGCGCCCTCCCCGTCGGCTGCGGGGGCGATCGAGGCCGCTGCGGCCGGCGACGCGGACGACGCGAGCGGCGGTGAGGAGGTGGCGACGGTCGGCGACGACGTCGAGGACGGCCCGGGCGATCCGGTCGCGAGCCCGCCCGCGGCGCCCAGCGTCCGCCCCTTCGCAGAGCTCGGCAACGGGGAGATCGAGCGCCGCGTCGCCTCGGACCTCGCCTCGCTCGGCCCCATCTCGGTCGGCTGGGCGAACCAGGGCGGTCTCGTCAACGGGGTGCAGATGCCGCGCGCCGACGGCTGGACGGTGCTCGACCCCGACGACACCTGGGGCACGCAGGAGACCGTGGACGCGCTCGTGCGGTGCATCGGCATCGTGCGCGCGCGGCACCCCGGGTCACCGCGGCTGTCGATCGGCCAGATGAGCGCGCCGCGGGGCGGGCGGCTCGCCTCGCACAAGAGCCACCAGTCGGGACGCGACGTCGACGTGGGCTACTACTTCACGGGCGGCGAGCAGCGCGGCTTCGTGCGCGCCACCGCGGGCAACCTCGATCGCGCACGCACCTGGACGTTCGTGCGGGCGCTCTTCACCGACGCCCACCCCGAGTTCGTGTTCATCGACACCTCGGTCCAGAAGGTCCTGAAGGAGTACGCCCTCTCGATCGGCGAGGACCCGGCGTGGCTCGACCGCATCTTCCAGTACCAGTCGCACGAGCCGTGGCCGATCATCCGCTACGCGCCCGGTCACGCCGACCACATCCACGTGCGCTTCTACAACCCGCGCGCCCAGGAGATGGGCGTGCGCGCCTACGACGCGCTCGTGAAGCACGGCAAGTACCGCCTCCCCACGATCAAGCAGACCAAGTCCTCGACCGAGACCGCCTACGTCGTGCACGTGGCGCACAGCGGCGACACGCTCGACCTGCTCGCCCGGCGCTACGCGACCACGGTCCAGGCGATCCGCGAGGCCAACGGCCTCAAGTCGGCCCACATCAAGGCCAAGCAGCAGCTCAAGATCCCGACCAAGAGGACGAAGGTCGTGACCACCGTCGTGACGGAGAAGGCGAAGCCGCCGCCGCACGCGGTGCAGATCCCCCCGCGCCGGCTGCCCCCGCGGGACCCGCCGGCCCTCGCCGCGCAGGGTGGAGGCTCGGTCGGCACGGCGAGCGTGCCGCGCTGACGCCGGACTCTCCCCCAGGCGTGGCACGCGCCGTGCAGCGCCCGGCGCGCAGACACGGCACAGCAGAGGCGCCCCATGAAGAAGATCCTCGTCGGGTTGGACAGCTCGGAGCGCGCCAGTGACGTGCTCCAGGTGGCGTGCGACGTCGCGGCGGCCCACGGCGCCAAGCTGACGCTGTTCCGCGCCGTGTTCCTCCCATCCGGCTACCCGCCCAGGGTGCTGTCCGTGCTGCCCGACGCCCTGCCCGGCATCCTCGAGCACGAGGCGCGGGTCGCGCTCACGGAGCTCATGGAGCGTGTACCGGCGGCCCACCGCGGCGGCGTGAAGGTCGCCACCGGCACGGCGTGGCAGCAGCTCTGCATGACGGCTCTGTCCGACGGCGTGGACCTCGTCGTGATCGGGTCGCACGGGTATCACGGCGTCGACAAGGTCCTCGGCACCACGGCGGCGCGCGTCGTGAATCACGCGCCCTGCTCGGTCCTCATCGTGCGCTCGAAGGCGCTCTTCCACGACGAGCCGAAGCCGGGCTGAGCCGCGACCTCTCTCGAGCCCGGCGCCTGGGGCCTCGAGAAGCCCGAGGCCGGGAGCCGCCTGAGCCCGCAGGCTCGCGCGCCCGCGCGCTCAGGCGCGCGGCTTCGAGGGCTTGTCGCTCTTGCTCGCCTCGACGGCGACCGCCTGCTCGCTCAGCGCGCGGTGCGCCACGAGCAGGAAGTCCGTCTCGGTGACCAGCCCCTGCAGCTCGCGGTCCGGCCCGACCACCGGCAGCGACCCGATCTTGTGCTTCAGCATGATGGCCGCCGCCTCGTGCGCGGCCATGTCGGCGGTGATGGTGTGGACGGGCTGGCTCATGCACAGGCCCACGGGCGTCTCCTGCCCGAGACTGGCAGCGCCGAGCAGATCGCGATCGCTGAGGATGCCGATGACCTTGCCGTCGGCGTCGACGACGGGCAGGTGGCGCACGTCCGCCATCTTCATCTTGTAGTGGGCGTCGCTCAGCGTGTCGGCGTGGCTCACGGTGATGATCGCCACACTCATCACGTCGGCCACCGAAAGTCGCTTCGTCATCATGGCATTCCTGGAGCGTGAACCGCGCGCTCAACCACGTCCGATGACCGGCACCTCGCAGAGCACCTGATGTGCAATGCGCAGGAAGTCCGTCTCCGTCACGAGGCCGACCAGCGTCCCCTTGGCATCGACGACCGGCAGGGCCCCTACCGTGTGGGCGATCATGAGGCGCGCAGCTTCGTGAGCGGGCGTGTCGAGCTGCACCCTCTTGAGCCGGGGCGTCATGATCCAGCCGACGAGCGCCTCCACGCCGGCGGAGAGCGCGCCGAGGAGATCGCGATCGCTCAAAATACCGATGAGGCGCTCCGCCTCGTCGACCACCGGCAAGTGCCGCACGTTGCTCTGGCGCATCTTGCGCTGGGCTTCGCTGACGGTCGTGGTATCCGTCACGGTCACGAGCTCACGTGTCATCACGTCCGCCACGCGGAGCTGGGTCGCGGTCATTGGCTCCCTCCTCGGGCGCGTCCGTCAATCACCCCGGCAGCGGCGCCCGCCGCAGCGGGACGGAGCTGCACGACGAAACCTCCGGCGTGCCCAGCGCCTCAGTCGATCGCTTCGAACCCCGTGGATCATCGCTGCTCGTGCGTAGGCTGCTCTCGCTGCTGGGAAGGCACGGGGCATGCCAGCGATGGGTCGGGGGCCCGCCGGGGCGGCCCGGGGCGCGACGCGCGCGTGCGATGCATCTGCGCAGCGCGCCCGCGCACCCACCTTCGCGCCGCGCTGCCCGCGCCCGGCCCCCGACGCCGCGCCGCGCCCTCGCACTTTGCGCGATTGGCGCAAGGGCTGCGCCTTCCAGTCATGCCGGCGCGACCCTTCGGGTAGCGACCCCGGCGTGGAGCGCCCGCGAGCCGCCCCCCCGTGTGGCGGCGCCCGTGGGCTGCTGGCGCCCAAATGCGGGAGTCGCCCGAGTCGGCGCCGACAACTAGCGTAACGTAGCGGAATCTTTGCCCAGCCGGTCCGCTCCGGCGCAGTATTTTCGCCGAGCGACGCAAGCATTGCTGCGAGCTCACCCTCTGGACGTGTGTTTCCAATGGGATACCCGCAGCGGGGGGAGTGGCACGCCGGTTGCTGACCATGAGAGCATAGCGACGGCACCGCGCGGTTACGCGCAGCACTCCCCAGATCCATCCAGCGTTCCCCAGCCCGCGCGGTGCCGTCGCGCCGTCTTCACTCGCTGTTGCCAGGCTTTCGGGCCTGTCGAACCGCGGATGACGCGGCGGCGACGCGGTCCGAGTCAAAAGCTCGGGCCGTTGTTGCTTTTGTCTTTTTCCATCGTCGCCGGTGCGACGCGGAGCCCCGTGCTCCGGCCCCGTACGCCCGGCGCCTCGGAGGCGACCGCTCGGTCCGCAGATCGAGCCGCCGGGGTTGAGCCCGCGCGGTCTGCGCCCGGTCACGCGGCGAGCGCCGCGAGGATCCGTCGAATGGCCTCGGGGTCCTGACCGCCCTCGACCCGCACCTCCGGCCTCTCGGGCGCCTCGTAGGTCTCGCCCATGCCCGGCAGCGCAGACAGCTCGCCGCGCAAGGCGCGCGCGTAGAGACCCTTCGGGTCCCGTGCGCGACAGGTCTCGAGCGGTGTCGCCACGTGGACCTCGACGAAGCGGCCGCAGAGGCGGCGCGCGTCGTCGCGGAAGGCGCGCCGGCTCGCCGTGGCCGACACGAGGACGACGAGCCCCTGGGACGCGAGCAGGGCCGCGAGCCCACCGAGAGAGCGGTAGAATGCCGCGCGCCCGGCCGGGTCGTGCCCGTGCGCGGGCACGAGCGCACGACGCACCTCGTCGCCGTCGAGCACGCAGGCGGCGCGGCCCGAGGCGCAGAGGGCGGCGTGGACGCGCCAGGCGAGCGTCGTCTTGCCGCTCGAGGGCAGGCCGGTGAGCCACACGACGGCGCCCGTGGCGGCGCGCTCTGCAGCGGGCCCGCGGGGCGCCTCCGCGCCGACCACGACGCTCAAGCGAAGAGCTCCTCGGCCCACTCGGGCTCGAGACGGCCCGCCTCGAGCGCGCGCTCGCAGAGCCCGAGCAGCGCGTCGCGCACGCGGGCCTCGACGGACGGGTACCAGACGGGGCTCGACAGCACGAGCAGCCGCCAGGTGATGAACGGGGGCACGACCTCGAGCAGGCCCGGAGCGTGGGTCTCGAGCGCTCGCTGCCAGAAGCCGTGCCACAGCGGACGGAAGCCGTGCGGCCACGAGCCAGGCGCCCCGAGCGCGAAGAACAGGAAGTTCACCGCCATGCAGGACACGTCGTCGGCGGGGTCGCCGCGACAGCCGCGGCTCGCGTCGAGCAGACTCAGGTTCCCCCGCTCGTCGAACAGCACAGTGAAGGGGTGGAAGTCCCCGTGCGTGCGCGACAGCCTGGCCTCCTTGCCGCGGAGCCGCCAGCGCCAGTCGGCGGCGCGCTGCTCGATGGCACGCAGGCGGGCGGGCGACGCCTCCTGCACGTCGGACGGATAGGAGTCGATGATGCCGTAAATGCCCTCGCCGTGGCCGACGAGGTCGCGAATGGCGCGGCGGTACACGGCGGGGCGCGACTCGGTCAACGGGACGTGGATGACCGCCAGCGCATCGGCGAGGGCGATGACGCGGCCGAGGTCGAGCGGACCGCTCTGCCGCTCGGCCGCGACGCGGCGCAGATCGTCCGCGTAGAGCTGTCCCTCGGCCCAGCCGGTCACGACGTAGAATTCCCCGCTCTGGCCGAGCGACACGAGGCTGCCGTCGGCGCAGATCGCGCCGACGTCGAGCGCCGGCACCTGACCTGGAACGTCGTTGAAGGTGTCGAACGCGAGCAACATGTCGGCCGCGCGGTCGGCGCGCCGGTCGTGCCCGAAGTCGCTCGGCTTCTCGGTGTGGAAGACGATGCGGCGGACGGTGCCGCGCGCCTCGCGCAGCGTGATTCGGAGCGGAACGCCGTAGCCGCCACCCTTGTGTGTGCCCCCACGCGTCGACGCGTCGGCGGCGAGCGGCGCCACCTCGAGCACGCGGGAGCCGGCCGCCACGCGCTCGACGACCGCCGCGAGCTCGGGCGTGAGCAGGGGCACGTCCGTCGGCGCACGTGGGCGCGCGGACCGCGGTGGGGACGAGGCTCCCTTCGGCATGGCTGTCGACGCGCCAAGCACGGAGCGTGCCGGCGTGCGGGCGCGTGCCGTCGAATCTGGCATGCACGATGCAGCCCGAGCCCATGCGGCTCCCCGCTCGCGGGGAGCAGGAGCGGACGACGAGATGCACCGGCCCGCCCGACCGCAGGGCGCGCCCACCCTGGAGGATGCCATGACCAGCCGCCCATCGGATCGCGCCCCTCGCAAGGACGCGCCCTACACCATCGTCGTGGGAGTCGACTACTCCGACCTCGGCGACGCCGCGCTCGCCGCCGCGCTGCGGATCGCACAGGGCTACGAGCGCGCCGAGATCCACCCGGTCTACGTCGAGCGCGACTTCCGCGAAGATCCCCTCGAGGCCGCTGCCATCGCAAGCGACGCGCCGACCCACGCAGCCTCTGCGCTCGACAAGCTCGACAAGCACGCCCAGACGCGCTTCCGGCAGTACATCGCCGAGCTGCCGACCCCCGCCGAGAGCGGCCCCCCCTACGGGCTGCGGCGCCTGGTGAGCCACGTGCGCCTCGGCGCCCCGGCGCGCCAGGTCGTCCAGCTGGCGGTCGACCTCGACGCCGACCTCATCGTGCTCGGCACCCACGGACGGCGCGGCTTCGACCGGCTCGTGATGGGCAGCGTCGCCGAGCGGGTGCTGCGCACGGCGCGTTGCCCGGTGTTCGTCGTGCGCCCGAAGAACCACGAGAACGCGGCCGATGTGCCCGAGATCGAGCCGGCCTGCCCGCAGTGCCTCGAGGCGCGGGCGGTGAGCGGCGGCAAGGAGATGTGGTGCCAGCGCCACGCATCCCGCGTCCACCTGCGGCCCCACCGCTACAGCTTCACGAATGCCGGCGAGATCGCCCCGGACTCGAGCCGCTTCGGGGGGCAGTCCTGACGATCGCGCGAGCCGCGGCGAGCCCGGCGCGCCATCCAGGACACGCCCCGCAGGGGCCATTTTCCGACTGGCGATCGGGCAACGCGCTAGCATGAGCGACCTCGCGCGTAGCCACCGCGCCTCACCGCCGGCCACGCCGGTGCCTCCACCGGGGCTCGAACCGTGCAGCTTCGGCTACTGACCTACAACATCCACAAGTGCATCGGCGGCGTGGACCGGCGCTACCAGCCGGCGCGGATCCACGAGACGATCGCGCACTACAGCCCCGACTTCGTGCTGCTGCAGGAGGTCGACGCCGACGCCGCTCGCAGCAACCGGGACCGGCAAGTCGATCTCCTGGGCAACCTGCTCGGGATGCCGTACCGCACCTACTTCCCGAACGTGCGCCTGCGGCAGGGCGGCGAGTACGGCAACGCCATCCTGAGCCGCCACCCGGCGAGCGACTCGCAGAACATCGACCTCACCATCCCGCCGAAGAAGCGCCGCAGCGTGTTGCACGCTCGATTCCGCGTCCGCCACGACGGAAAGACGCGCACCGTGCACGTCTACAACCTGCACCTCGGCCTCTCCGGGCTCGAGCGCAAGGTGCAGCTGCGCCGCTTCCTCGACAGCCACCCCTTCGCGGGGCTCGACGCGCACACGCCGGTCATCGTCGCGGGCGACTTCAACGACGTCTGGGGCACGCTCGGCCCCAAGCTGCTCGTCCCGGCGGGCTTTCGCGGCATGTCGATGCCGATCTCGACCTTCCCGGCCTATGCGCCGGTGCGCGCCCTCGACGCCGTGTACGTGCGCGGCGACGTGGACATCGTGCACGTCTTCCGCTCGAAGCTCGACGTGGCGCGGCGCGCCTCCGACCACCTGCCGCTGGTCGCCGACGTGAAGATCCGCTGAGGCGAGGGCGGTCAGTCCTCGAGCTCGCGGGCCTCGCGCTCGTCGGGGTCCGAGGAGTACACGAGCGCGGCCAAGAGGTCGCTGCTCGTCAGGATGCCGACGAGGTCGCCGCCGAGCACCACCGGCAGGCAGTTGATCTTGTTCTCGACCATGACCCGCGCGGCCGTGGACGTGGGGTCGTCGGGAGACACCGTGACGACGTCCTCCGTCATGACGTCGCGCACGCTGAGCTCGTCGCCGAACAGGTAGAGATCGTGCAGGGTCCAGGGCTCCTTCGAGCTCTTGCGGCGCGGCGTCTCCTGCCGGCGCAGATCGCGATCGCTGACGATGCCCACGAGATCGCCGCCGTCCACGACGAGCAGGTGGCGCACGTTCTCGCGCTGCATCACGGCAAATGCGTCCTCGAGCGTGGTCGTCGGGGCCACCTGGTGGTCCGGCTGGTTCATCCACGCCCCGACCAGAAGCTCGTTCGGAAGCTCGGCGCCCTCTTCGCGTGCCTTGACCATGTCGAGTCTCCTCGTGATTCGATGCCCCTGTCGCGCTCAACGCAGATCGTCGCCATGCACGCCGCGGACGAGCAGCATCGGGCAGGGCGCCGTCCGGAGCACGCGCTCGGTCACGCTGCCGATGGTCCATCGCTCCCAGCCCGTGCGGCCGTGGGTGCTCATCACGATGAGGCCCACGTCCTTCTGGACCGCCGCGTCGACGATCTCGGAGGCCGCGTCGCCGTCGCGGAGCAGGGTGTCGGCCCAGACATCCACGCCGCGATACTCGTCGCGCGCGGTCTCGACGTAGAGCGAGGCGAGCGGACGCGGCATGTCGCCGAGCCCCGGCGGCACCACGTGGATCACCGTGACGTCGGCGCCGAACAGCTTGGCGAAGGCGGTGGCGTGCGGGGCGACGTCGCGCGCGAGCTCGCTGCCGTCGATGGGCACGAGGATGTGCCGCGGCGCGAGCTCGGCCGTCTGGGGTACGCGCTCGCCACCGTGCCGCGCGAAAGAGGGCAGGACGAGCAACGGGTGCCGGCTCTTGCGCAGGACCTTCTCGGTCACGCTCCCGAATGCCCAGCGAGCCAGGCCCGTGCGCCCGTGGGTGCTCAAGGCGATGAACGCCGGCTCGAGGCGCTCGGCGGCGTCCAGGATCTCCGACACCGGCCGGCCGACGGCCACCTCGGCCCGAGCCGTGAGCCCCGCAGCGCGCAGATCGGCCACGAGACCGTCCGCCGAGCGCTGTGCCTCCTTCTCCAGCTCTGCCAGGATGCCGGCCGCGGCGACGCCCTCGATCGGGTAAGCGGCGGCGCCGGCCGACTGCAGATCGACGACCCGCAAGACGACCACCTCGAGGTGGCACTTGCCGAGCCAGCCGCGGATGCGCGGGACGATGGCGGCTGCCGTGGGCGAGCCGTCGTACGGCAGGAGAAGGCGTTCCATCGGGTCCTCGATTCCTGGTGGCTTGTCGGACGCGCCGTGGGCGTCCGTCTGCTGTCGGAAACCGGGTGCCCCGTGCGCGGCCGAGCACCCGGGCGCGAGTCCACCTCCCGACCGCGGCACCGTGTCACGAAGGCTTGCGTCGGCGAGCCCACCGGTCGCGCGACCGGCGCGCTCCCGAGCCTGCCGCGGGGGAGTAGTCCGATACTCCCAGAGACGCATCGCCCGTGCCAGGGAATCGGACACTTGCGCGCTCCGGCAAATACCCCGACTTCGAACGCGTGCGGGCCGCATGGCCGGCGGGGAAAGGCAGGCGGCGCGCACCCGTTTCGCCGCGACCGCAGAAGGTGCGTACCCACGCGATACTCCCGTGAAACCTGCACCCTGCGCGGCGCCGCGCGCGGGGTTGCACCGGGCACGTGGCGACCTATGTCTGCCCTATGAGCCTGCTCGACGCGCCGCTCGGCTCGTACATGAGCGCGCCGGTACACACGGTGCCGGAGGGCGCGACGCTGCGCGAGGCGCACGAGGAGCTCGAGCGGCTCGCCATCTCGGCGCTGTGCGTCGTGGACCCGGCCGGGCGGCCGTGCGGCGTGCTGTCGCGCACCGACCTCATCGGCGCGCGCCGCCGCCACGACCACGGCCCGCGCGCGCTCGAGCTGCCGCAGGCGAGCGTCGCCGAGCTGATGCACCGCGACGTCGTGGTGCTCGACGTCGCCGATTGCCTCGCACGCGCGGCGAGCCTGCTGGTCGACCGCGGCATCCACCGGGTGTTCGTGAGCGAGGCCGGCCGGCTGCGAGGGGTGGTGAGCGGCCGCGAGATCATGGAGGCGGCCGTGCGCTACCGCGTGCGCACGCCGCTCGCCTCGTTCATGTCCCGCGCCATCCTCAGCGTGAACCCCGGGGACGCGGTGCGCGTCGCGGTCGAGCGCCTCGCGAGCACGCGCAAGCGGGCGCTGCCCGTGATGCAGGACGGCTTCGCGCTCGGCTGGTTCACGCAGTACGAGGCGCTGCTGTTCCGGGACTCGCCGAGCGAGTCACCGGTGGAGGACTGGATGCACGCGCGCGTCCTCACCGTGCCCGAGACCATGAGCACCCACCGCGCAGCGGCGCACGCGCTTGCGGTGGGCGCCCAGCGGGTGCTGGCGATGGACGACCAAGGGGTGAGCGGCCTCGTGACGGGCACGGACTTCGCCGCCGCGATCACGGGGTGACGAGGCGCCGGCCCGACGACCCCGAGGGACCATGAGACCACCGCCCGATGCGTGCGAGCTCGGCCAGCCACGCCCTCGGCGCGTGAACGCAGCTCCGCCGCTCAGCGCAGATGGTGCGGAATCGCCGCAGCATTTGCGCAAGCCGCTCGAGACGGCGTTCGCGGGTCGGTCCGACCGGGTGCGGAGCTCAGGCGGCGCCGAGCTCGAGCGCCGGCTCGAGGGCGATCCGGAGCTTGTCGCACGCGCGCCGCTCGACCTGGCGCACGCGTTCGCGCGAGAGACCGTAGAGCTGCCCGAGCCCGGCCAGCGTCGGCCGCTCGTCGGTGAGGAAGCGCCGGTGCAGGATGTCGCGCTCGCGACTGGTGAGCGCTTCGAGCGCGCAGCTGAGCAGGGCCTGCACGTGGATGCGCTCCTCGGTCGAAGCGGCGTGGTCCTCGGGAGAGAGCTGCGCGTCGGCGAAGACCCCGGATACGTCCGCGGTGCTGAGCGATAGGTCGGCGGGGGCGTCGACCATGGCGACTTCCTCGGGTGTGACGCCGAGCGCGCTGGCGAGCTCGTCGGCGCTCACCTCGCGGCCGCGCTGCTGCTCGAGCGCCCGGCGCGCACGCGGCAGGGCCGACTGGAGCTTGCGGGCCAGCCGCGTGGAGGGCGTCTGGACGATGTGTTGGTTGGCGCGAGCGTAGCGGCGCACGAAGGCGCGCACCCAGAAGGCTGCGTAGGTGCCGAAGCGCACGCCGCGGGCGGAGTCGAAGCGCCGCGCGGCCTCGACGAGGCCGAGGCGGCCCTCGCTCAGGAGGTCGTCGAAGCCGATGCCGCGCGAGGCGTAGCGCGCGGCAGTGGAGCGCACGAGCGGCATGTGCCAGCGAATGAGCTCGTCGAGCGCACGCTCGGTGCCGGCCGCCACGAGCATGCGCTCGCGGTCGGCGTCGAGCAGATCCGGCCGCGGTCGCGCCCCGAGCCCACGTGGGGCGTCGAGCCCACCGAGGCGGGGACGCACGCCGGAGTCGGGCGGGCGCGGCTCCGAGCCGCCCTGCGCGCCCGCGCCCCTCCCCGGCCGCGAGTCCGCGGGTGTCCCGCTCGTCGAGGTGGCGAACGCGACCTCGGTGGGGATGGAACTGCCGCACCTTCCAGCGTCAAGTGAGGCAAGGGACATCGAAAACGACCTCCAGGGGTGCAGCGAGCGTCACGGATCCGGGAGCCCCGGAGCCTGCCGACAGCGCCGCGCGCAGCGTTCGAGCACGGGCGGAAGCACGGAGCGTGCCACCAAGCACGGGGGCCCTTTTCCACCCGAAATCCGCGCCGGCACGTGCCGTCTCCGCATTGTGCGCGCCCCGCGCGCAAGGTCTGCGCGAGACGGGCCGCCGCCGCCCTACCGGCCGCTTGGCTGTCGCGCAACACTGTGAAAAGACATACGAAACCAAGTCGTACAGCGCGTCATCGCGCGGCCGCGCCCACTCCGCTCGGCTGCCACGGTGGGTCCCGACAGCCCTCAGGCGCGCGTGCGCCGCGCCGAGGCGCCGCTCCGGTCGGGGTGCTCGAGGACGTCGATGCGCGCTCGCAGAACGTCGGAGATAGGGACCTTGGTGCGAGCGCGGTAGTCGTAGAGCACGACGACCCCGCTGCCCCGCGCGCAGCAGACGTCTGGCTCCGCGGCGCTCGCCACCGCGTACCGCATGGTGAAGCTCGTCGTGCGCATGGCGCTCACCCGCGCGCCGACGAGGAGCTCGCAGGGGAACACGACCGGGCGCAGGAAGTCGCAGCGGGCCGACGCGAGGATGGGCCCCGTGCGGCTCGGCGCGCGGCTCGCGAGGGCCACGCGCTCGAAGTAGGCGATGCGCGCGCTCTCGAACCAGGTGAAGTAGCGCGCGTTGTTGGCGTGCCCGAGCGCGTCCATCTCGCCCCAGTGCATCGCGAAGCGCACCACCACGGCAAAGCCCTTCATGGGGTGGAAGTCGAGCACGCCGACCCGGCCCGACGCCAGTCCGTTGCGGGCCACAGCCCCGCGCGGCCGGCGGAAGCGGGGCGGCGAAGCACCCACTTGCGGAACGCACCCCGCTCGGGCCACGCTTTGCGCATGCACGCCCGACCCGGCCGCGCATCGCGTCTCGCACCG
Organism: Myxococcales bacterium; assembly: GCA_016212965.1. Lineage (GTDB taxonomy): Bacteria > Myxococcota_A > Polyangia > Polyangiales > Polyangiaceae > JACRDA01. Next base: position 41,568 of record JACRDA010000429.1, read on the forward strand.
CTCGGGCTCGTCGGCGTGCTCGCCTGCGGCGCGGCGGGCTCCGATGCTCCGGCACGAGCGGCGCCCGGTGCCGTCGCGGCCGCGAGCCCGCTCGCCGGAGCCGCGGAGCCGACTCCATCCGGAGTCGTCGTGGAGGTCCCGCCGGTGGCGACGCACACGGCCTCGGAGCAGCCTCTGGTCGACGAGCTCGCCGCCGGGCAGCCGTGGGCGGTCGGCGAGGCCGCCGGCGACGAGCCCGCGGCCTCGCAGGCCTCCGCCGAGGTCCGGCCACGCGGGTCGGCAGCGCCCGGGTCGAGTGGTCACGCCGCGCAGGGGTCGCCGAGCCGAGGGCACAAGCTGCCGTGCAACCCCGAGGACACGAGGTGCGTGATCCGCACGGGCAGCCCGCCGTGCGACGCGCTGCTCGAGCTCATGCGCCGCTGCAAGAACATGCCGTCGACGGCGATGACGGCCATGGCCGAGGCGCTCGTGTCGCTGAAGGAGACGCTCGGCCACGCACCGGCCGAGGCGCGCAAGGCCGTGGGCGACGCGTGCGCACAGAACATGACCGCCCTGCGCTCGGCCTGCCGGTGAGCGTGCGCCGCCGCCGCTCGCAGCGCCGACCCGGCCGGACGCTCAGCCGACGGCGGGCGTGGCGCCGGCCCCGAGCTCGCACAGCTCGTTGCGGCGCGCGCGCCGGCTCTCGAAGAGCCCGAGCGCCCACAGCGGGAAGTACGCGCGGTAGAGCTCGTAGTGGAGCAGGGCGGTGTGGAAGAACACCCCGGCCGGCTCCTCCTGCGGCCACCGGCCATCGGGCTCCTGGCGCGCCGCGAGAAAGCGCGCGCCCCGCTCGAGGACCTCGAAGTCGGGGTCCTGGGCCTCGAGCAGCGCGCACAGGGCCCACGCCGTCTGGATCACCTGGCTGTGCTCGAGCTCGGCGAAGCGTCCGGCGACGCAGCTGTCGTGGTGCTCGCCCCAGCCGCCGTCGGGCCGCTGCCGCGCCTTGAGCCATGCGCAGGCCTTGCGGATGGCGGGGTCCTGCGGCAACGCGCCGGCCCCGAGCAGGCCGCGCACCCCGAACAGGGTGCCGTAGATGAAGAAGACGCCCCAGGCCGCGGGCCAGCTGCCGTCCGGCCGCTGCTGTAGGCGCAGGCGGCGCACGGCGCGCGCCACGGCGCGGTCCACCTCGGGACGCAGCACGTCCGGGTAATGGCGCCGGTAGGCGGCGAGCGCCGAGACGCACGAAGCGGTGCACTCGCCGTAGCTGCCCTCGAGCATGGAGTCGCCGAACATCTCGGCCGGGTTGAGCCACTCGAGCGACCCGTCGAAGCGCTTGCGCTCGTAGCTGCCGAAGGAGCCGTCGGTGTTCTGACATTGCAGGACGAAGCGCGCCGCTGCGTGGAGGTCGGCGGCGCGGGCCTGTTCGAGCTCCGGCGTGGTCGCGGGCAGCTCGAGGCGCGCGAGCATGGCCTCGGCCGTGCAGTCGCTCACGGGCCAGCCGTGCCACACGCCGGCGAAGCAGTAGCCACCGTAGGGGTCGAGACGGAAGTGCTCGGCCGCGCCGTCGGCGTGCTGCCGGATCTGCTGGGTCTCGAGGAACCCGACGGCGCGCGCGACGCTCGCGGCGACGTCCACGTGGGGCGCGACCGCCGCCAGCGACTGCACCGCGAGGGAGGTGTCCCAGGTGGCGCTGCGGGCGCCCGCGACGCGCGCCCCGTCGCTGTCGTCCTCCCAGATCCATCCGTCGAGGCGCGCCAGGGCCTCGGCGACGTCCGGGTCGTCGGGGTCGTGGATCCACAAGGACAGGATCGCGAAGAGCCCACTCACGGGCGAGAGCGCAGTGTGCGACGAAGCGCGCAGCTCCCAGCGGATGTGCTCGCGTAGCTCGCCGAGCAAGGGCGCGCGGCTCGCCGGGCCGCGAAAGCGCTCGAGCGCCCCGAGGGCACGGTACAAGAGACGCAGCGGGGCGCTCGGCGGCGTGTGGATCTCGGCGCTGCGGAGCGCGCCGCGGGCGGCGCGGAAGTCGACGCGCTCGAACCCCAGCGGATAGAGCTCGCGGCGTAGCGCGCGCACGAGGTCGTCCTCCGGCATCTGGAAGCGCTCGCCGTAGACGACCGCCATGCCGAGGTAGATGTGGCGGGTGTGACAGTAGTAACGCGACGGGTGGATCGGCAGCCAGCGCGGCAGGCGCCACGCCTCGGGCGCGACGGGATGGCAGCCCTCCCAGCCCCAGAGGTTGGCGATGGCGAGCCAGAACTTGCCCCAGCTCGGGATGTTCTCGATGCCCTCGCGGTGGATGAACGAGAGCCCGGGCGCGAGCAAGGGGTCGTCGGGCGCGGCGCCGAGCATCCGCGCCGCGACGTACACGAGCGTCGTCATGAAGAGGTACGGCTCGCCGAGCTCGTGCATGCCCCAGGTGCCGTCGGGCAGGCGCGTGCGCGCGAAGTGCAGGAGCAGGCGCGAGCGCCGCACCGGGTCGATCGCCGTGCCCGTGGCGCGGCAGGAGATGACGTACTCGGCGGCGAGCATCGGGTTCCACGCGACCTCGCCCTCCCAGGAGCCGTCCTCCGCCTGCGCGTCCTCGAGCGCGCGCACGCCGCGCGCGAGCGCGATCTCGGGCTCCGGACGCCCGTCGCCCCGGCGCGCCGCGCGCCCCAGCGAGGAAGGGTGCTCCACTACCTCGGCGCGGGCGCTCGAGGCGCGCAGGGCCGCGCCGTAGCGCTCCTCCGCGGTGCGCGGCAGATCCCGGGTGGGCTCGGCGGGCGTCAGGTGCAGGGTCCCGCCGAGCAGCCAGCGGATGCGCGAGCCGAGCTCGCCGGTCACCGACAGCACGTGCCGGTACTGTCCGGCGCCGACGCCGTCGCGCAACAACGACCCGCCCGCGAGCACGAGCGCCTTGAGAAAGGAGCTGCCGAAGCGGAGCGGGCTCCGGTCCTCGCCGGCGAGATAGCCCATCGTGCGGAGGCGCTCCCCGGGCTCGCGCCGCCAGAGATCGTAGACGGCGCGCCGCATCGCGACCACCTCGTCCGAGGTGTCCGCGAATACCTCGTAGAGCGCAACGGCGAGCATCTCGGGCACACGCGTCGCGCGCACGCGCGCGCGGCGGAACGCGCGCAGGCTCGGCGCGCCGGCCAGGGCGAGCGCGTCGCCGAAGCCGAGCGTCATGCCGAGCGCCGTCAGCGGGTGGAAGTGCCCCACCGCATCACCCACGAGCACGAGTCCCTCGCGCCCGAAGTCGACGCGCGGGCGGATCTGGTTGGCGGCCCACGTGACGGCGCCCGCCGCGAGCGCACGCCGGAAGGCGGCGTGGGTCTCGGGTGGCAGCACCGGTGCGTACGCGTCCCACAGGCCCGCCTCGCGGCTCCGCCCGAAGCGCATCGACAGCGGGACGTCGAGGCACATGCGGACGCGGCGCGCGTCGATGCGGTACGCGAGCACCGGACCGGGGCCGCCGAGAAACACGTGTCCGTAGCCCTCGAAGGGCATGTCGACGTCCTCGAGCAAGAGGCCCGCCATGCGCGAGTACGTGGTGCTCTTGGCCTCGAGCCCGAGCGCCGTGTGCACCAGCGAGGCGCGCCCCGCGGCGCCCACGACGAGCTTCGCCGTCACCTCCTGCTCGGCGCCGTGGCGCCGCTGGTAGCCGAGCCGCTGCCCTTCGATCTTCGTGGCGCGGGCGTGCACCACGTAGTCGACGCGCGGGCTCGCCGCGACGCGCTGCCGCATGAGCTCCACGAGCTCCTTGTGCTCGAGCGCGAAGCCGTAGCTGCCCACGCGGTAGGGCAGCACGACCGGACGCGACCCGTCGTCGGGGAAGACGGCGAACCCCCGGCCCGTCGCGTAGGCGTCGCCCGGCTCGAGCTCGAGGCCGAGCGTGGCGAGCGCCGCGACCGCGGGCGGGTGGAGCCACTCGCCCGCGAGTCGCTCGCTCGCGCGTGGATTCTGCTCGAGGATGAGGACGCTGGCGCCCTTCGCGGCGAAGGCGAGCGCCGTGGCGCAACCGACTGGACCGGCCCCGATGATGGCGACGTCGTAACGGTTCGTGCGCGTGCTCATGTCGTGATTCCGTGGGGGTCGAGGCTGAGGGGTCGGCTCACATCGCGGCCATGATCCTGGCGGTGGCCGACTGCACCGCGGGCTGCTCGCTGGCCCGCACGAGCCAGTCGAGCAACGGCGTCTTGACGAGGCTGCGGAACAGGCCGCCGCCGAGGAAGGAGAGCTGGAAGGCCTGGCGGCACCGTCGCTCGTAGCGCGCGAAGGCCTGCGCCTCGGTCGCGCGGCCCGCCTCGAGCTCGCCGAGCGCCTCGGCCGCCAGCACGCCGGAGCGCATGCCCTGGTAGATACCCTCCGCGGTCGCCGGATGGGTCATGAGACCTGCCTCGCCGAGCACCATGTGGCCCGGCGCGCACAGCTTGCCCACCCGATAGGAGAAGGCGATGGGATGTCCCTTGAACGAACCGAGCTGGCGCGCGCCGGCGAGCCGCTCGCGGTAGTGCTTGTCGAGGAACTCCCGGAACAGGGCACGGGCGTTCTGCGCGAGCGTCGGATCCTCGTAGGTGATCCCGATGTTGACCCGCTCGGGGCCCTCGGGAAAGAGCCAGCCGTAGTAGGGGGCGAGGCGCCGGTCGAACACCATCTCGACGTGGTGCGGCCGGAACGGCACGCCCTCGAACCAGCCCATGATCGCCTGGATCATGCGCCGCGGCCGGGCGGCGGCGCCGAGCCGGCAGTGCGTGCCGCCGGCGACCAGCGTGTAGCGGGCCTGGAAGCGCCGGCCGTCGCGCGCGCGGAAGCCCACGGTGCGACCACCCTCGACTGCGAGCTCGGTCGCGGTGACACCGGGCTCGAAGCGCACGCCACCCCGCAGCGCTGCCTTGAGTAGCTCGTGATCGAGCACGCGCCGCTGGCACACGACCGCGGCAGCCTTGTCGCCGGCCGACTGCCAGCTCTCGCGGTCGCCCGGCGTCACGAGCCGAATGCCGCGAATGGGGTAGCTGTGCGGCTCGACGCTCGCCCACACGCCGAGGTCGCGCAGTACCTGGATGCCCTTGGGCGAGATGCCGCTGCCGCACGTCTTGTCGCGCGGAAAATCGGCCTTGTCGCAGAGCAGCACGTCGGCGACCCCCAGCTGTGCGAGGCGGGCCGCGGCGGCGGTGCCGCTCGGTCCGGCGCCGATGATGGCGACGTTGGCACGAAGGGTGGGCTGAGGCATGGGGAGGCTCGTCGGGCTCGGGCGGGCGGGTCGGGCGTCGCGCGTCAGGCGTCCGCCGCGTCGGCGGTCGGCTCGTGCGCGAGCGGCACGACGTCACGGCGACCGCGCGTCGCCGCCTCGCGCGCGAGGTGCTCCTCCCATTTGCGCACGGTGAGCGCCTGGAAGGCGTTGACCGCGGGATTGAGCTCGAAGATCGGCTGCTCGAAGTGCCGCTCGTAGCCCGCCTGCTCGGCCTCGCACGCCCAGCGATCCTCGGCCAAGAGCGGCACGATGTGGACGCGATTGGCGACGTGCAGGAGCGGGGTCATGAGCGCGCGCGGAAAGCGCAGCGGCGTGAAGGGGACGCGGAAGGACTTGAAGTAGAAGAGGAAGAAGGCGCGCGTCGTGCGCTCGTCGATGGGCAGCACCAGGCACCAGTGCTTGATCTGGTCGTCGGTGCTCGACCACTGGTACGGGTACTCGTAGCAGAGCTCGATCGCGCTCGCGTCGATGCGCTTCCGGTCGACGAAGTGGCGCGTGAGGCCCCCGCCGCCGATGACAGTGTCATAAGACAGGGTCACACGGTCCCCCACGGCCTCGAGCTTGGTCAGCTTCGCGTCGCCGAAGGGCTTGTACTTGCGGTGCAGGTACGCGTGCGTGAAGTCGCTGACGTTGTCGATGATCATCGAGTGGTGGGCGTGCACCGTGAAGTCCACAGGGACGCAGGCCCAGCGGTCGGGGCCCTCGAGCTCCGGGATCTCGGGCATCGGCACCGCGGCGGCGCGCGCGGCGTCACCGAAGAAGATCCACACGAGGCCGTAGCGCACCCGCACCGGGTACTCGCGCAGCTTGCACTGCGGGAACTTCTTGCCGAAGAGCTCGTGCGGGATGTGCGCCAGTCGCCCGGAGCCGTCGTACCCCCAGCCGTGGTACTGGCACACGAGCGACTGGTCGACGACGATGCCGAGCGAAAGCTTCATCTGGCGGTGGGCGCAGCGGTCCTCGAGCGCGTGCAGGCTGCCGTCCGCCGCGCGGAACAGCGCGACCGAGCGCTTCCAGAACTTCACCTCGACGACCTGACCCTTCTTCACGGCGTGGTCGTGCTCGACCGCGTACCAGTGGTTGGGGTCGAGGCCGGCGGCGCGCACCTTCTGGCGGCGGTTGCGGGCCTCGGCGAAGGTGGGGGGGGTCTTCATCGCAGCTCTCTCGGAGGTCGACACGCGTGCTTCTCCCGTGTCACGCGGCGGCGCCGGCGCGC
>JACRDA010000430.1 GCA_016212965.1 Myxococcales bacterium
GCGCCCTGGCAGGTGCGGACGCCGAGCCCTCGGCGGCTCCGGGCCTCGTGTGGCGCGACGGCGCCACCATCCGGCGCAGCCCCGACACCGAGCCCGAGCCCGAGCTCGACAAGCTCGCGTGGCCCACGCGCAGAAAGCCGTACGACCGCTATCACGGGCTCGCCATCGTCAACATGCTCGGCTCGCGCGGCTGCGCCTACCGCTGCGCGTTCTGCTCCATCGCGGCCTGGCACAAACTGTGTGGCGGGGAGCGCTACCGACAGCGGTCCGCCGCCGGGCTCGCCGCCGAGATGGGCTGTCTCTGGCGCGACGGCGTCCGGCTCTTCAACTTCCACGACGACAACTTCCTCGGCGCGCGCCGGGCCGAGAACCTCGTGCGCGTCGAGGCGCTCCGCACCGCGCTCGGTGCGCAGGGCGTCGGGCAGCTCGCCTTCGCCATCAAGGCGCGCCCCGACGCCGTCGACGAGGAGGTGTTCGCCCGGTTGCGCGAGATGGGCCTCTTCCGCGTGTTCCTCGGCATCGAGGCCGGCACCGAGGAGTCGTTGCGCCAGCTCGGCCGCGGCCAGAAGCTCGCCGACAACGAGCGCGCGCTCGACATCTTGAACGGCCTCGACGTGCACACGGCCTTCAACCTGCTGCTCCTGAACCCCGAGTCCACGCTCGACGACGTCGCCGGCAACGTGGCCTTCCTGCGCCGCCACCTCGACAACCCGCTCAACTTCTGCCGCACCGAGATCTACGCGGGCACGCCGCTCGAGCGGAAGCTCCGCGCCGAGGGGCGCCTGAGGGGCGACTACTTCGGGCTCGACTACGCCATCCGCAACCCCGAGCCCGAGCAGGCCTTCGAGCTCATGCGCGCCGCCTTCTACGATCGGAACTTCGGACCGCACCCCCTGCACTACCTGTCGGGGCAGGTCGACTACGAGCACCAGGTGCGCATGGACTTCTTCGGCACGACGCCGGCCGTGCGCGCCGCGGCGAAGGGCTACGTGCGGCGCGTGAACGACAACACCGTGAGCTACCTCGAGGAGATCGTCGCGGCGGTGCGCGCCGGTCGCGCCACGGTCGCGCTCGCGGCGGATCTCGCGGCGCGCGTCGAGCGCGACGACCGCCGGCTCCACGCGGAGGGCGACGAGGTGCTCGCCCGCATTCGCGACATCCCCGAGCGCACGCGGCCCGCGCGCGGCTCGGGCCGGACGCGCGCGGCGCTCGCCGCCTCGGTCGCCCTCACGCTCGCCGGTTGCCGCCAGCCCGACACCCAGCACATGGAGATGGCGCCGCCACCGCAACCCCCGCCGACCGGCGCGCCGCCGCTTCCGACCGGGGACGGGTCGGTGCTCGTGCCCGTGAAGGAGGACGCCGGCGCGCCCGCGTCACCGCCCGACGCTGGCTCGCCCTTCGCGACGCCGCCCGACGCCGGGCCGATCACGCCGCCGACCTACACCCAGCCGATGGAAGCGGCCCCGCGCTGGCCGCCGCCCCCGCCGCCGACCTACACCCAGCCGATGGAAGCGGCCCCGAACTGGCCGCCCCCGCCGCCGCCCCCGCCCGACACGCACATGCGCGAGGCCGCGCCGCCGTGGGGGCCGGACGACCCGCGCAATCGCTGAGGGAGTCGTCGGGCGTCAGTTGTCAGTTGTCAGTTGTCGGTCCTCGGTCGTCGCTCGCGCGGCGCGGCCCAACCGGCCGAAACTGGCCCCAGACCTCCGGTCTACCCCGAGTTACGGCCGCTTCGAGCAGCCGGACGAACACGGGCCCGCCCGGCCCGCCGTTGGCGGTGCGCTCTCACGACTGACGACTGACGACTGACGGCTATCCGGTCGCGCCGGACCTAGGGCCGAGAGCTACTCCTCGCTCTCGGTCTCCTTGTCGGGCTTCACGTAGCGGGCGAGGAAGAGGCCCTGTCCGAGCGCGAACGCGAGCAAGAGGCCGATGCCGCCGAGAAGCTTGAAGCCCACCCAGAACTCGGTCGAGAAGTTGTAGGCGACTGCGAGGTTGAGGGCGCCCATACCCGCGAGGAACGCGATCCAGGCGAGCAGCAGCCGGCCCCAGAAGTGCTCGGGCGGGGCGACCTTGTCCTGCATCGCCATGCGGATGAGGTTCTTGCGGAACAGGAGCGCCGCGCCGCCGAGCACGACGCCGGTCGCCCAGTAGAGGACGGTCGGCTTCCACTTGATGAAGGTCTCGTCGTGGAAGAGCAGCGTCGCGCCGCCGAACACGACGATGACGGCGAGGCTGAGCCACATGATCGGCTCGACCTTCTTGTGCTTCCAGTACGTGTAGCCGACCTGCGCGAGCGAGGCCGCGATGGCGACACCGGTCGCGAGGTAGATGTTGTCCGCGATCTTGTAGGTGGCGAAGAAGAGGACGACCGGAAAGATGTCGAAGAGGAGCTTCATGCGTGGCTTCGGGGGGCGCGCACGGGCGTTGCGCCCGGCCGGGACGGCAAGCTTAGCTGCGCGCCGCCGCGATGGTAGGCCGGTCGCACCCGAGGTCGGCGCGGGGGCGGAGGGCGACCCGCATCGGCAGGCCGCCCTTCGGGCGCAGCGTGGCGTGGGGCTCGGGAAGGGCGCCCGCGCCGTCGACGAGCGCGAGATCGGCGTGGTGGAGCAGGGTCGCGAGCACGAGCGGCCCCTCCATCAGGGCGAAGGCGTTGCCGATGCAGGTGCGCGGGCCCGCGCTGAACGGGATGAACGCGGTCTTGGGGCGCGCCGCCTCGGCCTCGGGCAGGATGTCGCCCTGCTCGCGGTTGAAATCGCGGAGCGCGCCGAGCCGGTCGTGCCGCATCCGCCGGAACTGCTCGCGCGTGCGACCGACGAGCGGGATGCCGGCGAAGGGCCGGCCGGGCGTCGCGGCGGCGGCCCCGGTCACGGGGAGGGCGGGGCGTACTCGGAGAGCGACCGGTACGCGAGCTCCTTGCCCTCCTCGACTACGAGCACGTAGTTGGCGAGCACGCCCGTGTAGGTCACCTCGCCGTTGGCGGCGTTCGGCCAGCGGATCGTGACGTCGTCGGCGCTGCACGCCGAGCCGATGCCGATGATCTGGAGGTGGTCCTGCTGGAAGCCCGAGAGCCCGTAGCCGTCTTGCACCTCGCGCACGAAGGTGCGTCCGCCCGCGTGCACCGTGATGCGCGCGCCGGCCGCGTCCGCGTTGCTGCCGCCCGCGACGCCGGCGCCACGCAGATCGAGCATGATCTTGTTGCCGGCGGCGCCGCCGTCGTTGCGCAGGAGGTACGCGTACGCGTCGTCGGGCGCGGGGGGAACGTCGTTCGCGCCCCAGCGCGCGAGCGAGGTGCCGACGACGAGGTCGTAGTCGCCGTCGCGGTCGTAGTCGACGAGGCCGAGCCCGTGTGCCCGGTCGATGCGTGTGCCCGTCACCGCACCCACCTCGACGAACTTGCCGTCGGCCTGCTGCTGCCACAGGAGCGAGGTCGTGCCCGGGTAGTCCGAGGACGCGACGAGCACGTCGAGCCGCCCGTCGTTGTCGAGGTCGGCGAGCGCGCCGCCGAGGTCGCCCTCGTTCCAGTTGAAGCCGTGCTGGCGGGCGACCCCGGTCGTGGCCGCATCCCGGTGCACGAGCGGCTGCGCCGGGAAGCCCTCGTTGTAGAGCAGCTCGGTCTTGTCCGACGACTTGCCGGCCCAGGAGTGGGCGAGCGCGACGGCGAGCACGTCGAGGTCGCCGTCGTTGTCGAGGTCGCCGCAGACGGCGTTCGAGCTGTTGCCGGCCAGGCGGAAGCTCTGATCGTCGAAGCCGGGCGTCCAGGTGCCGGGCCAGTTCGCGCAGCCGCCGGGATCGCCGACGCCGGCGCAGTCGGGCGCGGACGGGTGGGTCACGCAGTAGCAGCGGAAGGAGTAGTTGTCGGTGTAGTCGACGAGCGCGTCCTGGCCGAAGCCCGAGGTGAGCGCGAGATCTTCGAACGTGCCGTTGCCGAGCGAACGGTAGAGCTCGTTCCACTGCCGGCCGTAGCTCGAGCCGAGCAGCTCGCTCCAGCCGTCGCCGTCGAGGTCGCACGCGGTCACGCCCCAGGTGGGGCGGTTGTTCTTGGCCTGCAGCGCGTTCGAGGTCGAGAACGGGAGCGTCGCGACACCGGCCGCCGCGCTCACGTCCGTGAAGTTGCCGAGGCCGTCGCCGCGCAAGAGCGAGTTGCTGAGGGCGCTGCCGAGCGAGCCGTACTGGCCGTAGTTGTGCCCCACGTAGAGGTCGAGCAGCCCGTCGTGGTCGAAGTCGAGGAAGAGCGCCGAGGCGGCCGGGTCGCGCGTGCCCGGCGTGAAGCTCTGATCGGGCCCGATCGTGAACGTACCGTCGCCGTCGTTGAGGAAGAGGGTCGAGTGGTCGAGCAGCACGCTCTCGTTGCCCGCGTCCTCGTAGGCCACGTTGAAGGCGTCGAGGTCGCCGTCGTTGTCGACGTCGCCCCAGATGACGAAGGTCGTGGCGCGCGCCGGGCCGCCGTCGCGCGCGGCGAACAGGCCCGAGGTCCAGGTGGTGTCCTCGAAGCCCGTGCCGCCCGCGTTGCGCAGCAGGCGGTAGTAGCCGGCCGGTGCCGCCGGGTCGTCGCGACCCTCGCCGCCCGGGGGCTTCGTGAGCGTGATGTCGGGCCAGTGATCGCCGTCGTAGTCGGCGATGGTGAGGTTGTTGCCCACCATGCGCAGGCCGGCGGCGTCGAGGCCGAGCTCGGCCGTGACGTCGGTGAAGACGAGCGGGTAGGGGCCGTCGCCGGGCGGCGCGAGGCAGATGGCCGGCGGCAGCACGGGGCCGGGCTGCGGCTCTGCCTGCGTCTCCTCGTCGCCCGTGCAGCCGGCGAGCGCGAGAGAAAGGGTCGAAGCGAGCGCGGCAAGGGCGAGAAAACGCGGCACGGTGGGCTCCTCACGAAACAAGGGCGAGACGCCAGCATATCGCGAGCGACCGCCCCGGCCCAGCGCCGCCCGCGCGGGCCCTTCCGGAGATGCTGAACGGCCGCCGCGTTTCCCGCTATACTGCCCCCCTGCCTTCAGTCTCGTGTCCGCACCGGGGGGCAGCGCGATGAGGATGAGCCATGAGACCCCGTAGCGCCGCGCGGCGTGCCCTTGCCTTCGTGTTCGTGCTCGCCGGCATGGCGGGCGCGGCCGGCGCCTGCACCGGCGCGACGCTCGAGGAGCTGCTCGTCGGCAAGCAGTGCGACGCCGCGGGCCAGTGCGCGCCCGGCTACGAGTGCGAGCTCGGGACGCGGCTCTGCGTGCCGACCGGCACCGTCCACACGGGCGGGGCGGGGGGCGGCGGCACGGGCGGCACGGGCGGCAGCGACGCGTGCGACGACGTGGCCGACTGCGGCGCGCCGCCGGCCTGCCAGCTGTGGATCTGCATCAACCACGTGTGCGCGACGCTGGCTGCGGGCGCGGGCCCGCTGCCGTCCGGGCAGCAAGACGCCGGGGACTGCAAGATCCTGCTCTGCGACGGCCTCGGCAACGTCGACACGCAGAACGACGACACCGATCTGCCGGTCGATGGGCTCGAGTGCACGGACGACACGTGCGTCGCGGGCGTGCCGGCCAACCCCCCGACCGGCCTCGGAACGCCGTGCAGCGCGGGCGGTGGCCGCACCTGCGACGGCACGGGCCAGTGCGTGGCGTGCGTCGCCGCGGCGGACTGCACCGACATCACGCCGACCGAGTGCCGCGATCGCGGCTGCGTCGCCGGCGCCTGCCAGCCGACGTTCACGACGAGCGGAACGGTGCTGGCGATCCAGAACGCCGGCGACTGCCAGCGCGCCGTGTGCGACGGCGCCGGGAGCACCACCACCCAGGCCGACGATCTCGATCTGCCCTTCGACGACAACCCGTGCACGGCCGACGTGTGCACCGGCGGCGTGGCGACGAACCCGCCCGAGCAGGTGGGCGTGGGCTGCGGCGGGGTCCTGACCTGTGACGGCGCGGGGCACTGCCTCGGTTGCACGCTGCCCACCGACTGCCCGGGCACCGACACCTACTGCCAGCAGCGCATCTGCGAGAGCGGCCAGTGCGGCTTCAGCTACACCGTGGACGGCACGGTCCTGCCATCGGGCGGGCAGACGCCGGGCGACTGCCAGTCGGCGCACTGCAACGGCGCCGGTGGGCTCGACTTCGACGCCCTCGACTCCGATCTCCCCCCCGACGACGGGCTCTCGTGCACGCTCGAGGCGTGCAACGCGGGCGCGCCGATGCACCCGCCGGCGCCCGTCGGCACCGCGTGCAGCGAGGCGGGCGGCACCGTCTGCGACGGCGCGGGCAGCTGCGTCGCCTGCAACGCGCCCGCCGACTGCGCGAACCAGGGCACGGTGTGTCAGTCGGCGACGTGCACGGCGCACGTGTGCGGGCTCCAGAACGCGGTTTCGGGCACGCCGGCGCCGGCGGGCTCGCAAGCCCCGGGCGACTGCAAGGTCGTCGTGTGCGACGGCCAGGGCGGCACGACGCAGCAGGCCGACACGAACGATCTGCCGGTCGACGGCAACGAGTGTACGGCGGACACCTGCACGGGGTCGACGCCCTCGAACCCACCGCTCGGGCAGGGGACCGCCTGCGCGGGCACCGGCACCTGCGACGGCGCCGGGAGCTGCAGCGTGAAGGGGCCGAACGGCTCGCCCTGCACCGTCGGCTCGCAGTGCACCAGCAACAACTGCGTCGACGGCGTGTGCTGCGGCTCGACGTGCACGGGCACCTGCCGGGCGTGCAGCCAGGACAAGACCGGCGCGACGGACGGAACCTGCGCCGACATTCCGGTGGGCCAGGACCCCGATGTCGAGTGCGCGCCGCCCCAGACCTGCGACGGCGACGCGGGCTGCGCCTTTTCGTGCGGACAGCAGCCGAGCCCGCCCGCGGGTAGTTGCCCCGCCGCGTGTACCGGCGGCTGCTCGAGCGGCACCTGCATCATCGACTGCAACGACTCGGGCCAGTGCTCGAGCCAGACGCTCGCGTGCCCGCCGGGCTTCGCCTGCGAGGTGCAGTGCGGTGGCTCGCAGGCCTGCGACGGCGCCACGATCGACTGCCCCGACCTCTACGCGTGCCAGGTGCTCTGCACCGGCTCCTGCGCGAATGCGATAGTCGCCTGCGGCTCGGGCACCTGCGACCTCGCCTGTGGCGGCAACCGCTGCGCGGGCGCCGTCGTCACGTGTGGACAGAACCGCTGCACCGCGAGCTGCCAGGGCGGGACCTCCTTCCCGAGCGTGACCTGCGGCGGCTCGTGCGATTGCGGCTCGTGCCAGCACGCGCTCGGTACCTCGTGTGCCCAGGGCACCGAGTGCCAGAGCGGCAGCTGCGTGGACGGCGTCTGCTGCGACGCCGCCTGCGCGGGCCTCTGCGAGGCCTGCGACCTCGGGGGCTCCACCGGGACCTGCACGGCGGTACCTGCGGGCCAGGACCCGAAGAGCGAGTGCACCGGCAGCGCCACCTGCGACGGCAACCGCACCTGCTCCTTGAAGGCGCTCGGCGACAGCTGCAACCAGGCGGCGCAGTGCCAGAGCGGTGCGTGCGCCGAGAACGTGTGCTGCAACTCCGCCTGTGCCCAGCTCTGCCAGAGCTGTCTCGGCGCCTACAACGGCGGGCTCGGCGACGGGACCTGTGGCTCCATCGACGCGGGCCTCGACCCGTACCACGAGTGCTCGGGCCCGCGCACCTGCACGGGCAGCGGAACCTGCTCGAACTGAGCGCCGGACCCCACGCCCGGACCGGCGGCGGAGTTTCCCCCCCGAGCGCCCCGGACGCGCTACCATGCGGCAAGGTCGGGGATGTCGTCGAGCCCTAACAAGCCTCCGCGCCCGAGCCCGGTGCGCAAACCGGAGGCCCCCGCGCAGGCGGGGGCGCCCGCGTCCGTGGCTGTCGTCCCGGCCTCGGTGCCCGAGCCCGTCGTGCTCGACGCGCCCGTCTCCGATGCGCGCCCTGCCGCGCGTGCCCCCCTGGCCTCGCTCGTCGAGCAGGAGCTCGTCGCGGGCCGGTATCGCCTGTTGCGGCCGCTCAGCGAGGGCGGGATGGGCACGCTGTGGCTCGCGCACAACGAGGGGCTCGACATCGAGTGCGCGCTCAAGGTGATCCGCGCCGACATCGGCGAGGTCGAGCGCGAGTACTGCGGCGGGCGCCTGCTGCAAGAGGCGCGCGCCGCCGCGCGGCTCGGCCACCCCGCGATCGTGCGCGTGACCGACGTCGGGCGCACCGACAAGGGCGAGCCCTTCCTCGTGATGGAGCTGCTCACGGGCGAGGACCTCGGCGCCATCGTCACGCGCCGCGGCAAGGTCGATCCGGTCAAATCGGTGCAGACCATCCTGCCGATCATCCACGCGCTCTCGTGCGCGCACGAGAAGGGCATCATCCACCGCGACGTGAAGCCCGAGAACATCTTCCTCGCGCGCAACGAGGACGGCACCGTGCAGCCGAAGCTCATCGACTTCGGCATCGCGAAGCTCCGCGGCAGCGGCCTCAAGGATCGCCTGACGGCGGTCGGTGCCGTCGTCGGGACGCCCGGCTACATGTCGCCCGAGCAAGCGCGCGGCGACGAGTCGGACGTGCGCGCCGACGTCTGGGCGATCTGCATCATCCTCTACGAGCTCATGGCCGGCGAGCAGCCCTTCCGCGGGGCGAACTACAACGCGCTCATGCGCGCCATCGTCGAGCACGACCCGCCGACGCTGACGGCCATGGGCGTCGGCGATCCGGGGCTCTCCGAGATCATCCGGCGCGGCATGGCGAAGAAGGCCGACGAGCGCTGGCTCACGATGCGTCAGCTCGGCCAGGAGCTCGCCGAGTGGCTGCTCGAGCAGGGCTACGACAGCGATCTGTCCGGTACCTCGCTCCAGGCCCAGTGGTTCACGGCGCGCGAGAGCCGCGTGGTCGGCGACGTGCTCGACAACCTCGCGCCGCCCGCGCGCCGCTCGACCCCGCGCGACATGCGCCTGACGCCGGGCGGCTCGGCGCCGAGCGTCGGCTCGAAGCCGCCCCTCGGGCGGTCCTCGCCGCGCCCGCGCTCGACGCCCGTCCCGGGCTCGTCGCCGGGCACGCGCTCGAGCCGGCCCCAGTGGACGACGCCCGGGCTCGGTACGCGGCGCGAGTCGTGGCCCTCCGACCCACCTGCGCCGTCGAGCGGCCCCGGTGCGGGACCCGCGGCGCCGCCGGCCCTGCGCGTGGCCTGGCCCTCGAATCCGCCGAGCGGACCGCGCGCGAGCAGCGTCGGGCCCGTCTCGTCCACGCCCGCGCCGTCCGACCCCTCGGTGCAGGCGTCCCCCTCGCAGGCCCTCGCGCCCTCGCGCCGTCGCCCGTGGCTCGTCGGTGGGGCTGCGGTGGCGGTCGTCGCCGTCATCGTCGTCGTCGTCTCGCTGGCCGGTGGGCGCGCGGCGACGAGCCCGTCGGATGCTGCCGCCGCGGTCGGCAGCACGCCCGTGCAGCAGGCCCCTGCGACCGCGCAGCCGACGCCCGTCGTGACCGGCGATCCGGTTCGGACGCCGAGCGCGCCGGCGACCACCTCGGCGCCGGTCGCGAGCGCGAGCGCGACGAGCGCGGCGAGCGCGGCGAGCGCGTCCGCGCCACGGCTCGCCGAGCCCCCCGTGCGGCCGACGCCCACCGCCGTCGCGCCACCGCCACCACCCGCCACGACCTCGGCCACGGTGCCGGGCAAGCTGAAGCAGCCGAAGTTCTGACATGAGCGAACGCGTCGTCGTGAGATCCCGGGCGGGAGCCCGCACGCGCGCCTGGCTCGGCGCCGTCTCGGTCGTGCTCGCGCTCTCCGGCCTCGCGCCGTCGGCCGTCGCCGGCCCGCCCGAGGGGCCGACCGAGGCGGAGCGCGAGGTCGCGCGCCGCAAGTACGCGGACGGCGAGAAGGCCTTCGACCAGAAGCGCTATCGCGATGCCGTCGAGCTCTTCCTCGACGCCGACCGCATCATCGCGGACCCCGCCTTCGCCTTCAACCTGTCCGAGACCTACCACGCGCTCAAGGACTCGCCGCGCGCGCTCCGCTGGGCGCGCGAGTACCTGAAGCGCGCGCCCGACGCGCCCGATCGCGCCGACATGGAGGCGCGCGTCGCGACCGAGGAGAAGGCGCTGAAGAAGCGCGGCGTCCAGCAGATCACCATCACGAGCACGCCCCCGGGTGCCGTCCTCGCGGTCGACGGGCGCGACTACGGGCCGGGCCCGTGGACCGGGGAGCTCCCGCCCGGCACGCACATCCTCGACATGAAGCTCCCGGGCTACCTCGACGTGCGGCGGCCCTTCGACCTCGGCGCCGACCACGCGATGGATCTCGCCGTTCCGCTCGAGTCGCTCGTGGTCGAGCCAGGCCCCGTCGAGCCGACGCCCGCGCCGTCGCCGGTGGTCCCGGTGCCCGCCCCGGCCGTCGAGCCGGCCGAGCGCCCGCCGCTGCTACCCATCGGCATCGCGACCTTCGGTGCCGGCGCTGCCTCGCTCGTGGCCGCGCTCGGGCTCGAGGTCGCCCGCGCCCGCGCCGAACAGGACGCTCGCGACGCGACCATCCAGCTCGACGCGCTCTCCGCGGCCGACTCGATGGACAGCTTCCAGCTCGGGGCGCGCGTGGCGCTCGGGCTCGGCGTCGGCCTGTGCGCCGTCGGGGGCACGCTCGTCGCGGTCGATCTCGCGACCGCGCCCGAGGGCAGCGCGGACGAGGGCGACCCGAGCCCCGTCACGGGGTGGCTCGGCTGCGGTCCGGCGGGCTGTGTCGCGCGCCTGATCTTGCCCTGACCGCGCGCCGGCCGCGCCACGTCGCGCGCGTGCCGTCGGGGCGTGCCGCGTCGCGCGCGGGCCGTCAGGGCGCGCCGACGAAGCGCATGATGAGCTGGTGCGCGAGCGAGAAGGGCGGCGGGATGAAGAAGCCGTCGGCGCGCCGCACCTCGTCGCGGCTCACCCAGCGGGCCTCCTCGAGCTCCTCCTTGTCGAGGCGGATCTCGCCCGGCTTCGCGTGGGCCATGAAGCCGAGCATGAGCGAGGCAGGGAACGGCCAGGGCTGGCTCTGCACGTAGCGGAGCTCGGTGAGCTCGAGCCCGACCTCCTCGAAGGCCTCGCGGCGCGCCGCGTCCTCGAGGCTCTCGCCCGTCTCGACGAAGCCGGCGAGCGCGGAGTACATGCCCTTCGGCCACCCCGGCTGGCGCGCCAGGAGGCAGCGATCCCCGTCGACGACGAGCAGCATGATGGCCGGCTCGACGCGCGGGAAGTGCTTCTTCTGGCAGCCGCTGCAGGCGCGCACGTGCCCCGCCTGCTTCGGCACCGTCGGGCCCCCGCAGCTCGGGCAGAAGCGGTGGTGCTTGTGCCAGTAGAGGATGCCGCGCGCGTAGGCGAGCAGGCCGGCGTCGGCGGGCTCGAGCAGGCTCCCGACGAGGCGCAGCTCGTGGAACTCGCCGCGGCCGCGCAGCTCCGGCAAGACGAGCGGATCGTCGAGCCCGGCGTCGAGCTCGACGGCGAAGCAGTCCCGCTCCCCGAGCCGGCCGAGCCACACGACCGTCCCGCTCGCGAGGAGCGCGCCGGCGTGGCCGACCGAGAGCTCGTCCCGTGCCTCGCCGTTCGGGATGAAGCTCTTGCTGCGCCACACCGGGAGCACGAGCGAGCGAGGGTTCGCGCGCGCCGCGCGCTGGTGCTCGGCGTCGCGCCGCAGCTCGGCCGCGCGGTCGATGGGCGTCATGGGGCGCAGGCTGGCACATCCGGGCCGGGAGCGGCAAGGCGGCAGGGGGAGCGGGCGACTTCGCTACGCACGGTCGATCGCGCCAGGTCGTCGAACGAGCTAGAGTGTGCAGCATGGAACGGGGTGTCGTCGTTCGCGGCAGGCTCCACGGCCGGCGCATCGAGCTCGACGAACCGGTGGACGAGCTCGACGGTGAGGTCGAAGTCTTCGTCCGCCCGGTCACAGAGGGCGCGACGCCCGTGCCGGCCTCGCGCCTGCTCACCGTGCTGGCCGACTTCCCCCCGGGAACGCGCTCGAAGGAAGAGATCGATCGGGCGCTCGCAGCCGAGCGCGCCGCATGGGAACGCGGTGGCTGAGACCTACCTCGACGCGGTCCACCTCGCGACGGCGATTGCGGGCGGTGCGACGCAATTCTGGACCGGCGACGCCGCGCTCGCACGCTGCTCCGAGGTGCCGGTCGTGGTGCTCGCGCCGCCGCCGTAAGGGACGCCGCGCTCGGGGGCGACCCCGGTGGGGCGGGTACCACCCACCGGCCCGAGACGGCCGGCGCCCCGGCCAAGCCGACCCAAGGTCTGCCCGAGGAGACCGCCGCGGGTGCGGGCGCGGGCGCGGGCGCGGGTGCGGGTGCGGGTGCGTGAGCGGGTGCGGGCGAGGAATGGGTCCGATCCGCGCGCCGTGCGGGCTGTTGACTAGACTTCTGGTCAGAGCTAGCTTCGAGGCGTGAATGCGGTCTCCGTGTACAACGCCAAGACGCAGCTCTCTCGCCTGCTCGCCGCCGTGGAGGCCGGCGAGGAGGTCGTCATCACGCGGCACGGCCGTCCGGTCGCGCGACTCGTGCCGGCGACGCCGCCTCGAGGTCCGCGCCGGTTCGGCACCCTGAAGGGAGTCGCGGTGGTCGCCGACGACTTCGACGCGCCGTTGACCATCGAGGAGCTCGACTTCGTGCGGCGATGAGGCTCCTGCTCGACACGCACGTGGCGCTCTGGGCGCTGCAGGAGCCCGCGCGGTTGTCGCGCCGCACGCGGGCCGCGATCGCGCGCGCGCAGATCTTGGTCGTGAGCGTCGTGAGTCCCTGGGAGCTCGCCATCAAACAGGCGCTCGGCAAAGTCCGGCTGCAGCGCCCGCTCGCTCACGTCGTCCGCGCGCTCGTGGACGATCTCGCGGCGTCGGTGCTCGACGTGTCCCTCGAGCACGTCCTCGCCGTGGAGGCGCTGCCCGCCCATCACGGCGATCCCTTCGACCGGCTGCTCATCGCGCAAGCCCAGGTCGAGCGCCTCACCATCGCGACCAGTGACCGGCACTTCGCCGCGTACGGTGTGCCGCTCCTCGAGGTCTGAAGCCCGGATCGCGCATCAGCCCCGCAGGCCGCAAGGACGCGCGCGCAACCTGCTGCTTCGAGCTTCGAGGTTGGATTCAGCCGGGGCGCGCACGACCGGACGGCGCAGCCGCCTCGTGGGCCAGGCGGCAGTAGCAGTACACGAACTGCTGCTCGGTGCCCCACGGGGTCGCATGGACCTCCACGACCGAGTCGACCTTGCGGAAGGCGCTGCCGAACTCGCCGTGAAGGGCATCGGCGTCGTAGCGCGCCACCTCCAGCCCCGAGCAGCGCTCTGGGCCGTCGGGACCGAAGGTCGCGACGACGATGTGCCCGCCCGGCGCGAGGGCACGCTCGACCGCTGCGACGTAGCGGCGCCGCGCGTCCGGCTCGCGTAGAAAGTGGAACACCGCGCGGTCGTGCCAGAAGGCGACGCTGCCCGGCGGAAGCGCGAGCTCGGTGACGTCGGCGACGACCCAGTGGACCCCCGCCGCGCGCGGGCCGAGTCGAGCCCGCGCTGCCTCGATCGCAGTCGCGGACAGGTCGAGGACGGTGACCTCGGTGTAGCCGCGCGCCAGGAGATCGTCGCACAGCGTCGAAGCGCCGCCGCCGACGTCGAGGATTGCGGCGTCCTTCGCCAGGCCGGCGCCCTCGACGAACGCGAGGGAACGCTCGAGGTGGGGTCGGTACCAGCTCACCTCGTCGGGCGCCTTCTTGCCGTAGACGGACTCCCAGTGTGCGCGCATCGTCATGGTTCACCTCGGTGGCTCGGCAAGAGATGCCAGGATAGCAGGTGGTGGGGACGCGGGGCGGCGGCGGGGCCGGCTCCCGGCTGCGGGTGCGGGAGCGGGAGCGGGTGCGGGAGCGGGTGCGCTTTACATCCCCCACCGGGCACTCGTAGCCTGATGGTCATGCGCACGCACCCACGCACGCATGACGGCCGTGCCACCCTCCCACGCAGTGCACCTCGTTGGCTGGTGCCGGTAGCGACGCTCGGGCTCGCCGCGGGCGCCGCGGCCTGCGCCGACCCGCTGGCCGAAGAGCGGCTCGGCGAGATGTCGGCGCCGATCTACAGCTGCCCCGGTTGCGACAACACGATCGACACCAACCTGTGGAACATGGGCTTCGACGCCGCCGTGGGCGAGATCAAGGCGCTCGTACCGCCCGGCACTCCGCCCAGCACCTGTAGCGCCGTTGCCATGAGCCGCACCGCCGTCCTGACAGCGCGCCACTGCACGTGCACGCCCGTGCCCGACACGTTCACCCTTCCGCAGGGCTTCGCCACCCAGGTTACCGCGATCCACCATCACGAGCCGGAGTTCGACATTTGCGAAGTCTGCACCGGCGGTGGCATCGACACCGCGCTGGCGGACGTGGCTGTCCTGATCCTCGCGGACCCAATCCCTACCTCGGTCATGCTGGATGTGCCGACGGTGTTCACGGGGCTGGATGTCTTTGCGTTTGCGGATCTGCACTTCCCCGGCGGCGTCGAGTACTACCAGACTGGCCGCGGTGCCACGGTGTGGTGGGAGGACACGGGGCAGGGCGTGCGCCGCACCGGCCCCGTCGATCCCGCCCTGCATTATCGAAGCGGCAACTGCCTCTCCGGCGATGCCCTCGAGACGGGTGGAGACGACGAGACCCACGGGAGCACGCACGGGCACGGCGACTCGGGCGGGGGTCTTTTCCTCGTCCCGTTGGTCGACGGGCACCCGAACCGGTCCCACGCGTGAGGAGGTGCCGCTGTACGTCGCGCGCCCCAATGTGCTCCCGTGGGAGGACCAGAACGCGCAGTGCACGGTCGCTGGCGAGCCCGCCGAGCCTTGCGGGGACAGCGTGCGGTTTTTCGCGACCGCTACCATCGGGCACGAGAGCTCGGCGCCGAACTCGTTTGCCGCGCCCGTTGGGTTCAGGCAGTGCGACTGTTACTCGAACGGTTCGCCGTTCTCGCGCGCGGCGTGCAGGTCGCAGCGATGCCCTCTCTTCCAGAACGCCTACACGGATCCCAATAGCAGCTACGAGCGTGTGACGGTCGCGACGGCGCTTACGGCGAACGGTGCGGATGTCTACCCGGCGGCCGTGACCGACGCGCACTTCCCGTCGCGCACGTTCACCAACCCGATCGCCGAAATCGACTTCGAGACGCACCCGGATGACGAGCTCCCGGGAGACTCGGAGTACCAGACCCTGCGCATCGGAAGCCCCGAGACGCTCGTGTGGCGGGTGAGGAGGGACATCGACGCGGGGCACATCGCGGGCCACGGCGCGAACGGCCATGAAACCGCCGGCCTCTTCTGGAGCGTCGCCCTGCCGACGGCGGCGAACGCGTCGCCGCGCGACGCGGCCACCGGGCAGCTCCTGCGCTCGACGTACAGCTACGTCAAGACGCCCCTTCTGGCGCAGCCCAAGCCGCTCCACCCGCCGCCGCTCTACTCCGCGCCGTGCCTGCCTCCGGGCGGGTGCTCGCTGCAGCTCCGTGCGGATCAGCCCGTCATCAACCCACCCGACTTGAGCGTCGAGTGGACGAACCGCACGCCCACCCGCATCCTCGCGGCGGAGGGCACGCTGTTGCTCACCGGCGGGCCCTCGGTGAGGGTGGAGGACGCGTCGCGCTTGCTCTCGCCCATCGTGCAGCGCCTTCTGCTCGACGGTCGGACGCAGTGGCTCCGGCCCGTCGAGACCGGCGTTCGGACGCGCGCCCTCGGCAGCGACACGATGTTCGTGGCCTTGCCCGATCCCTGGGATGGCGCGACGCCCGTGCTCGACGTCGTGAGTCGCACCGGAGTTTTGTCGGTGCGCGACGAGCGGCCGACAGAGCCTCCACGGGAGCCGGCGCCGTTGCCGCTCGACGGCCCGGCGATCGACGCGGCGCAGCCCGTGCCGGTCCCCATCGGCGGACCCTTGCCGGGCGCACGGACCGGCGCGCGCGGGGTCCTCTCCTTGACCGACGGCGTGCTCTTCCTCGTCGGCGGTCGCGACGCGGACGAGCGACCGATCGGGGAGATTTGGCGCTACGACCTTGGTCCGCATACCTGGCAGCGCGAGATGTTCTCCTCGCTCCAGGTCGGCCTCCCGCTCGCCGTCACCTACGACGTGGAGCGCCACACGATCGTGGTGCTCGACGAGTGGGAGGAGCGCGCGACACCGCTCGTCTCACACGAGGCGCCCGACGGCGGACCGGACGATCCGGACGACGCCGCCGAGAAGGTCTTTGTCTGCCACCGGACGAAGAAGTTGGGCGGCGGTGACACGACGCTTTCGGTCGCGCCGGCCGCTCTTGCAGCGCACCTCGCCCACGGCGACGGCCGCGGCCCGTGCGCCGCCGACCAGATCCGCACCGAGACACGCCTCCTCGTGTTCGAGCGCGTGAGCCACAAGGGACACTTCGTCGCGGCGTGGCGCCCGGGGCCGCCCGAGGCGCAGAAGCCCAAGCGCTATCAGAGGGTTTCGCTCGTTCCGCTCGGGGACGGCTCGTTCGTGCTCTTCGGTGCGCGCGCCGAGAAGCAGCGCCTCGATCTCTTCCGCATGATCATGGCGGAGGACGGCACGGTCCGGTGGACGGGACGCGCCAAGGTCACGGGGACCCTGCTCGACGAGCCCATCACGAGCGCATCCGGCATCGTCGCGGCCGTGTTGCAGAACGGGACGCAGCACATGGTCAAGGTGTCCGCCGGCGCCTTCGAAGCTTCGGCCGCGGGCCCGTCGCGGTTCTGAGGCCGGCCATGAGATCACGGTCGCGCTTGCTCTACGTGGCGGCCTCCGCCGCTCTGTGGCTCCTCCACGCTTCGTGCGGTTGCACCGCGCAAGACGATCAGACCATGGTCGATGCCGGCGGAGGCGGCGGCGGCTCCGGTTCTGCTGGCCAGAGCGGGACCACGACCACGACGAGCACGACGAGCACGACGAGCTCGTCGACCTCGACGTCGACTGGCGGACAGGGCGGGTCGCCGCCCGAGGGCCCGTGGCTGCCGGTAGCCGGGCTCGAGCCCTGCGACGGGCGCCTCTTCGATCTCACCCAGGCAGCGTGGCCGGCTCGGGCCTGGACCGCCTGCGGCCCAGGGTGCCAAGCGTCCGACGCCCTCACCATTGCCGGCCAAACGGAGGCGCTACACGTGGGCTCTGCGGGGCGCTCGGCCGGCGCGGAGGTCTACCTTCGCACGTACACGGGGGGCGCCTCCGGCTACCAGGTCCTCGAGCGTCTTTCGGACGGCGCCGTGCTCCTCGTGCTCCGGACGACCTACGGTGGCGAGTGCGTTTCCTTTGCCGGCAAGGAGGACGCGGGCTTCGTCGTCGACACGGCGTGGTTCCCCGGCAATGGTGTGCGGGACTACGCGGCGCGCTACGACGTCGCGACGGGCACGCTCGTCGGCGGCTTCGCCTACGATACGTCGGACAATCACCCGTCCTGGTTCTCGTGGGATGATGGCTGGGGGACCGTTGACGGCGGTGGCGTCATCCGCTTGACCGCCGAGCCTGGCGCGCTCGCGCTGACGACCGTCTACGCCTCGGGCTCCTGGCAAGGGCCCGCCAAGGCGCGGCGCGATCTCGTGCTCTGGGTCGACTGGGGCCTCGTGCCCTCGCCCATTCGAAGCTGGACGAAGGCGAGCGGGCAGCGGGTGCTCGTCGAGGGGCCGTGGGACGTGGCCGGGCTCGGCCTCGACGACGCGACCATCGCATGGGTGGGCGTGCACGGGCCGATGACGGCCATCGGGAGCTACGAGACGGCCGAGCTCTACTGGTCGCCGTACGCGGTCGATCCCGCCGCCATCGCTGTCACCCAAGGACCGGACCTCACGAGCACGCTCTCGGGCCCTGTACCGCTGGGCGTCGCGGGGGAGTACGTGGCGATGTCGAACGGCGGAGACCCGGGCCACAACGTGGGTCCTGCCCTCATCGTCGTCCACATGCCGACCCAGAGGCTCTGGCGCATCGAGGCGCGCCCCGGCACGTTTCTCACGCTCGCAGCTGTCTCGACCCAAGAGCTCGTGGCGATGGAGACCGACAAGTCGCTCCACTACTCACTCTTCCAGCGGTACCTGCGCTTCGATCTGAGCGCGCTCGACACGCTGGCGCAGGGGTGGGGGCCGTGAGCCGCCGGCGCGCATGGGCGAGGGTATCGCTCGGCATCGCGCTCGTGCTCTCGGCCGCGGCGAGCACGGTGGTGTCGGGGTGCGACAAGACCTGCACATCCGTGTCGCGCGTGGCGTTCGCTGTTCGGATCTCGGGGCCGATCCCAGCCGATCTTTCGGTGACCCTCATCCACTGGGACGACATGTGGTCCGAGAGCTACTGGGCGCTCCAGCACGGGGACTGGGACACGCCGGGCTGCTACCTCTACGAGGACGTAGCCTATTGCGAATGGGGGTCGCACCGGGGCGACGGCTCGCTCCTGGCGCACGGCACCGGGGTGCGGCCCTTGCGCGTCGACCTCTACAACGACAACGAGGACGATTGGTGCCTGCGGGTGACGGCCGTAGCCGACGTGACCCTGGAGGCCACTTCGTGGTGACAGCGAACCGGCGCGCGAGCGGGAGCACCTCGCTAGAGAGTTCGCCCGTGATCGACAGCCCGCCGAGGCTGAGGCTTGCGCGCTAGCGGGAGCTTCGTGAGCACGTTGATGCCGGCGGTCGTGAGCTTCGGCGGGTCGCCTGCTGCCGCAAGATAGGTGCGACATGGCCCCACGTTCTGTAATACCCGTGTAATGGCGTTCGGCGGGCGGTTGGCGGAGGATCCCGTTCATGTACGAGACTGAGCACATGCCGTACGTGCGGCTTGAGCACCTCCCCGTGCACCAAGCGGCGAGCCGGTGCCGCTGGATCTGCGGCGAGCGCGGGCACTACTTCACGCTCAGCGTCGCCGGCTTGCGGAGCATGACGTGACCCGTCACCTGATCTTCGCGACGCTCGCTGTCCCGCTCGTGGCGGCCGTCTGGTCCTGCGGCCCGTCGGAGATGGAAGCCCTCGCGTGCGTCCCCGGAGCGACGCAGCTCTGTGTCGGGCCGGGCGTCTGCTCCGGTGCGCAGGTCTGCAGCGACGACGGGTCCCGATGGGGCGCGTGCGAGTGCGGCTCAGCCCAGGGCGGAGGCGGTGCTGGCGGGCACGCAGGAGGGGCGCCTGGCGGAGCCGGAGGCACCGGTGGGAGCGGCGGCGCCGCCTTCTGCGGGGACGGCCAGATCGCCACACCCGCGGAGTCCTGCGACGACGGCAACACGACCGCTACAGACGGCTGCGACGGGAGCTGCGCCGTGGAGGCCGGCTTCACCTGCAGTGACGAGCCGAGCGTCTGCCAGGGCATCTGCGGCGACGGGCTCGTCAAGGGCGCTGAGGGGTGCGACGACCAGGACACACAGAGTGGCGACGGCTGCAGCGCGGGCTGCGCCGTCGAGCCCGGCTACGTGTGTTCGGGCGTCCCGAGCGTGTGCCTCCCCGACACCATCTGCGGCAACTGCGTCGTCGGTCCGACCGAGCAGTGCGACGACGGCAACGGCGTCGACCTCGACGGCTGCCGGAGCGACTGCACGCGCAGCCCCGTCGTCGTGGGCGTCGTGGGCACCAACGCGGCGGCCCAGATCATCCTGGCGCTCGATGCGCTCGGCGAGAGTTACACCCAGGTCGCTGGCTTCGCCGCCCCGGGCTCTGGCGGTGTGCTCCTCACATCGATCGATGGCAACAGCGGCAATCCGCCGAACTACGCCGCTGCCATCTTCGGGGGCGCGCACGTGGCGGTCTTCGGCGGGGACGCCGTGCCGTCCTTCACGACCTGGGTCGGAAACTACCTGACCACGGACGGTACGGCCCAGTGGCTCGACTCGAACGGCTGCACGCCCCAGTGGTCGACCGTGGGCGCGAGCACGATCACCTCGCTCCTGCCGCTCACGTACGACTTCCCGATCTCGGCCGCGTCCTTCCACATGCTGCACTTCATGGACGCCCAGGCGAACGGCGGCGTGGTGGTCGGCCGCACCTGCGACCGGCAAACCAACGCCGGGATCATGGCGACGCGCCGCTTCGGCAACGCTGGCACCCTCACGTCCTTGGCCCTGCAACTCGGCGTGAACTGCTCGGGCGCCTGTCGCACGGATTTCTTGCAGCCCCTGCTCGAGGGCTACCTCAAGCACGTTCGGTCTTGCGTCGCTCCGGCGCCGGGAGAATGCGCGAACCAGCCCGCGCTGACTCCGTGCTCCGAGAACGGCGGCACGGTGTGCAACGGCATCGGCGCGTGCGTCGAGTGCGTCACGACCCTCCAGTGCCAGGCGCCGGAGATCTGCAACGTCGAGTTCGGCACCCCCTACCAGTGCGCCTGTCCGAACAACTGCCAGAACCAGACCCGCACCTGCGGCACCATCTCCGACGGCTGCGGCGGCTTCGTCAACTGCAACAACGGCGTCAAGGACGGCACCGAGACCGACGTGAACTGCGGGGGCACCGCGGCGCCCAACTCGACCTGCAACATCGCCTGCGGCGCGGGCAAGCTGTGCATCGTCAACTCGGATTGCGCGAGCAACGTCTGCTTCGCGGGCTCGCCGAAGGTCTGCCAGTAGGTCAACACGGTGGAGCCTTGAACATCAGGGACTGGTGCAAGTGGTGGGGCTGGCGCGCTACAGGGGCCATCTCTCTTGCCGTCGCTGGCGCTGTTCTTGCGTGCGTCGCGCTGGTGTCCAAGGGCGCGGCGTACGCGTTCTTGCCGCTCGGACCGCTCGGGTTGCTCCCGCTCGTGTTGGCGGTGGTCGGGGCGGCAATGATCAACGCCGACGCCGGGCGCGGGTACGACGCGGCTCGCACGCAGGTGGTGCAGGCGGCGCTCGCGAGACTTGGGCCACGCTACCGACCACAGAACACGGTCACGGTGGGGTTCTGGCACGGCACGAGCCCGTTCATCGCGGGTGCGCTCCACCACGAGTTCGCCGTGCTGGTGGCGGAGGAACACGCGCTCGGCGTGTGCGAGGGCGCCGCCTGGGGCTTCGAGCGCAACCTGGTGCGTCCGCCGGCAGCGGCGAGGGAAGTTCCGTACGAGACGATCACCAACGTGCAGGAGATCAACGGCCAACTCCTGATCACGCTCGCGGCCGGCGGCGCCATCAGCTTCATCACGAAGGCCGGCGCGCTCGATGCGGCAAGCGCCATCCGCGCCCGTGTTCACCAGCGACAGGCGGCCGCGTCGCAGCGGCAGCCGGTCCTGCACCAGATCGTGGAGCGGCAGGTCGTCGTTATGCGGTGCCGCTACTGCGGACAGCTGACGGCGGCGGAGCTCCGGGCCTGCCAGAGCTGCGGCGCGATGATGGGAGGTGCTTGATCATGAAGAAGCTGTGGTTTGCGGTCATCGCGTGCTGCGGGTGCGCCTCACCGAGCGTCGACGTCTTCCCCGACACCTCGACGAGCTCGACCGCCACCACGACGACTGCAACAGCCGAACCGCCGGCGTACGCGAGCGGCGCGCGCCTGCGGGCGCGCATCTACGTGGGCGAAGACGGGTCCCAGGCGCATGTCGGGTTCTTCGACGCGGAGCGGCAGGAGAACTGCGCCTTCTCGAAGGCATCGGACGGCGTGCTGCGATGTCTGCCCACCGCGGGCTACTCGTCCACCTACTTCTCCGACGCGCAGTGCACGGCCCCGGTGCTCGCTGTGTCCTGCGGGCAAGTTCCGCCGGCGTACGCGCTGGTCAACGGCGGCGCATCGACGTGTCCAACCTGGAACGTGCCAGTGCGCGCGCTGGGCGCGGTTCACGCTGGCCCGGTGTACTGGGTCTACGGAGGCACGTGCTCGGCCGTACCTGCAACCCCTGATGTCACCTACTACGCCCTTGGCCCCGAGATCGCGCCCACCGAGTTCGTCGCGGCAATCGAGCAGGTCGAGTAGACCATGGCTCGGCGTGGCTCAGGTGGTAGCGGTCTCAGCGCCGCCGCGCTCGGCGCGGTCTTGCTCCTGGCGCTCATGGGCTACGCCCGCTACGCCCTACTTGGGGAGCATGGATCCCTTCGCATCGGGCGCAGCAGCGGGTGACTCTACGAGCGACGACGGCTCAAGGAGGGATCGTTGGTGAACCAGGTTGAGCTGGCCCATCTTCGGCGGGTCGTCCGTGCAAATCACCTCGACGTTGGCCTGCGTGACACGGATCAGCGCCGCGTAGTCGCGCGGGTTGGCCGTCACGATCCACCGAGCCCCAGCCGCCACGGCCGATCCTGCGATCAGGGCGTCGTAGGACACGGCGCCGCGAGACTCATCCGGTGGTCGCTTCCGCAGCGCGACGCGCCGCATCGCGCCGGCCTTGTCAGCCGCGTCGACCGTGAGCGCCAGCGTACGCACTCGACGCTTGAGCGCGCGCACCAAGAGCTCGTACTGCACCGAGCCCGCTCCATCCCGGCACAGCTCGGCGATCACCGGCGTTGGGACGAGCAGAGTCGTGCCGCGTGTGACCAGATCGTCGACGACAAGCTCAGCGCATTCGCGTCTTTTCTTCGTCGCAGCGGTCTCGCTCTTCTGGTGCGACAGCAACAGGATGATGACGCTCGTGTCGAGCACGGCCATGGGCTGTGTCACTGCTGTTCGAGCTCCTCAAGCCATGCCCCGGCGTCGATGAACACGCCGTCTGCGGCAAGCTCGTCGCGAACGCCTCGCAAAACGTCGAGCAAGTCGGCGCTCTCCCAGGGCTCCAGCGAATGGAGAGTGCCGTGCTCGGAAACTCCGACGACCTCGGTGTATACCGCCCTGGCGGTGCGGTTGAAAAGGTGAGTGGCGGCGGTCGCGACGTCCTCATCGGCAACAAGGTCCATGCTCGGGCCACCAGCGATGGGGCGCAGGCGGACCATCACACCGCCGTCGCGCGAGACGAACATGCCCATGACCCGGGCCTGAAGCTCGATCGTGTGCTCGAAGGCCAGCGGCTGGTCCGCGATCGGAGGCGCCATCCGCAGCGGTTTCGAGCGAACGCCTGGGACATGCATCTCCACTCGCAACGCGCCGATCTTCGAGGCGTCGTACAAGCGGGCCAACGCCCGCCGCGTCGAGACTCCAACATGCGCGCCGCGCGTCCGGATGGCTTCATGGAAGTTCCGCATCGCCTCCGGCGCCGTGTCGGAGATGGACGAGAAGTCGTAGGCCGCGGACCCCTTGCGAACTGCGGTCAACTGCATCACAGGGGCCGCAAACCCGGCCTCCGTGGCAACTGCCTCCAGCGCGCCCACCGCCGCCGAAAGAAGCTCGACGAGGTTCCGGATTGGCACATCGGCCGGCGACAAGCCCTCGCCTTCGAGGGCCAGACGCAGCAAGGGCTTCGTGGCCGCCATGACGGGCAGCATGTCCGCTCCGCCACTGCGGATCAACGCCTCTTCTTCTTCCGCGCCCCCCGCGGCCGCCCGTACTCCTCGTCGCCGCGTGGCTTGACGCTCTTGCCCTTGGCGACGGCGCCGAGTTCGTCGAGCTTCTCGTTCACCGCATCGTCGGTCCACGCGCCGCCCGTCCAGCTATCCGCCAGGTCCTTCATCGCCTGCACGACCTCAGGACGCCACCTCCCCCGGTGCAGCGCGACCACGCGCTCGACGGGCTCGAGGCGCAATCGTGTCGCCGGTCCCGCTGAGGCGCGCCCGGCTCCGAGCCCTGGTCTACTACCTCGACGTCATCGACTCGTCGAACTGCGGGAAGGGGGGCGGGCGCGATGCTGGCCAGTTCGGCGGGCCGCAGGCCGTACCCGCGCGCCGTCTACGCGACCACCACCGGCGGCTTCTTCGCCTTCGTGGTCGCGACGGCAGCGAGGAGGGCGTCGAACTCGTCGCGCTTCTGCTGGTCCTTCGCGAACTCGATCGCACCGGCCGTGCCGATGCTGACGACGGCACCGACGATCCGCTGCGCGGTCTGGTTCCGCTGCTTCGTGGTGAGCGGGGCGTTCGCCCGCTCCGCCTCCTGCGTGGCGTCGGCCGCGGCGATCGCGGTGTAGTCTGCTTCGAGAGCCTGTACGTCCTTCGACAGGATGCCGAGCGACGTTGCCTCGGTGGTGTTCGCCTTCGCGCGGTCCACGATGATCTTGATCGCCGCGAGGACGTGCTTCACGACGGTCGCGCTCACCTTCTTGCCCACGCCGTAGGCGGTCTGCACGTCCTTCGCGCCCTTCTTGTGCACGGCGCCGCGGATCGCCGTCACGAGGGCGTACGCCTCGGCGAGGACCTGCTCCTGCGTGCGCGTGGCAGCCTTCGCGGTCGTGCGCTTCGCAGCGGCCGTCGGCACGTCGGCGCCGAGCGCGGCGAGATCCTGCGCCAGGGCGTCGGTGCATCCGGGTGGCAGGCGCGGATCGAGCACCGCTTTGTTGGCGACGGCCAAGCCGTGGGCCTTGAGCCCAGCCTGAGTGATCCGAGTGAAGTCCGCAGGATTGACCTTGGTGTTCGGCATGGGCGGAGCGTCGCATGGGCGCGCCGGTTCGTTCAAGCACGTCGTGGGTTGCGCGAGCTAGGCCCGCAGGTCCCCGGCCCGAGACGGCTGCGCCCTTGGCCAAGCCGACCAACGGTCTGCCCGAGGGGACCGTCGCGTGGGCCCGCCGAACCGGCTCGCTGTCCGAGTCGACCGGGGCGCTGGCGCAGTCGACCAAGGCGCTGGCGCGGTCGGCCAAGGCGCTGGCGCAGTCGACCAAGGCGCTGTCCGAGTCGACCGGCGCGCTGGCGTGGTCGAGGGGCGTGCTCGTGGAGTCGACCAGGGCGCTGGCGGAGTCGACCGGGGCGCTGGCGCAGTCGACCAAGGCGCTGGCGCGGTCGACCAAGGCACTGGCGCAGTCGACCAAGGCACTGGCGCAGTCGACCAAGGCACTGGCGGAGTCGACCAAGGCACTGGCGCAGTCGACCAAGGCACTGGCGCAGTCGACCAAGGCACTGGCGCAGTCGACCGGGGCGTGCGCGGGAGTGGGAGCGAGTGCGTGCGCGTGAGCGAGTGCGTGCGCGGGAGCGGGAGCGGGAGCGGGAGCGGGAGCGGGAGCGGGAGCGGGAGCGGGAGCGGGAGCGGGAGCGGGA
Organism: Myxococcales bacterium; assembly: GCA_016212965.1. Lineage (GTDB taxonomy): Bacteria > Myxococcota_A > Polyangia > Polyangiales > Polyangiaceae > JACRDA01. The sequence goes on from JACRDA010000430.1 coordinate 24,927, forward strand.
GCGGGAGCGGGAGCGGGAGCGAGTGCGTGCGGCTAGAGCTCGCCCGTGATCGAGAGGCCGCCCAGGCCGAGGCTGGCGCGCCAGCGGGGGGTGGGGGCGAGGGCTTTGTGCGCCGGGGTGGGCTGGTCCGCGGGGGCGGGCGGTGGCGCGGGGGCCGTCAGGATGACCGCGATGCCGCCGAGCAGGACGGCGCCGCCGGCGGCCAGGGCGATCGTGGAGCCGGTGCGCATCGCGTAGAAGAGATCGACGCTCGCGTGCAGATCCGGGGGGCACGCGCCGTCCGTGCAGCCGCCGTCGAGGGCGCCCTTGCGCTCGACCGCCACGGCGCCCATGGCCGTGCCCGCGAGGACCCCGGCGCCGCCGAGCCCGACGAGCACCCAGCCGCCGATGGCCTGTGCGCTCGGGCCTCCGCCCTCGGTGTCGGGCGCTGGCGTGTCGCCGGGCGCGTGCGGATCCGGGACCGCGAGCGGGCCGGGGCCGTGCGGATCCGGGACCGGCAGCGGGGCGGGCGCGGGGCCGGGTCCTGGCACAGGCAGCGGGCCGGGCGTGGGCGCGCCGAGGTCGGCGAGCGCGAGGGGGAGCTCGAGCCGCTGCCGCTCGGCGACCTCGAAGATCTGCTCCTTCAGCGTCGTCGTCGCGGTGCCGGCTCGGCGCTCGACGCGCAGGCGGTGCTTGCCCGGATCGACGGGCCGGTCGGCGCCGATGAGCGCCGCCGAGAGCTGCTTGTCGTCGATGCTGACGCTGACGTCCGCGGGCAGGGCGCCGCCCGACACGCTCACCTTCACCTGCGGGATGCGCGGCAAGAGCGCTTCCCGCTCCTTCTGTGCGTCGACGACGGCCTGGCGGTGCTGCTCGAGCGCCGTGGGGTCGAGCGGCATGCGCGTCACCTCGAGGTACTGCTCGGCCGCGTCGACGAGGCGCAGGAGCTTGTCGAGGCAGCGCGCGCGCCAGAGGCCCGTCGTCGTGAGCTTCACGATGGCGTGCGCGCGCGAGAGCTTGTCGAGGGCCGTGACGTAGTCCTGCGCCTGGTAGGCCGCGACGCCCTGGTTGCCGAGCTCGCGCGCCGCCGTCCGGTCCTCGGTCGAGACCGGTTGCTGGCCGAGGGCGCGGGCGGGCAGGCCCGTGACGAGCGCGCCGGCCGCGAAGGCCGCCCCCGCGAGCGCTGCCCGTGCGAGCACCCGTCGCCAGCCCCTCGTTCGCCCCGGACCGGTCATCGCGCTCCGGAGCCTACCGCGGCCGTCCGGGCCGTCCAAAGGCGAAAGAGAGAAAGAGCAGAAGGTGCGGCGCGCGACCGATCCGTTCGTCGCGCTCGCCCGTACTGGCCCTGCTGCTCGGACAGACGGTCGGGTGCCGGGGGCTGCCCGGGGGGGTGCCCGCGGGGTGCCCGCGGGGTGCCCCAAGGACGCATCGCATGCAGGCTGGCGACACGGTTGCGAACCGCTTCGATCTCGAGCACCTGGCGGGCCAGGGCGGGATGGGCCTCGTGTACCGTGCGCTCGATCGCCACACCGGTCGCCCGGTGGCCCTGAAGGTCCTGTCCGGGGTGGGTGGACCCGCCGAGCAGCGCTTCGCGCGCGAGGCCGGCATCCTCGCCACGCTCTCGCACCCCGCCATCGTCCGCTACGTCGCCCATGGCCACACGCCGACGGGGACGTACCTCGCGATGGAGTGGCTCGAGGGAGAAGATCTCGCGACGCGGCTCGTCCGCGGGCCGTCGCTGACCTGGGCGGAGAGCCTCGCCGTGGCGCGCGCGGTCGCCGGTGCGCTCGGCGCCGCCCACGCCGCGGGCGTCGTGCACCGCGACATCAAGCCGAGCAACATCTTCCTCGACGGTGGCCGCACCGAGGACGCGAGGCTCCTCGACTTCGGCGTCGCGCGCCTCGAGACCGCCACGCGCCCGGCCACGCGCACGGGCGCCGTGCTCGGCACGCCGTGGTACATGGCGCCCGAGCAGGCGGCCGGGAGCCACGCCGTCGACGCCCGCGCCGACGTGTTCTCGCTCGGGTGCGTGCTCTACGAGTGCCTGACCGGGTCGCCGCCCTTCGACGGGGACGCGCCCATCGCCGTCCTGGCGAAGATCCTCCTGTCCGAGGCGCCGCGCCTCTCCGAGCGCTTCGCGGACGTGTCCCCGGCGCTCGACGCGCTCGTGGCCCGCATGCTCGACAAGGTGCCGGACGCGCGCCCCGCGGACGGTGCGTGCCTCGCCGCCGAGCTCGACCGCCTCGGCGCGGTCGACGGCGGGCGTCGCGCGGCGCAGAGCGAGCGCCCTCCGACGCTCACCGACAGCGAGCAGCGCCTGCTCTCGCTCCTCGTGGCGGTGCCGGCCGAGCACGAGCCCGAGCGCCTGGCCGACACGCTGGGGCACGATCCGACGCTCTGCCACGTCCCGCCCGCTCCGGCTGGGCCGGACGGTCTCGCCACGCAGCGCACGCTCGAGGCCGCGAGCCCGAGCCCCGCGAGCCGCAACCTCGCGCGCGCTCTCTCGCCCTACGGGGCGTCCGTGCACGTGCTCGTCGACGGCTCGCTCCTCGCGCTCGTGTCGGGCGACGGGCGCCCGAGCGAGGGCGTCGCCCGCATCGCCCGCTCGGCGCTCGTTGCGCGCGAGCTCATGCCCGGTGCGCGCATCGCGGTCGCGACCGGCCGCGGCGTCCTCGCGGCGCGCCTGCCGGTGGGCGACGTCGTCGAGCGCGCGCTCGCGCTGGGGAGCGGCGTGCGGGGACTGCCCGGCGCCATCCGCGTCGACGAGGTCACGGCGGGCCTGCTCTGCGACGGCTTCGAGCTCGGCGGCGACGCGCACGGGCTCGTTCTGCTCGGTGAGCGCCAGGCTCCCGAGACCGTGCGCACGCTGCTCGGCCGCCCCATGCCGTGCGTCGGCCGGCAGCGCGAGCTGTCGATCCTCGAGGCGACCGCGACGGAGTGCCGGCAAGAGTCCGTGGCGCGGGCGATGCTCGTGACGGGCGAGGCGGGGGTCGGCAAATCGCGCCTGCGCTTCGAGCTCTCGGAGCGGCTGCGCCGTCGCGAGGAGGGCTGGGAAGTCTGGCTCTGTCGCCAGAGCCCGCTTTCGGCGCACGCGCCCTTCGGCATGATCGCGCCCGCGCTGCGCCGGGCCGCCGGCATCCGCGACGGCGAGCCCGTGGCCCTGCGCTCGCAGAAGCTCCGCGCGCGCGTGCAGCGCCACGTTCCGCCGGCGAGCGTCGCCCGGATCTCCGAGTTCCTGGGCGAGCTCGCGGGCATCCCGGCCGACGGCCCCGAGAGCCCCGAGCTCGAGGCGGCGCGGCGCGATCCCTTGCTCATGGGCGACCAGATCCGGCGCGCCTTCGTCGAGCTCTGCGCCGCCGAGGCCGCCGCCCACCCGCTGCTCATCGCCGTCGACGATCTGCAGTGGGGCGACGCCCCGAGCCTCGAGCTCTGCGACACCGTGCTGCGCGTGCACCCCGAGCTGCCGATCTTCGTGGTCGCGCTCGGCCGGCCCGAGGTCCACGCCGTCTTCCCGCGCCTGTGGGACCAGCGCGGCGTGCAGGAGCTGCGCCTCGGCGGCCTCACGCGCCGCGCGGCCGAGGAGCTCGTGCGCCAGGCGCTCGGCGACCGGGCCGACGCGGCGGGGGTCGCGGCGATCGTCGAGCGCTCGGGCGGCAACGCCTTCTTCCTCGAGGAGCTCGTGCGCGTCGCGGCCGAGGGGCGTGTGGGCGCCCTGCCCGAGACCGTGCTCGCGATGGTGCAGGCGCGCCTCGAGGCGCTCGATCCCGAGGCGCGGCGCGTGCTCCGCGCCGCGAGCGTGTACGGCGCCGCCTTCTGGCACGGCGGCGTCGCGGCGCTGCTCGGTCGCGCCGTGGAGCGCACCGGCGCCCTCGAGCGCGCGCTCGAGCTCCTGTGCGAGCGGGAGCTCGTGTACCGGCGCGCCGACTGTCGCTTCCCGAGCGAGCGCGAGTACGCGTTCCGGAGTCTCACGGTGCGCGAGGCCGCGTACGCGCTGCTCACTCCCGAGGATCAGCGCCTCGGGCATCGGCTGGCGGGCGCCTGGCTCGAGCGCGCCGGCGAGAGCGATCCCTCGACCCTCGCCGAGCACTTCGCGCGTGGCGGCGAGACCGCGCGGGCGGCCGTCGCGCTCGGCCGAGCGGCCGCCCAGGCGCTCGAGGCCCACGACTTCGAGGCCGCCATCGCGCGCGCCCGGCGCGGCCTCGAGCTCGGCGCGGCGGGGGAGCTCGCGGCCGAGCTCGGCCTGTGCGCCGCCGAGGGTGCGCGCTGGCTCGGGCGCTTCGCCGAGGGGGTCGAGCACGCGCTCCGCGCCGCCGAGCACGCCACGCCCGGGACGGCGGCGTGGTACCGCGCGGCCGAGGAGCTCTTGACGGCCCACCTCCGCCTCGGGCGCTTCGCGAGCGCCCCGCTCTGGGCCGAGCGCCTGCTCACCGAGCCGCACGCCGAGGGCGCGGCGAGCGCGCGGCTCTCGGCCCTGTGCCAGGCGGCGCGCGTGCTCTTCCAGGCGGGGGACTACCGCGGGGCCGGCGCGCTCACCACGGGTTGCGAGCGGCTGCTCGCGAGCGCGACCGACCTCACGCCGCGCGCCCGCGCCGAGGTGCATCGCTTGCACGGCGCGCGGGCCCGGCACGCGGGCGACGTGGCGGGCGACTTCGAGGGCTACCGCGCCGCGCTCGAGCACGGCGAGGCGGGCGACGAGCGCGAGGCCTGCAACGCGCGCGTCAGCCTCGGCTTCGCGTACGTGGAGCTCGGCGCCTACCCGGAGGCGCGGGCCACGCTCGAGCAGGCGCTCGCGGCCGCGCGCGCCATGGGCCTCGACGCCGTCGCGACCCGGGCGCGGCAGAACCTCGCGCTCGTCGCGGCCGCCGAGGGCGACCTCGGGGGCGCGACGGCGCTCGCACTCGCGGTGCTCGCCGAGACCCAGAGTCACGGCGACCGGCAGCTCGAGGCCTGGACGCGCATCTACCTCGGCCGCTTCGCGGCGCAGGCGGGTGACCACGCCGAGGCGGCAAGCCAGGCGCGGCGCGCCTTCGCGCTGCTCGATCCGAACGCTCCCGCGCGCGTGGGCGCGCTCGCCGTGCTGGCGCGCGCCGCGCTCGGCCTCGGCCACCTGGTGCGCGCCGAGAGCGCCGCCCGGGCGGCCATGCGCCTGCTCGCGAGCTTCGAGGGCATCGAGGAGCTCGAGGCGCTCGTGCGCCTCGCCTATGTCGAGGTCATGAGCGCCGTGGGCGACGACGCCGAGGCGGCCGCGGCGCTCGAGGCCGCACGCGTGCGGTTGCGCGCGACGGCGGCGCGCCTCTGCGACCCGCACCTGCGCCGCAGCTTCCTCGAGCGGGTGCCCGAGAACCGGGCCCTCTTCACGCGCGAGCTGCCGTGTCCGAGCTGCGGCGATTGCATCGCCCTGCGAGCGAACGGAGCGTGAGCACCATGGACGACCGCGACGATCCCGACACGGCGGACGTGCTCGCCGTCGCCGAGGGCGATCGCGAGGCGCTCGGTCGCCTCTACGACCGCCACGGTCCCGTGCTCCTCGCCGTCGCGGCCCACATCCTGCGGGACCGGCGCGAGGCCGAGGACCTGCTCCACGACGTCTTCGTCACCGTGTGGCAGCGCGCGGGCGACTACGACCCCGCGCGCGGCACGGTCGCCGTGTGGCTGCAGTTGCGCGTGCGCTCCCGTGCGCTCGACCGCGTGCGCTCGGCGCGCCTCGCTCGGTCCGTGCCGCTCGATGCGCTGTCGGTGGCCGAGCCGCGCGCCGCGGCGTCGCAGGAGCGCGCCGGCGACGAGCGCGTGCTGCGCGACGCGCTCGCGCGCCTGCCGGGCGAGCAGCGCATGGTGCTCGAGCTCGGCTACTTCGAGGGCCTCTCCTCGGCGCAGATCGCCGCCAGGGTGGGCGTACCGCTCGGCACGGTGAAGAGCCGCGTCGCGGCTGCGATCGCCAAGCTGCGCACGCAGCTCGGCGCACACGAGGGAGGTGCACCGTGACCGACCCACGCGACGACGAGCTCGACGACTTCTTGCGGGAGACCATGGAGGCAGGCATGCAACCGAACGAGCTCGGCGCCATCGCGGCGTCCTTGCCGCCGCTCGCGCCCTCGCTCGGGCTGCGCGGCCGGCTGATGCAGTCGACGGCGAGCGGCCGGCTCGCGCGCTTCGCGGTGCGCGGCGCAGCGCTGCTCGACCTCGGGGCCGCCGAGGCGGCGGCTCTGCTCGACGCCGTGGACCGGCCCTCGAGCTGGGGGCCGGGCCCGGGGCCGGGCATCGCGCTCTTTCACGTCGCGGGCGGGCCCGCGGTGCGCGGCGCCATCACCGGCTTCGTGCGCATCGAGCGCGGCCAGGCCTTCCCGAGCCACCGCCACCTCGGGTCCGAGGCGGTGCTCGTGGTGCAGGGTGCCCTGCGGGACGACACGAGCGGAGCGGTCGTGCGCACCGGCGACGTGGCGCGCATGCCCGCCGGCAGCGAGCACGCCCTGTCGGTCGTCCCCGGTCCGGCGCTCGTCTACCTCGCCGTCGTCGCCGACGGTGTCGACATCGGCGGGCTGGTCCTGCGGCCGGACGACGGGCGACTGTGATCGGCCCGACCGTGCCGGCCCCACGCTCTCAGTACGGCTGCGCGGTTGGCCGCACCAGGAGGTCGTGCACCTCGACGTGCGGCGGCCGCGACAGCGCGAAGACCACGAGGTCGGCGACGTCGTCCGGCTGCATCACCGGGAAGCGTCCGTAGGTCCGCTTCGCCGCCTCCTCGCTCTGGTGGTAGTGGCCCGCGAACTCCGTCTCGACGTAGCCCGGGCTCACGGCCGTCACCCGGATGCGGCTCCGGGCCGCGCGCAGCTCGAGGCGCAGCGCCTCGGTGAGTGCGCGCACGGCGAACTTGCTGGCCGCGTACATGCCGCTCTGCTCCGGCACGCGATGGGCGGACATCGACGAGACGTGGACGACGTGCCCGCGATCACCGCGCGCCCGCATGTCGCAGAGGGCCTCGCGCGTGCACACGGCGAGCGCGAGCACGTTCACCTCGAGCATCTCGCGCCAGAGCTCCGTCGGCGCGTCGCAGAGCGGCGCAGCGTGCCCGAGCCCGGCGTTGTTCACGAGCACGTCGACGCCGCCCCAGGCCGCGCGCACGGCCGCGAAGGCGGCGACGATGGCGCCCTCGTCGCGCACGTCGAAGGCGTGGGTCACGAGCCGCTCGGCGTCCGCGCCCGCCGCCTCCCGCAGCGAGAGGAGCCGCGCCTCGCGCCGGGCGCAGGCCGCGACGCGCATCCCCTCGCGCAACAGCCGCAGGCTCGTCGCCCAGCCGATGCCGCTCGAGGCGCCCGTCACGAGCGCCGTGCCTTGCCGCCAGTCGTGGTCCGTCACGCGCGCATCGGAGCACGCACCGGCGCACCGCGCCAGGTCGGGCGCGCGCGCTGCGCCGCGAGCCCTGGCTTGACACGTTGCGCGCCTTGCCTATTGTCGAGCGGAGGAGTCTGGGATGGCGCAGGGAGACCCGACAGGTGGACGCGTGTTCACGCTCGAGGAAGCGAACGCGCTCGTGCCGCGCCTGCACGAGCTCGTCGGCCGCCAGCTCGAGCGCGGCACCGAGATCCAGGGGCTCGTCAGCCGCCTCCAGAGCGAGGTCGGCTCCGAGGCCGAGGTCGACGTCACGCTGCGGTCGAACGACAGCGGCAGCGTGCGCCAGTTGAAGAGGAAGCTGCGCGACCGCGTCATCGTGTTCCGCCGCGGCTGGGACGAGGTGCAGGCGCTCGGCGTCGTCGTGAAGGACACGCGTACCGGCCTGCTCGACTTCTACGGGCAGGTGGACAGCCGGCTCGTGTGCCTGTGCTGGCAGTACGGCGAGAAGGCGGTCGAGTACTACCATGAGCTCGACGCCGGCTTCGCCGGGCGCAAGCCGCTCGACGCGGCTCTGCGCAAGCGCCTGCTCAACTGACGCGCCCGTGCGGCGCGCCGGAACAGATCGCCCGCCGCGCCGGTTGTAGCGGCATGGCTCGACGCGCGCGCGGCTTGTTGCTGCTGCTCCTGACCGCCGGACTCGTGGGCTGCGACCACGCCACCAAGCTCGCCGCCGAGAGCACGCTGCGCGGCGACGGGCCCGTGTCCGTGGTGCCGGGGCTGCTCGATCTGCGCTACACGCAGAACCGCGGCACGGCCTTCAGCCTGATCCCGGGCAGCGAGCTGCCCGCCCTGCGCATCGTGCTCGCCGCCGTCGCGCTCCTCGCCGTCGCCGCGCTCGCAGTCGTCTGGTGGCGTCGCCGCGAGCAGGCGCCGCGGCTCGAGCTCTGGGGCTACGCCTTCGTGGGCGCCGGCGCGATCGGCAACCTGCTCGACCGCGTGCTGCGCGGCTACGTGGTGGACTTCATCCACCTGCGCTTCTGGCCGATCTTCAACGTGGCCGACATCGCCATCGCGGTCGGAGCGGGGCTGCTCCTCGTCGCCGCGCTCCGCGGCCGCGCCCCGCCTCAGCCCTCGGGCGCGAGGTAGAACCAGTAGTGGTACGAGGCGAAGGGGCGTCCGTCCGCCGGGTGGACTACGAAGGCCTGCCGGCTGCGTGTCGAAGGCGGTAGCTCGATGCGGCGCTCCTCCCAGCACCGCCCCTCGCCCCCGCGCCCCTCGCCGCGGTCCTCGGGCGGCTCGGCGACGCCGAGCTTCACGTCGTCCTGCCAGATTTCGACCGGCTCGGCGCAGCCGAGGCGCAGAACCATGAGGATGCGCTGACCGGCCGGCAGCTCGGTCTCGAAGCGGTCCTGCGGCCGGTTCACGCGGCCGCCGTCGGCGATCTTCCGGCTGCTGCCCTGGAAGGTGAGTGCCTGCACCAGGTTCTCGCTCGTGCGGCCCGAGAGGCGCGCATAGCGATGGCGACGCTCGGACTCGAGGTCGGCCACGTCGAGCTCGTCGACGAGGGTGACGCCCGCGGGGAGCGCCCGGAACGGCGCGGCGCCGCTCCCGAGCAGGCTCCAGTTCGCCTCGTACGCCGTCATGGTGGCGCCGCCGAGGATCGACTGGTCGCGCACCGTCCGGCGGGTGAGCTCCCGGCCGAGCACCGGGTCGCACTGCATCCACTGCGGGTAGACGACGAAGTGCGTGGGCAGCCGCTCGCGCGGCAACTGCTCGTAGTGCTCGAAGCGCGACCCCGGCCCCGCGACCCAGTACGGGGCCTCGCCCTCGGTCGTGAGCCCGACGACGTCGAAGGTGCGCCGCCCGGACATGTAGGCGAGCGCGCCCGTGTCGTTGAGGCCGATGATGGCCTCCGGGGGCAGCTTCTGCGCGGCCCACTTGCCGAGCGCGACCTGCTGCTTCGAGATGGCGCGCGAGGACTGCGCCAGATCGTCGCGCGCCCACGGGAGCTTGACGGCGAACGCCACGGCGAAGGCGCCGTACACGATGGGCGTCGCGAGCCTGAGCGGGCGCCACAGCCGCTCGCCGAGCAGGCCGAGCCCGTCGCTCAGGCACACGAGCGCGAGGAACCACGCCGGCGCGAACGGCCACATGTAGCGCACGCGGTTCCAGAGCATCGTGTCGTAGGTGCAGGGGATGAAGGTGCCAGCGGCGATGAGCAGCACGAACAGGACGCGGTGCGGCAGCCGTCGCATGTGGCGCACGAGCACGAAGAGGCCGAGCGCGATCGGCACCCCGATGCCGAGCGGCATGAAGATCGCCGTCCAGCCGCCGCCGACCATGAGGCTCGTCAGCATGAGCCGCACGTTGTCGAGCGTCGCCTCCGCGAAGGCGCCGAGGCCGACGTCGGGGTGCAGCCACAGCCACTTGACCATCGCCGTGCTCGAGGCCGAGTGGCCGACGAGCAGGTAGTTGAGGACGGGCAGCGACAGCACGCCGACGAGCGGCACGAGCGCCACGAGCCGCACGGCGAAGGCGACGAGGCGCGAGCGGCCGGGCGCGTGCGCGGCGTTGCTCCGCGCGAGCAGGTGGTTGGCGCCGATCACGGCCATGAGCGAGGCGAGGACGCCCTCGGGTCGGATGAGCGGCGCCGCGAGCCCGAGCACGAGCAGCTGGGCGAGCGAGGGCGGCGGTCCGCGGCGGCTCTTGCCCTCGCACGCCTCGGCCGCGACGCGCGCCGTGCGCACCAGGATCCAGGTGAGACCCATGGTCTCCATGCCGCTCCAGGCGAACCACAAGAAGGCCCCGAAGACGGCGCACATCGCCCCGGCCGCGATGGCTCCCGCGCGCCCGGCGAAGCCGCGCGCGAGGCGCGCCGTCTCGAGGATCGTGCCCGCGTGCAGCAGCGTGCCGAGCGCCCACACGACCCAGACGACCTGGAGGCCGTCGAGCCCGAGCCAGTACGCCGGGGCGAGGGCGCTCGGCCACAGGGCGCTCGTGGCTCCCGACGAGTAGCCCCCGCCGGGCACGAACTGGAAGAAGTGGCCGCTGGCGATCTGCCGGGCGAACTGCAGGTGGATGAACGAGTCGTCGAGCGGCATCGCCGGCTCGCCGGCGCGCTTCAGGATCTCGCGCACCGACCACGCGCCGATGGCGGAGGAGACGGTGAGCGGTACGAGGTAGGGCACGAAGCGCGCGGCGATGCGGCGCGGCAACGAGGGGCGCGCGCCCCCCGTCGCTTCACCGGCGGGCGCCTCCGCCCGGGGTCGCTCGGGCGCGGCGGCCGGCTCGGGCGCGGCGGCCGGCTCGGGCGCGTCCCCGGTGCTGCTTTCGCTCGTCACGCGCCTCCCATAGCAGCAAATCGCCGCGGTCGGTTCGTCCGGCCGCACGCCGGGCCCAGCGGCGGCGTGCGCGCTCGGCGCGCCGGGCCCGCCGGCCCGGTGTATGGTCCGCGTCGCCGCCCATGTCCCCGCGCCCCAACCCCTATGCGCACGCGCCGCGACTGCCGGAAGGCGACGCCGTCGCGCTCGACTCCCTGTTCGCGCTCCGGGGCGGTCCGGTCGAGCTCGAGGTGGGGCCCGGCCGCGGGGCCTTCATCCTCGAGCGCGCCGCCGAGCGTCCCGAGACCCGCCTGCTCGGGCTCGAGATCCGGCGCAAGTGGGCGACGCTCGTCGACGAGCGCCTGCGCGCCCGCGGCTTCGGCGACCGGGCGCGCGTCGTGTGCGAGGACGCGCGCGTGGCGCTCGGCCGGCTCGCGCCCGACGCGAGCGTCGCCTGCGTGTTCATCCACTTCCCGGACCCATGGTGGAAGAAGCGCCACGAGAAACGGCTCGTCGTCGGCGATCCGCTGCTCGACGCCATCTGCCGCTTGCTCGCCGACGGGGGCGAGGTGTTCCTGCAGACCGACGTCGCGACGCGGGCCGCCGAGTACGCCGCGCAGCTCGGTGGGCGCCCCGAGCTCGAGCCGGCCGGCGACGAGGGGGGCTCGCCGGCGCTCGCCGCCGCGCCGCACGGCGCCGAGAGCAACCGCGAGAAGCGCGCCCGCGCGGACGGGCTGCCCCTGTACCGGCTGCGCTACCGCCGCCGCCCGCGCAGCTGACCGCGCTCGCTCAGAACGCGCCGCACAGGCCGAGCGCGCCCGGGCCGAGCTCGAGCCGGAGCCGCGCCTGCGCCTGCGTCTCGGCCTCGCCGCCCGCGGTCGGCGCCGGCCCCACGAACAGCCCCACGACCGCGGCGGCGGCGCCGAGGCCGGCGAGGACGAACGACGCGTTCGCTGCGTTCGCGAGCGCGATCGTGCGGTCGATGTCCGGCTGCCTGTCCGGCGCACACACGTCGCCGGGGCAGTCGGCCGCGAGATCGCGCGCGCGCGCCAGCGACACCCCGCCCGTGATCGTGCCGATCAACAGGCCGGCGCCCGCGACGCCCGCGCCCGCGAGGACCAGGGGCCAGAGCGGACGCAGCACGCCGTCGCCGGTCGGCTCGGCGGGGCCCTCGCCCGGCACGAGCGCGATGTTCAGCGTGCGCTGCTCGCCCTCCTTCAGGCTCACCTTGGTCTCGACCGTGGCGAAGCCAGCCGCGCTCACCCGCACCGCGTGCTCGCCCGGATCGAGCTTGCGGGGCAGATCCATCGCGGCGTCGGGCACGAGCTGGCCGTCGACCCGGAGCTCCGCCTGCGCGTCGGGTGGCGCGACCTTCACGTGGAGCGAGGGGATGCGCGCCGCGACGTCCTCGTCGAGCTCGGCCGCCCGCTCTCGGGCGCGCCCGAACGCCAGCGGCTCGTTCGGGTGCACGGGGAACATCTGCGCGCGCAGGAGCGCGTCGTGCGCCTCGAGCAGGTGCCCGAGCCGCTCCTCGGCTCGCGCCACGCCGAGCGCCGTCGTCGGCACGCCCATGATCCGGTCGGCCGCCAGATAGGCCTTGAGCGCGCCCGCGAAGTCGTTGGCCTTGAAGTGCGCGTGCCCCTGGTCCATGAGCTCGCGCGCCGTCTCCTTGTCTTCGGGCGTCGGCTCCACCGCCGGCTGCGCGCGCGCCGCGCGCGGGAGCGCCATCAGGCCGGTGCCGCACAGGACGAGGCACGCGGCCCACAGGGCGGGGCGCGTCCGCCGGCGCCGTCGGGTGAGCGTGTCCGCGGCGCTAGAAGCCATGATCGGGGTCGAGATCGGGACCCGTCGGCCTGGGTCGACTCGAGGGCGGCTTCGCCGAGCTCTTCGGCTTGCCGCTCGAGCCTGGCGCGGCGGGCGGTGGCGTGGCGCCCGGTGCCTGCGCCGCAGCGCTCGCCGAGGCGCTGCTGCTCACGGGTGCCGATGCGCTCGTGCTCGGCGCGGTCCCGGTCGCGGTCGCAGCGGTGGGGAGCGCCGTCGCCGCGAGGGTTGCGGCGAGAATCGGCGCGGCGGTCGCGACCGCCGGGGCGGCGCTCGTCGTGTCGCTCGCCGTCGCGTCGGAACGCGCCGAGCCGCGCACCAAGAGGACGAGGACCGTGACGAGCACCACGGCGCCGGCGCCTGCGGTCAGCACGAGCCGGCGCGACAGCACGCGCCGGGGCGGGTGGAGGTGCTGCTCGCGGTACGCGCCGCTGAGGGTCGCGGTCTCGTGCGGCGGCGCGAGCTCCGGGGCGCTCGGCGCCCGCCTGGATGGCGCGAGCTCGAGCAGGCTCGGCGCGCGCGGCGCGAGCTCGGGGCCGCTCGGCCCGTGCGTCTCCGCGCCGGCAGCGGTGGTCGCGTGCCCGTCGGTGGCGCCCGTGGGCGCGCCACCGGGGATGGTCGTGTCGGTCGGGCTGGCGCGGCGCCCGCCGCTCTCGCTCGGGTCGTCGCGCCACGGATCGTGCGCCAGCCGGCGCAGCTCGACGGCGGTGTCGCCGTCGCCCTCGCCCTCGCCCGGCGCGCGCAGCGACGGCAGACCGAGCCCGGCCGCGCTCTGCTCCAGCTGCGCGGTGAACGCGCGCGCCATCTCGCGCGCGGAGCCGAAGCGCTCGGCCGGATCGCGATGCAGGGCCTTGGCGAACCAGGCGTCGAGCTCGGGCGGGATGCCGCGGCGCAGCCGGCTCGGCGGCGTGAACTCGCCCTGCAGGAGCTTGGCGCAGAGCAGGCCGAGCGTCTCGCCGACGAAGGGCTTCTGCTGGGTGAGCGCGAAGTACGCCACCACTGCCAGGGACCAGAGATCGGCGCGGAAATCGACGTCCTTCGACGAGAGCAGCTGCTCGGGGCTCATGAATGCCGGTGTGCCGACGAGCGCGCCCGGGACGGTGAGGTCGTCCTTGGTGTTCGGCATGCGCACGTCCTTCGCGATGCCGAAGTCGACGATCTTGCAGTGCACGCCCGGCGTGGTGGCGCCGGCGCCGAAGCTGCCGTCGTCGGGCGGCGGCGGCAGCGAGTCGCTGGTGTGCACGAGGAAGATGTTCCCGGGCTTGATGTCGCGGTGCACGATGCCGAGCCGGTGCGCCTTCTCGAGCGCGCTCGCGACCTGCGTCAGGACCTGCGCCGTCTGCCGCACGCTGAGGTAGCGGCGCTCGACGCGATCGCGCAGGGTCTCGCCCTCGAGCAGCTCCATCACGATGTACGGGCAGCCGTCGCTCGTGACGTCGCGGTCGAAGGTCTGCACGACGAAGGGGCTCTTGATCTGCGCCGTGGTCTCGGCCTCGCGCAGGAAGCGCGCGAGGGCCTCGGCGTCCTGCGCCCCCTTCTGGGACATGAACTTGACGGCGACGTTCGTCTTCAGCGCCAGGTGTTCTGCGGCCCAAACGCTCCCCATCGTCCCCTCTCCGAGGGGCCGCGTGAGGCGCACCTTGCCCGTCACCAAACCTGGCTTTAAATCCATCGGGACGATCTGCCGGTCCTGAACATGATGGCACGCAGGGTATCCACCAGCAACGGGGGTTGCCCGGGCTCGCGCCGCGCGCGTCGAGACCGGGCCGGGGCCTACAGGGTGGGTGTCGTCGGCACATTGTCGCTCGACCTCGAGGCGAAGCGCGCTTGACGTTCGCGGTCGACATCTGCGCCGACATCACGGCGCTGCCGAGCGCTGCGTGGGACGCGTGCGCCGGCCGTGCCGACCCGTTCGTGTCGCACGGCTTTCTCGCGGCGCTCGAGACGAGCGGCTCGGCGTGCGCTGCGACGGGCTGGCAGCCGCAGCACCTGTGCGTGCGGGCGAGCTCCGGCGACCTCGTGGCGGTTGCGCCGCTCTACCTGAAGAGCCACTCCTATGGCGAGTACGTCTTCGACTGGGGCTGGGCCGAGGCCTACCAGCGCGCGGGCGGCCGCTACTACCCGAAGCTCCAGGCGTGCGTCCCCTTCACGCCGGCGACCGGACGGCGGCTCTTGGTGCGCCCCGGCGAGGACCCCATCGCGCTCGGGCGCGTGCTCGTGACGGCGATGCTCGAGCTCGCGCGTACGCGCGGCGCCTCCAGCCTCCACGTGACCTTTCCGACCCGGCAGGAGTGGGAGCTCTGCGGCGACATGGGCCTCAGCCGTCGCGTGGGGGTGCAGTTCCACTGGCACAATCGCGGCTACCGCTCCTTCGACGACTTCCTCGCCGCGCTCGTGCAGCGCAAGCGCAAGGCGATCAAGAAGGAGCGCCGCGAGGTCGCCGAGAGCGGGGTCGCCGTGCGCACCTTGTCGGGCGCGGCCATCGAGGAGCGGCACTGGCGCGCCTTTCACCGCTTCTACCTCGACACCATCGACCGCAAGTGGGCGCAGGCGTACCTCACCCTTGCCTTCTTCCTCGAGCTGCCGCGCGCGCTCGGCGAGCGCGTCGTGCTCGTGGTCGCCGAGGACGGGGGCGAGCCCGTGGCTGCGGCGCTCCACCTGCTCGGCGACGACGCGCTCTTCGGTCGCTACTGGGGCTCGACCGGCGAGCACCGCTTCCTGCACTTCGAGGCCTGCTACTACCGCGCCATCGATCTCGCCATCGAGCGCGGTCTCGCACGCGTCGAGGCGGGCGCGCAGGGGCCGCACAAGATCCAGCGCGGGTACCTGCCCGCCGAGACGTGGAGCGCTCACTGGCTCGCCGACCGGCGCCTGGGGCAGGCCGTGGGCAGCTTTCTCGAGCGCGAGCGGCGCGCCGTCGCGGCCGAGGTCGCGGCGCTCGGCGAGCTGTCGCCCTACCGGCGTGGCGGCGAGTGACGCGCGAAGCTCAGGGCAACGCCGCGTCCTCGCGCGCCAGCACGCCCCGTCCCTTCCAGGGCGAGGTCTCGCTCTGGAAGACCAGCCGCCCGGCCTGATCGAGCTCGCAGCTCGCGTGGTAGTCGATGTCCTGCTCGTCGAGCATCACGAGGCGGAACAGATCGCCCTGGGGCTGGTCGATGCGGTAGCGGCGCTCGGTCCGGATGCCGGGCGAGCTCGCGTACATGTGCCCGTTCCTGAACTCGACGCGCAGCCGGTCGAACTGGAAGCTCAAGAGGGCGGCCATCACGGGCGAGAGCGTGTCGCCCGGGACGAAGCTCACGAGCTTCCAGTGCCCCGCCAGGCGCTGGTCGATCTGCAGCCGTGCGCGCGCCAGGTACTCGGCCGGATCGACGGTCGCGCTCGGCTGGCAGGCCCCGGCGAGGCCGAGCGCGGCGAGCGCGAGCCCGAGCCGCGCCGTGCGCGCGGCTCGGGCTGCGGTCGAAGGTCGCACGGGCTGGGCAGTGCGTGCACGCATGGTACGCTCGGAGTCTCGCAGAGCGCGCGAGGCGGCGCCACTGCGGCGCGCCGCCCGGGCTGGCTCTCCGGTTTCTGGGCAGGTGGCCTCGGTCCGTGCCAAAGAGCGAGCATGCGTGTCGTGTGGCTGCTCGCGCTCGCCCTCTCGTGTGCCGCGTGCTTCGAGATCGGCGGCAAGCGCGCGTCCGGTGGCAAGGGCGACGCCGGCGTCGGGGGCGAAGGGGGCGGCGCCTTGGAGCATCCGCGGGTGCCGTACGAGGCCGACGCGCTCACGGCCTACCTCGCGGAGGGGCACTACACGGGCTTCGTGCACCAGCGGAGCCCCCACCCGTCGGCCGGGCCGCACGGCCTCATGCGCGTCTTCTTCAGCGATTCGCTCGCGACCTCGCTTGCGGCCGGGTGGCCCGAGCACCCGGCCGGGGCGGCCGCCGTCGTGGAGCTGTTCGCGGCCGACGGGGCGACCCTCATCGGCTGGGACGTCAGCGTGAAGATCGCCTCCGACAGCGAGGCCGGCCTCGGCTGGTACTGGTACGAGCTCATCGGCCCGAGCGGCGTCGCCGGCGAGGGGCCGAACTACTGCAGTGCCTGTCACGCCGGTGGGCTCGACTTCGTCTATGCTTCTCTGCCCTTCGAGTGAGGTGCGGCGCATGGCGAACACCTCCTCGAGCGTTGACACCGGGCGAGCTCCCACCGCCCACGGGCGGGCGCCGTCGTGGCGTCGAGGGAGCTCCGAGGGCAGAGCCGCTTCGAGCGGGTAGCAGGCATGGAAGCGGAGCGACGGGGCGTAGAGCGTGCGGAGCGCGAGCCGCGCGGCGACCGCCGCGAGAGCGGCGCCGACAGGGCACGCTCGAAGACGCGCCGCGGGGGGCTCCGGACCGTGCTCCTGTGGTTGCGGCGCCTCGCGCTCCTCGGCGTCGCGCTCTTCGGGGCGGGCTGCTTCGCCTTCTTCCTCGTCCTGCGCCACTACGAGCATGACCTGCCGTCGCTCGACGACATCAAGCAGTACGACCCGCCGCAGGTGAGCCGCATCCTGGCGCGCGACGGAACCCTGCTCGCCGAGGTGTTCATCGAGCGCCGCACCGTCGTCGGCATCGACGCCGTGCCCCAGGCGCTCAAGCTCGCCGTCCTCGCCGCCGAGGACGCCGAGTTCTACGAGCACGACGGCCTCGACTACCTCGGCATGCTGCGGGCCCTCTGGGTCAACGTGCGCAGCGGCAGCATGCGTCAGGGCGGCTCGACCATCACCCAGCAGGTCGTCAAGAACCTGCTTCTCAGCCAGGAGCGCACCTTCGCGCGCAAGTGCAAGGAGGTGCTGCTCGCGCGGCGCATCGAGCAGGCGCTGTCGAAGGACGAGATCCTCGAGCTCTACCTGAACCACATCTACCTCGGTCACGGTCGCTACGGGGTCGAGGAGGCGAGCCGCTACTACTTCGGCAAGGGCGTGAGCGAGCTCGGTCTCGCCGAGGCGGCGCTCCTGGCCGGGCTGCCCAAGGGACCGAGCATCTACTCGCCGCGCGTCGATCTCGAGCGCTCGCGCAAGCGCCGCGACTGGGTGCTCGAGCAGATGGGCGAGAAGGGGTTCGCGACGGCCGAGGCGGTGGCGCAGGCCAGGGCGCAGCGCGTCGTGCTCGCCCCCGCGGCCGAGTCGATGAACGAGCTCGCGCCCGAGGTGGTCGACGAGGTCGAGCGCCTGGTGCACGCGCAGATCGGCGACGGCTTCAAGCACGGCGGCTACAGCGTCACGACCACCATCGACCCGGCCCTGCAGGCGAGCGCGCGCGCTGCGCTGCGCAAGAACCTCGACGCCTACGCCGAGCGCCACAAGCTCCTGCCGCCGTTCACGCGGGTGCAGAAGCCGAAGAAGGGCGACCCGACGCCCTTCCAGGGCACACCCGAGGCGAAGGGCCGCAAGGTCTACTGGGCGGTCGTCACGGGCGCCGACGACCCGAAGGGCACCCTCGCGCTGCGGGTCGGCACCGCCGAGGGCGTGGTCGAGCTCGGGCGCGAGCGCCGCTACAACCCGAAGAGCCTGCCTCCCTCACGCTTCGCCGAGCCGGGCGCGCTCGTGCGCGTGAGCGCCGTCACCGAGCGCGGGGTCGGGCCCGACGGCGTGCCCACGCGCTTCCGCCTGGAGCTCGGGCCCGAGGGGGCGCTCGTCGCCATCGACCCGCGCTCCGCCGAGGTCGTCGCGCTCGTCGGCGGTTACGAGGCCGTGCGCGGCGGCCTCGACCGGGCGACCTTCGCGCGCCGCCAGCCGGGCTCCTCGTTCAAGCCCTTCGTCTACGCGACCGCGCTCGCGGCGCGCAAGCTCACTCCGGCGACGCTCATCGAGCTGCCCGCGCCACCGACGAAGCCCGGCGTCGAGCCGGGCGCCCCACCGCCGCCGCTCCGCGCGCGCGTCGCGCTCGCGCAGAGCGTCAATGCCGCGGCGCAGTGGGTGCTCCGCACCGCCGGCGCCGAGAACGTCATCGCGCTCGCGCGCCGGCTCGGCGTGACGAGCCGCCTCGAGCCCACCGATTCCCTCGCGCTCGGCGCCTACGAGGTCACGCCGCGTGAGCTTGCGGCGGCGTACGGCGCGTTCGCGAACGGCGGCGTGTACCGCGCGCCCGTGCTCGTGCGGAAGATCGTGGCGCCGGACGGGCGCGAGCTCGCGCTCGCCGGGGCGCCGGTCGAGACGCGCGCGCTCGACGAGGACGTCACCTTCGTCTTGGCCAGCATGCTGACGAGCGTCGTGGAGGAGGGCACGGCGGTGAAGGCGCGCAGCCTCGGCCGGCCCGTCGCGGGCAAGACCGGCACCTCGAACGACGCCAAGGACGCGTGGTTCGCCGGGTTCACGCCCGATTTCGCGGCCGTGGTGTGGACCGGGTACGACGACGCCGTGCCGCTCGGCCGGGGCGAATCGGGGGCGGTGAGTGCCCTGCCGGCCTTCATCGACTTCATGCGCGAGGCCCACCGCGGCCTGCCCGCACGCGCCTTCGGCGAGCCTGCCGCCGGCATCCGCCACGCGCGCATCGACCCGCGCACGGGCCTGCTCGCCTACGCGGACGAGAAGGGCACGCTCGACGAGGTGTTCCTCGCCGGCAGCGAGCCCACCGAGCCGGCGGAGCCTCCCGACGCCGGCCCCGGCGACGAGGCCGACGCCGGCGCCGCGGAAGTGCCCGACGCGGGGGCAGCGACGGCGCTCGACGCCGGCCCGGAGGTCGACGCACCGCTCGGGGAGGTGGCCGACGAGCGCGCGCCCGACGCCCTGCCGCGCGCGCCGGCGCCGTAGCGCGCGTGCACCCAGCCGAGGAAGCGCGCCACCGCCTCGAGCACGTGCGCGGCCCGCAGCGACAGGAACACCTCGAAGGCGTGCTGTGCGCCCGGCAGCTCGGCGTAGACCACGGGCTCGCGCGAGCATGCCCGCAGGCGCTCGACGAACATGCGCGCCTCGGCCACGGGCACGAGCGTGTCGTTCGCGCCGTGCACCACGAAGAAGGGCGGCGCCCCCTCGCTCACCCGGCTCATGGGCGAGGCGCGCTCGAAGTCGCCGGGGCAAAGGGCGCGCTCCTTCTTCATGACCATGCGCTCGAGGATGTCGGCGAGCCCCGCGTGGGACGCGCCCGTGCGGTTCGTGAAGTCGTAGACGCCGTAGAACGGCACGCAGGCCTGCACCTCGGTGTCGCACTCCTCGAAGCCCGGCTGGTACTCGGGCTCGTTCGGTGTGAGCGCCGCGAGCGCCGCGAGGTGGCCGCCCGCCGAGCCGCCCGTCACGACGACGAAGTCGGGGTCGCCGCCGTGCTCCGCGATGTGGTCCTTCACCCACGCGATGGCGCGCTTCACGTCCACGAGGTGATCGGGGAAGGTGGCACGCGGGCTCAGCCGGTAGTTGATGGCGACGCACACCCAGCCGCGCGCGGCGCAGAGGTTCATGAGCGCGAGCCCCTGCTCCTCCTTGCTGCCGATGACCCAGGCGCCGCCGTGCACCTGCACGAGCACGGGGCAGCCCGTCGGCCGGTCCCGGTGTCGGTACACGTCGAGCTTGCCGCGCTTGCCCTGCGGCGCATAGACGAGGTCGCGAATGCGCTCGACCGAGCGATGGCGCATGCGGAACGGCCGCGCCAGGCCGAGCAGCGTGAAGTGGGGCACCGCTCCGTGGGTCGGGCTCGGCACGAGTGAGCGGTAGGCCTCGCCCAGCCCGGCGACGAGGGCGCGCTCCACGAGCGCGCGCACCCGCACCGCGCCGACCACGAGATAGCCGAGCGCCAGCCACGAGCCCGCCGTGATCCCGAGCCCGACCCAGCCGGGCCAGGCCGCGAGCGCCCCCGCCGCCAGGAAGGCCGCGGTCGCAGCGAGCTGCCAGAGCACGTGGTGCACGGGCAGCTCCGAGACGAGCCAGCCCGCGAAGAAGCTCACGACCGACAGGCGTCCCGTGCGCACGAGCGGCCGATGGGCGTTCCAGGTGAGCAGCCCGCCCGCGACCGTCACGCAGAGAAACGCGATCGACAGGTAGGGGGTCATGGATCGAGCCCGGCGCGCGCGGCCTCGATCCGCCCCCCGTCGGACGAGCAGCGCTTCGCCTAGGTCATACGCCCCTGCGCGCACCCTCGCCAGCCGCACGGGGGTGCCGACCCGCAGGCGGCGGACGCGATCCGGGTGCGGCGCACACGGCGCCTCTTCGCTATCATCCCGGGCCATGTCGAAAGTGCCCACCGTCGCCGCCCTCGAGGCCGGCTCGATCGTGGCGGGCTATCGCGTGGTCGGTCCGCTCGCGGCGGGCGCGATGGGGGCCGTGTACGTGGCCGAGCAGCTCGCGACGAAGAAGCAGCGCGCGCTCAAGGTGATGCAGCCCGCCCTCGTCGAGGACGACAAGGCGCGCGAGCGCTTCGCGCAGGAGGCGCAGATCGGCGCCGGGCTCGAGAGCGAGCACATCGTCGAGGTGATCGACGCCGGCATCGACGCCGCGCGCGGCACGCCGTGGCTCGCCATGGAGCTGCTGAAGGGCGAGACCGTGGCGGCGCGTGTGGCGCGCGAGGGGCCGCTGCCGGTGGGCGTCGTGCGCGAGCTCTTCGCGCAGCTCTGTCACGCGCTCGGCGCCGCGCACGATCGCGGCATCGTGCACCGCGATCTCAAGCCCGAGAACCTGTTCCTCGCCGCGCCGCGGCGCGAGGGCGTGCCCTTCACGCTCAAGGTCCTCGACTTCGGCATCGCCAAGATGGTGAGCGAGGCGCAGACCCACTTCACGGGCGCCATCGGCACGCCGCTCTTCATGGCGCCCGAGCAGATGGTGCCAGGCAGGCGCGTGGCGCCCGCCACCGACGTGTGGGCGCTCGGGCTCATCGCGTTCCGGCTCCTCACGGGCGAGCACTACTGGCGCGCGGCGCGCCACGAGAGCCCGACCGCGATGATGCTCCTCAACGAGGTCGCGAACCTGCCGCTCGAGCCCGCGAGCGTGCGCGCCCGCGAGCTCGGCGCGGAAGAGCTCGTGCCCGAGGGTTTCGACGCCTGGTTCGCGCGCGCCGTCACGCGCGACCTCGACGACCGCTTCCGCGACGCGCGCGCGGCCCGGAGCGCCCTCGAGCCCGTGCTCGCTGCCTGCCGTGAGGGCGCGAGCGCCCCGCGTGCGCCGCGCGCGCCGCGCGCGGCCGCGCAGGCGTCGAGCTCGGCCGACGTGGCGACGGATCTGTGGCTCGCGGCGCAGAGCGCCGAGGACGCGCCGCCTGCCGAGCCCGGCGCGGGCGCGACCGAGCCCGCGACCCCCGGGGCGGCCGACACCGCGCTGGCCTCCGCCGGGACCGTGCCGGCGCGCGAGACGGCGCCGGCTCGGTCACGGCGCAAGCTGCTCGCGCAGGGGGCGGTCGCGGTGGTGATCGCGGGCGGCGCCACGGCCACGTATCTCGCCGTCGGGCGGGCGGCCGGGGCGGGGGGGGGGCCGTCCGGGGGGGCGGGCTAGGGGGGCGCGGCCCCCCCGACGCGCGC
>JACRDA010000436.1 GCA_016212965.1 Myxococcales bacterium
AGGACGACGCGGCGGCCAGGCGCTGGGGCATGTGCATGAGCGCGTCCTACTGTACGGCGGTGGCAGGGCTCTTGCCGGGTGGGTTGAGGTGCTTCGACGAGTACGGGCAGCAGGTGGCGCCCTGACTCACCACGACTCCGCTACGTCAGCGCTCCGGCAGGGCGCCTCGATCTGAAGTAGGCGGGGGCCGTAGGCGGGCGCGCGTTCGCGCGCGCCCGCCCCCCTCGGTGCCGTGGCGCGTCCGCGCCAGGTGGTAAATTTTCAAGGGCTTGCGCCAGCACGTCAGAGCTGCGAGGCCACTCCGGGGAGTCGCTCGCTGGCAAGGGCTGCGTCAAGACCTTCGCCGGCGGCGAAGCGCGCGGCGCCGGAGCCACAGCGAGTAGCTGGCGCGATCACGCTTGGATCGCCTAGCCGCCGCGACGCTTCGTGGAGGTGGAGCACGCCGCCGCGATCGCTCATGACGACGAGGTTGTGAACGGCATCATGGCCCGCACGATATGAAGGAACCGCCGGCGAGCTCGGAGACGATCCTCCGGGCGAGCTTCGCGAGCACTTTCTCCTCGACCGATCCCGGTCCGCCGAGCCGCCCGCGCGCTCTCGCGCTCAGCTCGAGACGCGCCGGGCACGCGCCGCCCGTATGGACGACGGCCCGCGCGGTGGCGCTCCCGACGCTGTTCGGCCCATCCTCGTCCACGATCTCGATCAACGTGCGGAGCTTCGTGGACACCCGAATCGGCGTGGGTCGCCCTCCTCCCGCCTTCCATTTCGCTCGACGCGCCTCGCGGAGCAGCATCGCTCGCAGCCGCCTCCCGAAGTCCGAGCCGGCCCGATCCACCGCCGTCACCTTGTCCCAGGTGACCGGCGGCTTCGGCGCGGCGGTCGCCGGGAGAGCGAGACCCAGGACGAAGAGCGCTGCGGCCAATCGTGCAACCACGCGCGGACCGTACACGTGCTTCGCGGGTCGAGCCAGAATATGGACGCCCGCCGCGGCAGTCACCAACGGCGCTCCAACTTTGTACTTCACGCGGGGAGGATAACGCGTGCTCGGGGGCCTGGGGCCCTTTCCCTGGGAGGCCGGGGCCTGCCACGCCGGCTCCCGTGCTGCGCACAAGTGATATTCTGTAAACTTTTCAAGAGCTTGCGCCAGCACGTCAGAGCTGCGAGGCCACTCCGGGGAGTCGCTCGCTGGCAAGGGTTGCGTCAAGACCTTCGCCGGCGGCGAAGCGCGCGGCGCCGGAGCCACAGCGCGTAGCTGGCGCGATCACGCTCGAATCGCCTAGCCGCCGCGACGCTTCGTAGAGGTGGAGCACGCCGCCGCGATCGCTCAGGGGCTCGGCGTCTCGGTCTCGTCGTCGCCGAAGAGCGCTCCGACGTCGAGCTCGATGGCCTCGAACGGCTCGGCGCGGACGCGGTCGCCGCGCTCGGCGGCGAGGACGTCGACGTAGCCCTCGGGCGCGAAGCGGTGGACGGTCAGCGTCGCCTCCTCGGGGTCGAGGATCCAGTAGTGAGGCACCGAGTGCCGGTGGTAGACGCGCTTCTTGCGCACGAGGTCGTTGCCGCGGTTCGTCGACAGGATCTCGCAGATCCAGTCGGGCCGCGTCGTCACGCGCGTGCCGCGCGGCCCCTCCGGCACGCGCTCCCGCCGCCAGCCGACGACATCGGGGCGCACGACGTTGTGCTCGTCGAGGACGATCTCGACCTCGGTCGCGAACCACCAGCCGCCGGGCGCGCCGCCGCCGGGGCGACGACCGAACGGGCCGAGGGCCACGGAGAGCTGCCACTGCGCGGCGCCGTGCTCGGCCGACGCGGCGCCCTTCGCGCCGAGCACGGCGTCGATGAGCTCGTGGCGCCGCTCCTGTTCGGGGATGGCGAAGAGATCCTCGACGGTCGCGGGGCGGGGGAGCCGGGCGGGCGCGGTCATGGCCGGATCGTAGCAGGCCGCGCGGTGGGTGGGCGGTCCGGACCGCGGACGTCCCACACGCGCACGAGGCCGTCCCGGTCCGCGCTCGCGAGGCGCGCGCCGGCGGCGTCGAACGCGAGCGCCGACACGTCCGAGCGGTGCTCGGCCGCGGACCACAGGAGGCTCTGGCGCGCCGCGTCCCACAGCTCGACGCGGCCGTCCGGGAAGCCGAGCGCGAGCAGGCTCGCCGCGCCGCGCGCGTCGGGCGGGCGGCACACCACCGAGGGGTGTGCGCGGTCGGACACGGCAGCCGGGCCGCGCTCCGGCATGGCGTCGCCACGCGACGGGGCCCGCTCCGCGTCGTCGGGGAGGGGCACCTCGCCGCCATCGCGGGCCGAGAAGGCCCGCAGGCCGTGCGGCTCCTGCGCCGCCGGCCCCGCCGCGCGCGTGACGAGCACGTCGCCGACGAAACCGAGCGCTTCGACGCGCCCGAGGTTCGGCGCGCCGCGCGCGACGGCGAGTCCCGTGCGCAGATCGAACAGGCGCACGCCTGCGTCGCAGTCCCTCGCCACGAGCAGCGGCGCCGCGCTCGAGCCCGCGAAGCCGAGCTCGGGCTCGGCCGAGGCCACCGGCCCGGCGGGCAGCAACTGGGCGATCGCGCGGCGCAGCGTGCCCGAGGCGAGCTCGTACGCCGCGAGGTGGCCGCGCTCGTCGACGACGAGGAGCCAGCCTCCGGGCTCGAAGACGAGCGACCGCGGCACGGCGAGCGGCCGGATCCCGCGCGTCTGCAGGCTCGCGAGGTCGACGAGCCGCACGATGGGCCGCCGCGTCGGCGGCGCGTCGGCGGCCGCCAGGGCGAGCGCACGACCGTCGGGGGACACGGCCAGCGCCAGGATCTCGGCGCGCGGCGCCGCGATGCGCCGCACCTCGTCGCCGCGGGGCAGCGCGCGCACGCGCACCGCGCCCTCTGCGGCCTCGTACAGGTGCGCGCCGTCGGGCGAGAAAGCGAAGGGTCTGCGACACGCGAGCGCTGCCGAGGCGAGGGGACGGCCGTTCCCGTCGAGCGACCACACGCGCGCGCCGACCGGCCCGACCACGGCGAGCCGACGCCCGTCGGGCGACGCGACGAGCTCCGCCCGACCTCCGAGGTCCGTGCGGAAGGTCGCGAGCGGCGCGTGGCGCGCGCCGTCGGCGATGGTTACCAGCTGGCCGTCGGCGCCCGCGTCGCCGAGCACCGCGACCCAGCGCGCGTCCGGCCCGAGGGCGAGCGCGTCGGCGCGGTGCTCGCACGGCCAGGTCTCGAGATGGCGCAGATCGGGCAGCGCGAGCAAGTCGAGCCCGTAGGGGCGGGCGAGCCACAACCGGCCGCCGAGCGCGGCCAGGCCACCTGTCCGGCACGAGGCCGGGTGGCGGCGCGTCGGCGTCGAGATACGCGCCGGCGGGCACCAGGGCGCCGGCACGAGCGGCTCGAGGCGTGTGCGCGCTCCGTGCGGCAGCGCGGCGAGCGCCGCCGCGAGCGGCCCCTCGTGAAGGTGCAGGCCGGTCGCGTCGCGCCACGCGGTGCCGTGCTCGCCCGACGCGAGGTTCACGACGGCCGCGCCGTCCGTGGCGGGTGCCAGGTCGAGCAGGCGCACGAGCAGCGTCCACGCCTCGGCCTCCGCCTCCGAGGCGACGCCCGCGACGGGCTCCTCTGCGACGGCGCGGAGGTAGCCGCGCACGTTGTTGAGGACGGCGGGCACGTCGTCGTAGGCGAGCAGCGAGGACGCCGGGGCGCACAGCGGCTCCCGCCAGTGCAGCTGCAGCAGCTGGTACACGGCGAGCCGGGCCGGTCGCTCCGCGCGCGACCCGAGCTCCGCGAGCGCGCGGACGAGCTCGCTCCGGCCGCGCCGCTCGAGCGCGCGCGGCAGGCTCTCGCCGACGAGCCAGTCGTGGCACGCGCGGACCCGCTCCGCGCCGCCGAGCAGCGTCGCGGAGCGCTCGAGCAGCCGCCCGAGCGCGTCGCCCGCCGCGAGGGGAAAGAGCCGGGCCGCGAGCGACGCCGCGTCCGCGCGACGGGCCTCGAGCGGGTCGACCATGTCTCAGCGTCCGCCGCCGCAGACCCGACGCTCGGCGCGGGCGGTCACGGCGTCTCGTTCCTCTGCCGCTCGAGGGCGATCGCCGCGGGGCCCGTCACGAGCTCGTAGGACAGCGCCTTGTCCCCCGCGACCTCCACCCACATGAGCGCGCGGTTGTAGTGCCGCAGGAGCCAGCGTCCGGGCCCGCGCTCCACGATCGTCCAGGCCCCGAAGTCGTCGTGATCCTCGAGCCTCGAGGTGGGCATGCCGGGCTCGAAGTAGTTCGCGACGCGCTGTTTCTCGTCGCGGTGCAGGGCGTACAGGCGTGGGTCCATACTCGTGGCTCTCCCCGTCATCCCGCCTCGGTCGACGGGCTGCTAGACGAAACCCCCGCTCGCCAGCTTCTCGCGCAGGCGCGCGTCGCGCTCGTCCTCGGCGTCGCCGGACGCACCCGACGCGCCGGCCTCGCCCGGCACGAGGCCCGCGTGCTCGAGCACCCGCGCCACGTAGCGGGCGTTCACGTCGACCTCGAGGTTGCAGCGCTGCCCGACGGCAAGCCGCGTGAGCGTCGTCATCCCGAGCGTGTGCGGCACGAGCATGAGCTCGAAGTCGCAGTGCCCGGCGCCGCGGCGCGCCGGCTCGACGGCGTTCAGGGTGAGGCTCACGCCGTCGAGCGCGACCGAGCCCTTCGGCGCGAGGTAGCGCGCGAGCTCGCCGGGCGCCCGCACGCGCACGCGCCGCGCGTCGCCCGCGGCCTCGATCGACGCGATCGCGCCGACGCCGTCCACGTGCCCGAGCACGAGGTGTCCGCCCATGCGGTCGCCGAGCCGGAGCGCGCGCTCGAGGTTCACGGCGTCTCCCGGCGCGAGCGCGCCGAGCGTCGTCTTGTCGAGCGTCTCCGGCGACACGTCGGCCTCGAAACCGCCACCGTCCGCGCTCGCCTCCGCGCCGAGCGCCGTCACCGTGAGGCACACCCCCGAGACCGCCACGCTCTCGCCGAGCACGAAGGGTCCGAACGGCGCCGCGACCGCGATGCGCGCCTCGGGGCCGCGGCGCACGAGCGAGCGCACGCGACCGACTGCCTCGACGAGTCCGGTGAACATCGCGCTCCGACCCTTGCCTCAGCGGCGCGGCAGCGTGAGCAGCCGCGACAGGATGGCGCGCGAGTAGCTCGACAGCTCCGTGAAGGCGACGCCCATGCCGTCCTCGTGCACGCGCACCACCTCGCCCTCGCCCTCCACCGTCTCGATGCCGTCCATCAGCACCGTGAAGCACAGGTTCACCTTGGTGCCGACCGGTAGCGGGCTCGGCGAGCGGACGAACACGCCGCTCTGCGAGACGTTGCTCACGTACTCGCTCACGAAGGCGTCGAAGGACTCGAACTCCTTGTTGATGGTGACGCGCTCGTCCTTGCGATCGGACATGGCTCCTCCCCGGATGGGGTGCGTGGCGTCCCACGCGCCCGCGCGACTCGGTCAGCCGCCCTGTAGGTCGAACTGCTCGATGTGGTACTCCTTGCGCGCCACGAGCTCGATGGAGCGCGCGAAGAGTCGCTCGGCCTCGAGGATCGCTTCGCGCTCCTCGTTCTTCAGGAGATCGATGATCGCCGGGTGGGCGTTGACCGTGATGCGGTAGCCCTTCAGG
This sequence comes from Myxococcales bacterium, assembly GCA_016212965.1. Lineage (GTDB taxonomy): Bacteria > Myxococcota_A > Polyangia > Polyangiales > Polyangiaceae > JACRDA01. The sequence goes on from JACRDA010000436.1 coordinate 5,599, forward strand.
TGGCGCTGCTCGCGCCGGACCTGACGCAGGATCTCGTAGGCGATGGTCTCCTTGCTCATCACCTGCCCGGTGCCGTCGCAGTAGTCGCAGGGCTGCGTCATCAGCCGGCCCAGGCTCTCGCGCGTGCGCTTGCGCGTCATCTCGATGAGCCCGAGCTCGCTGATGCGGTTCAAGGTCGTCTTGGCCTTGTCCTTGGCGAGCAGCTCCTCGAGCCGGCGGCGCACCTTCTCCCGGTTCGAGGCGCGCTCCATGTCGATGAGGTCGAGGATGATGAGGCCGCCGATGTTGCGGAAGCGCAGCTGGTAGGCGATCTCCTCGACGGCCTCGAGGTTCGTCTTCAGGATCGTCTCCTCGAGGTCCTTGCTGCCCTTGCCCACGAAGCGCCCGGTGTTGACGTCGATCGCCGTCAGCGCCTCGGCCTGGTCGATGACGAGGTGCCCGCCGCTCGCGAGGCGCACCTTGCGCGACAGGGCGCGCGTGATCTCGTCCTCGATGCCGTAGGCGTCGAACACCGGCTCCGAGCCCTCGTAGAGCTCCACGTCGCCCACGCGCTCGGGCATGAACATCTCGACGAAGCGCCGCAGCCGCGCGAACTGCTCGCGGTTGTCGATGACGATCTTCTCGACGTCGTCGGTGAACAGATCGCGCGCCGTGCGCAGCACGAGGTCGAGCTCCTGGTAGAGCTGGCACGGGGCCTTCGGGGCCTCGTCGCGCTTCTTGGCGATCTCGGCCCAGAGCTTGACCAGGTAGCCGACGTCGTTCTTGAGCTGCTTTTTCGTGAGCCCCTCGGCCATCGTGCGCACCACGAGGCCGCCCTTGGGCGGGCGCACCGACTCGATGACCTCGCGCAGCCGGGCGCGCTCCTGGTCGCTGCCGATGCGCTTCGAGATCCCGACGTTCTCGACCGTGGGCAGGTAGACGACGTAGCGCCCGGGCAAGGAGACGTGGCTCGTGACGCGCGCGCCCTTGGTGCCGATGGGCTCCTTCGAGACCTGCACCACGACCTGCTGGCCCTCGCGCACGACCTCGCGGATGGGCGTGCTCTTCGAGATGCGCGAGCGCGGCTCGGGCTTGCCGCCGCGCCGGCCCTTCTGCTGCCGGCGCCCCGACCGGTCGTTGCGCCCGGCGCGGCCGGTTGCGACCGGTGCGGCCGGTGCGCGCTCCTCGCGCGTCGGGGTCGTCACGCGCTGCGAGCGGCGCCGCCCGCGGCGTCCGCGACCGCCACCCGGGCCGCGCTCGCCCGGAGCCGGCCCCGCGGGTGCGGCCGGACCTTCGCCGCCCTCGACCGCGTCGAGGACGTCGGTGTCGGCGGGCCCCGCCCCCGCGTCGCCCTCTCCGGCCACGGCGACCTCGTCGCCCTCGGCCTCGATGGGCTCGCCCTCGGTGACGAGGATTTCCTCGTCGTCGCCGCCGGCGTCGTCCTCGGTGCCGGGCGCCGCGCCGGGCTCGACCTCGGCCTCGCCGTCGTCGCCCGACGCGTCGTCGGCACCGGGCGCGGGCGCGTCGGCCTCGCCGTCGCCGTCGCCGTCGCCGTCGCCGTCGCCGTCGCCGTCGTCTTCGACCTCGGCGTCCTCGGCCGCGATGGCGGGCATGCGGGCGGCGGCGCTGCGCGTGGTGTGAGCGCGCCGCGGACCGGCGTCGTCGTCGCGCTCTGGCTCGCCCTCGCCCTCGGTCTCGGCCTCCTCGGAGCGCGCCTCGCGGCTCCCGCCCTGGAGGTACGCCTCGAAGTCGTCGGGGCGAATGAGATCCTCGACGTGCAGGAACGCTGCGCGCTCCTGGCCGATGTCGATGAAGGCGGCCTGCATCCCGGGAAGGACGCGGCTGACCGCGCCCAGGTAGATGCTTCCGAGGGTGCTTCGGGAGCTCAGCCGCTCGATGTGGAGCTCGGCGATGATGCCGCTCTCGATGAGCGCTACCCGAATCTCCCGAATGTCGACGTTGATGACTAGAAGATTCCCGCCCATTCGGTTTGGTGGTGGGCTCCGCCGGGGCGGGCCTGAAAGGGGTCCAGGCGGCGCGCACGCAGGCGCGGCCGCGGGGTCGGTTGGCGCCCGGGTGTAGGAGAAATGACTACCGCATCACCCGGACAGCTCTCGTTAGCATGACCGGGCGCGATCGTTGAAGCCAAAGCGTCCGGCCGGTCGGGCGCGGCGCTCCGTTCGCGCCGCCACGGGTTCGCGCCCCGGCGCGTAGCGTTCTCGCCGAGCCGCGCGGCAGGTGTCCGAGTTTCCATCAGACTCGACGCCAACTGCCCGTAATTACGTCGTGGCATGGCGCGCCGTCGGTGCCGCCCTCCTTGCACTACGTCCCGGGTGCGAGGGCGCCGCCGAACGAAGCGGCGCTCGCCGGTCCGATGGTCGGACCAGGCTCGCGCACCCAGGCCGCTGCCGCGGCGCGCACGGAGGCTCCCATGACCCGCATCCTCGTTCTCCACGTCCCGAATGGCGGCGGCCACCGCGCCGCCGCACACGCCATCGCCGAGGCCGCCGCGGAGCACGCCGGCGCGACCGGCGAGACCGTCGAGGTCGACGTGATCGACGCGCTCGAGCACACCCCACGCTGGTGGCGGCGCGCGTACACGAGGAGCTTCCTCCGGACGACCGCGCACGCGCCCGCCGCATACGGCCTCACCTACGACACCCTGAACCAGCGCAGCCCCCTCGTCGACGGCGTGCGGCGCGGGCTCGACCGCACCGTGGGCCGCGCGCTCCGCGCCTTCGCGCAGAGCGACGCCTACGACGTCGTCGTCGGGACGCACTACTTCCCGCTGGCCGTGCTCGGCCGCGACCGCGCGCGCGGCGCCCTCGGCATTCCCCTCGTCGCCGTCGTGACGGACTACGCGGCGCACGCCTTCTGGGCCGAGCCGGGGGTCGATCTCTACTGCGCGCCGCGTGGCGGCGCCGGGCTCGACCTCGAGCGCCACGGCGCGGCCGCCAGCATCATCGCGCCCATCGGCATCCCGGTGCGACCCGCCTTCGGGCGCATCGCGCCGCTCGCGCCGCACGCCGGTCCGGTGCGCGTGCTCCTCACGAGCGGCGGCTTCGGCATCGGTCCGCTCGCGGCGGCGCTGCGCTCCTTCGCGGGCGTCCCGGCCGAGCTTGTCGTGGTCTGCGGTAACGCGCCCGAGCGCGTCGAGGAGGCGCGCCGCATCGCCGCGGAGCTCGGCCTCTCTGCCGAGGTCGTCGGCTTCGAGAAGGACATGCCGCGTCGCATGGCGTGGGCCGACGTGGTCGTCAGCAAGCCCGGGGGCCTCACCGTGAGCGAGTGCCTCGCGGCCGGCCGCCCCTTCGTGTCGATGGGCGCCTGTCCCGGCCAAGAGCAGCACAACGAGGACTGGCTGGTCGTGAACCGCGCCGCCGTGGCCGTCCCGGCCGCACGGGTCGGCGCCGCGGTCGCAGAGCTCGATCCGACGACGCTCGTCGCGATGGCCGCGGCCGCGCGCCGCATCGGCGCCCCGCACGCCGCCCGCGAGGTCGTGCGCCGCGCGCTCCGGCTCGCCCGCGAAGCTGCGACGCTGCGCGCGCTCGCGGCGTGAGGGACCGTCGGGCGCCGGCTCAGAGAGAAGAGCCTGGCGCCCGGACGCTCCGGTGCGCCGCTCACGCCCCGCAGATGCGGAGCGCGAGCCACATCCCCGCCGCGCCCGCGAGCGGGATGGCGAAGTTGTCGTCGATGCGACGGCTGACGTGCTCGGCGACGCCTGCGACGAGCGCGGCACCCGTGGCCGCCGCGAGCGCGAGGGCCAGGGTGAGCTCGGCGGCGTGGAACAGGCGCAGCCACGCGAACGCCGCCACGAAGCCGACGGCCACGAACGTGAGCGAGCCCTCGAGCGAGCGACCGTGCAGCAGCCGGATGCGACCGAAGCGCCGGCCGATGAACGCGGCGGCCGGATCGGCGAGACCGAGGATGGCGACCGCCGCGGCCGTGGTCGCCGGCTCCTGCGTGAAGCACAGGATGGCGAGCGCCGTGCCGTACCAGGTCGACGAGTTGACCCGGTAGCGCTCCTGCGGGTGGGCGATGTGCTTGAACAGGCCCATCAGGAAGTCGTTGCTGCTCGGCACGACGCGCCGCAGGCCCTCGAGGCACCAGAAGGTGCCAGCGAAGGCGAGCGCGGCGAAGCGCGCGTAGTACGGCCCGAGGATGACCTCGAACAGGATCAGCGACGAGAACGCCGACAGGATGTGGAAGAGGCTGCGGGCGCGGTTCTCGGGCCGCACGCCCGGCACGACCACGGCCGAGCCGCGCAGGGCCTGGGCGAGCGACTCGTAGCCGCGCGACAGCTCCTCGCGGTAGCTGCGCCATGCGGCGCGCGCCTCGTCGTAGGCGAGCGACGGGCTCGGCAGGCGCGCGCGCAGGAGCTCGCCCATGTGGTGCAGGCGCTCGACCAGCGTCTCGGTCGGGGCCTCGGCGGGGGCGGGGGCGGGCGCGACGGCGGGCGTGGGTGGGGCCTCGGTCGTGCCGTCGCCGAGCAAGCTCGCGAGGTTGGCCGCGATACGCTCGCTGCGCGTGCGGAGCTTCGTCTCGAGCCCGCGGCGCCAGCGCGCCGGATCGAGGTCCGCGAGCAGGCGATGGATTTCGAGGGCCAGGGGCCGGGTCTGAAGGGCGAGTGTCGTGGACACGCGCGGCGCAAGCTAGCACACGCCTTCGGGCTGCACCATTGCGTGGCGCGCGCGTGGCAGCGGAACGCCCGCGCCCGCCGTGTTATGGGAGGCGCCATGAGCGACCCAGCCGACTCCTCGACGCCCCCGACGCGCATCGAGCGCGACCAGGCGATGCCCCTCGACCGCGCCGAGACGCCGAGCGGACGGCTCGGGATGCTGACGGCGATGGGCGTCGCCGCCGGCCTCATCCCGTTCCCCATCCTGCCGGATCGGGTGCTGCGCCAGATCCGGGGCGCGGTCGCGTACGACGCCTTCGCGCGCCACGGGCTCAGCCTCACCGAGGATGCGCGGCGCGTGCTCGCGGCGCCGAACTCCGAGGACCGGATGCGCCTCTTGCTGCGCAAGGCCCTCGAGCTCGTCACGAAGCGCCTGCTCCGCCGGCTCGGGCCGCTGTCGGCGCTCGGTAGCATCGCGAGCGCCTACGAGCTCTACGCGCTCGGGCAGCTCTGCGAGCGCTACGCGAAGCTCCACCGCCCGCGCGGCACGGTGCGCGTGCACGAGCCCGAGGCGCGCCGCCTGCGGCGCCACATCGACTCGGCCGTGGTCCGCGCCCTGTCGCCGTCGCTCCGCGCGCGCCCGCTCGAGTCGGGGCAGCCGCCCGAGGACATGCGCGACGAGTTCACGCGCTGGCTCGACACCATCCTGCTGACGACCGCCACGCTCCCGAGCTACCTCGAGCGCCGCCTCGAGACCGCCTTCGACGAGCTCGAGCGCGAGTCGCCCGAGCCGACCCATGGCTGAAGCGCCGAGCCCGCGCGCGGCGCTCGCCCGGGCGCGGCGCATCGTGGTCAAGGTGGGCTCGAAGAGCCTGGCGCGCGACGGCGGCAGCGGCGAGAGCGTGTGGCTCCGGTTGGCGCGCGATCTGCACGCCGTGGCGGTGGGTGGTGGCGGGCGGCGCAGCGAACGGCAGGTCGTGCTCGTGTCGAGCGGCGCCATCGCGCTCGGCATGGACCGGCTCGGCATGAAGCGCCGGCCGAAGGACATGGCCGCCTTGCAGGCCGCGGCGGCGACCGGTCAGGGCTTGCTCATGCAGCGCTGGAGCGAGGCCTTCGGCGCGCTCGGTCTGCCGGTCGCGCAGGTGCTGCTCACGCATGGCGACCTCGCGAGCCGCACGCGCGCCAACAACGCCAAGGGGGCGCTCGACGAGCTGCTCGGGCTCGGGGTCGTGCCGATCATCAACGAGAACGACGCGGTCGCCGTCGACGAGATCAAGTTCGGCGACAACGACGAGCTCGCGAGCATGGTGACCCCGCTGTGCGGCGCGGACCTCCTGGTGCTCCTCAGCGACGTCGAGGGACTGCTCGACGAGGCGGGCGTGCGCGTGCCGCTCGTGCGCGACGTCGGTCGCGAGGCGCGGCACCTCGCGACCGACGCGACCTCGGGCCTCGGGCGCGGCGGCATGCACTCGAAGCTCGAGGCCGTGCGCCGCGCGACGCTGGCGGGTGCCCATGCGGTCATCGCGTCGGCGGCCGAGCCCGCCGTCTTGCCACGCCTGCTCGCGGGCGAGGATCTCGGCACGCTGTTCTGCGCGCGCGAGCGCCGGATCTCGTCGCGCAAGCACTGGATCGCCTTCACCCTGCGGCCGCGGGGCGCGGCGCTGCTCGACGTGGGCGCCGCGGACGCCATCGTCCACTCGGGCCGTAGCGTGCTCACGGTGGGCGTCGTCGGGGTGCGGGGCAACTTCGTCGGCGGGGACGCCATCGGCCTGTACACGCTCGACGGCGTCGAGATCGGCCGGGGCCTGGCGCGCCTGTCGGCGGCGGACGCGGCGCGGCTCGCGGGCGGACACGGCGCCGCGCTGCCTGCGGACCGGGCCTCGGCACAGCCGCACGCTGCCGGGGCCGACCGCGGGGAGGTGCTCGTGCACCGCGACGATCTGGTGCTCTTCGACGAGGCGTGAGCCGACCCGAGCGCGCGGTTCTTCCGCCGCGGGCCCATCCGACGCTAAGCTCTACCCAGCCTCCGATGCGCAAGTCCCTCAAGATCGCCGCGTGGGTCCTCGGTGGGCTCGTCCTCTTGGCGGTCGTGTTGCGGCTCGCGCTCTTCCAGGCCTGGACGGTCCCGGACGACGATCCCGTGCTCGCGGCGTCGATCGCCCCGACCCTGAGGGGCGGCGACCACGTGCTGCTCTACACGCCGGGAACGCCCGGCTTCGGCGATCTGGTGCGCTGCAAGGACCCCGACAACCCGGGCAAGTACGTCATCGGGCGCGTGGTCGGGCTCGAGAACGACCTCGTCGAGCTGCAGGCCCGGACCCTGCGGGTGAACGGCGGACGCTACGACGAGTCGGACGCCTGCAAGCAGCCCTACTTCACGGTCGAGCACCCCGACACCGGCGCGAGCGTACCGATGGCCTGCCAGCGCGTGAAGATGGGCGGGGGGTGGTTCATGCGCGGGCAGGTGCGGGGCGACGTCCAGGGCGGAGACGTCTCCGCCCGCGTCGGTCCGGGGCGGGCGTACCTGCTCAGCGACAACCGCGATTTGCACGAGGACTCCCGTGATTTCGGGACGGTACCGCTCGACAGCTGCGACGGACGCATCGTCTTCCGTCTCTGGAGCAAGGACGGTTGGGGAGACTCCGAGGCACGGCTCTCCGGCATCCACTGACGGGGGCCGCGGCGCGATGCCCGGCGCCGGGGCCGTCTCCACAACTTGACCCCCCGGGCGAGCGGCGTCTAGATCGTGATTTAGAGTCGGGAAACTGGCCTTGTCGAACGGCGAACACCACGAGATCGGCATCGTCTGCGGGCAGTGCGAGGCGTTCAACTCGCTCGGCGCAGGGCGGTGCACGCAGTGCGAGGGCGAGCTCGTGCTGCGGCGTCGCGCGACACTGCCCGCGGGCACCTCGATCGCGCCGTCGACCTCGGATCGCAAGCCGACCCCCGAGGCCGTGGCGGAGCTCGCTCACGCGCCCACGGCCCCGCCACCGCCGCCGGCGCCGCCCGCGGCGCCGCCGCCCGTGGCTACGCCGCCCGCGACACCGGCGGTCGCCGCCAGCCCGCCGCCGGTCCCACGGTCCGCGTTGCCGAAGCCGGCGGCGGCGAAGCCCGCCTCGGCCGTGCCGAAGCAGACCACGAAACCGTCGGGGCTGCCGAGGGTGCAGCCCGCATCGCCGCCGCCCTCGGCCGTGCCGAAGCAGCCGCTTGCGCCGCCGCCCTCGGCCGTGCCGAAGCAGTCGCTCCCGACGCCGCCGCAGGTCTCGACGCCGACGCCGCCGTACATCCCGACCCCCCCGAGCGCCGCTGCCAGCGCCGCACGCCCCGCTTCCGAGATCGCGCGCAAGGGCGGCGCGCCGCCCCAGGCCGGAAGACCGGGCGCGGGGGGCATGCTGCCGACCCCGGCGGCGGTCATCCGGCGCTACACGCCGGGAGAGCCCACGCCCAGGCGCGCGCCCGGCGTCGGCCCCGTCCCGTCGTCCACCACGCCGCGGCCGCGTTCCGCGGCCAACGCCGCACCGCCCGAGCTGCCGAAGGTCACCGAGGAGAAGCGCATGGATCCAGCCCGCCACTACGTATGCCGTTCGTGCTCGAGCGCCGTGCCCACGGGCCACAAGTTCTGCGGTCGCTGCGGAACGCCCGTGCCGCAAGAAGTGCGGGACATGCACATCAACTACTTCGGCGACATGCAGAACCCGCACAAGGCCAAGCTCATCCTCATCCGGGGTGAGGGCATGGACGGGCTGTCGTTCCACCTGAAGGCGGAGCAGCACATCGTCGGGCGCGAGGGTCAGCTCATCTTCCCGGACGACCCCTTCGTCTCGCGCCGGCACGCGAACTTCTTCTACCGGAGCCACAAGCTCGTGGTGCGCGACGAGGGCTCGCTCAACGGCGTGTACATCCGGATCCGCGGGGCGGTGCCGATCATGCCGGGGGCGACCTTCCTCGCCGGCGAGCAGCTGTTCCGCCTCGAGACGGTCGGCGCGCCCACCGACGACGGCCCGGCGCCGGACGCGACCGCCTTTTATGCGTCGCCGCGCCGGCCGAGCAAGTTCCGCATCTGCCAGCTGTTCCGCGGCGGGGCGGTGGGCATCACCGTGCAGGCCACGACGAGCAGCCTCGTCATCGGCCGCGACGGTGCCGACCTCAACTTCCCCGAGGACCTCTTCATGAGCGGCGAGCACTGCCGCATCGACGAGAACGGGGGGCGCTACACGCTCACCGACCTCGAGAGCCGCAACGGCACCTACGTGCGCATCGTGGACGAGCGCGAGCTCGAGCACGGTGACTACGTGTTCATCGGGCGCAAGCTGCTGCGCGTCGAAGTGAACACGAACTAGCTCGCCGTACGCAGCCCTCGGTCGGACCGCGGCCGGCGCGCGTCACTTCCGGAACTCGCCGTGGCAGCCGCCGCAGGCGCTCGCGGCCGCGGCGTAGGCCTGGGCGGCGGCCGCGACGTCGTTCTTCCGGCCCGCCTGGACCATCTTCACGAGGTGCCCGTGGAAGGCCTCGTCGAGCTCGCGGAAGCGGGCGACGCCGTCCGGGTTCTTCGGCAGCCGGTAGGCGCCGCCCTCGAGCGCCGCTTCGGTGCCTGCCTTGGCCTCGTGTACCTGGTGCAGGACCTGCGGCAGCCCCGACACGTCGCCGTAGGCGATGCCTTCCATGGCCGTGTGCATCGCGGCGAGGAGCAGTCGCATCTCGTGCTGCACGGCGTTCGCCGGGCCCGCCGACGCGCTCGGTGCCGCGCTCGGCGTGGCGTGTTCCTTCGGCGGTTCGGTCCCGCACGCGGCGCCGAGCGCGCCGAGCGTCACGCAGGCGAACAGGTGGGCGACGAGCTTCTTCTCTTTCATGTCAGACCTCCGCGAAGCGCGGCGCGAGCACGTGGTTCTCGAGGTGGACGTGGCGCAGCACGTCGCCCTCGAGGGCCTCGAGCTCGGCGAACAGGGCGCGGTAGCTGTTGCACGCCCACTCCGGCCAGGCAAAATCGTCGGCCGCCGTGCGCATGGCTTGCAGGAGCGCGCCCACCGCGCGGTGCTCCTCGAGCATCGTGGCGAGGTCGCGCGCCAGGACCCGGCGCTCCGGGCTCCGCGCCAGCAGCGCGGGAAAGAGCCTCTCCTCCTCGTCCACGAGGTGCGGCTCGAGCGCGGCGCAGAGCTGCGTCACCACCGCGTGGAGCTCGACGAGCCGCGGCTCGTTCGCGCCGTGGACGCGGGCGACCTTTGCGGCAAGCTCGCTCACGAACGGCAGCGCCTCGCGCAGGTACTCGTGATGATGCGCCACGATGTGACCCACGAGCGCCGGCGTCGAGAGGGTGCGCGGGTCGGGGCCGTCGTCGCCGGTGCGGCGCGCGATGGCGTCCACGAGCTCGCGGGCGACCTCGACCGGGTCGAGGCCGCGCTCCCAGCACGCCGCATCGAGGCTCATGTGGCCCCGGCAGCAGTAGTCGATGCGGTGGTGCTGGAGCACGGGCGCGCACTCCGAGTGGTCGAGGACGAGGCTGGCAACGCTGCGCTGGATGTCGAGCATGCGGGTTTCTCCGAGCGAGAGCCGGTGCACGCGGCGTGCCAGCTGCCGCCGCGCCGGTTGCGCGAGCGATCTCGTCGATGCGAAGGGCTGGCCCAGCCGCCCCGCGTGTTCCATCATGGAACACATGGAACGCTGCAGTCCCTCCTGCGCCGTCTGCGGGCTCGTCCCGCTGGCGCCGGGCCGACGCCACGGCTCCCGGATCGTGGCCGAGAGCCCGGCTATGCAGGCCGTCCTGAAGCGCGCGGCGCGCTTCGCCCTGGCGGACGCGCCCGTCGTGATCCTCGGCGAGACGGGCAGCGGCAAGGAGGTGGTGGCGCGCACGCTGCACGGCAACAGCCCGCGCCGCCGCAGGCGCTTCGTCGCGGTGAACGTCGCCGCGCTGCCCACCGACCTGCTCGAGTCCGAGCTGTTCGGCCACGCCAAGGGTGCCTTCACGGGGGCGGCCGCCGCCAAGGTCGGGCTCTTCGAGGAGGCGAGCGGGGGCACGCTGTTCCTCGACGAAGTGGCCGAGCTCCCGCTGCTGCTGCAGGCGAAGCTGCTGCGCGCGCTCCAGGACGGCGAGATCCGCCGGGTGGGCGAGACGCGCTCCTTCACCGCGGACGTGCGGATCGTGAGCGCGACCCATCGCGATCTCGCTGCGGCGGTACGGGCCGGCACGTTCCGCGAGGACCTCTACTACCGCCTCAAGGTGCTCACGCTGCGCGTGCCACCGTTGCGCGAGCGGCGCGAGGACGTGCTCCCGCTCGCCTGCCTCTTCCTGCGCGAGGAGGCGCGCAAGCTGCACGGCTTCTCACCGGGCGCGCGCGAGCGGTTGCGCGCGTCCCCGTGGCCCGGCACCGTGCGCGAGCTCCACAACGCCGTGATGCACGGCGCCGCGCTGGCGCAGGGCGGCGAGCTCGGCGTCGACGATCTGCCCGAGGAGCTCGTCGCGCGCGCCGGCCCGGACGCGGGTGCGGCGGACGTGCGCCCCCTCGCGGAGGTGGAGCGCGAGCACGTGCTGCGTGTGCTCGACGCGTGCGGAGGCTCGCAGAGCGAGGCGGCGCGCCGCCTCGGCCTCGGGCGCAACACGCTGTGGCGCAAGGTGCGGAGCTACGCGTGAGCGGGCGCGCGCCGCAGGCGGCGGGCCCGCAGCCGGCGCCGCGCGTGAGCGGCCGCGCAAGGGCGAGCGCTCCACGGCACACCCTGCTATAGGGCGGGGCGTGATGCGAGGTACCGAGCGGCTCCCCATCCTGGCCATCGCTGCGGCGTGCGCGCTCGGCGCAGCGTGCGCTGCGGTCGGCGCCTGCGGCGGCTCGTCGAGCGAGACGCCGTGGCCGATGGAGCCGCCGAACCTGCGGCTCGGCCCGCGCGGCGAGCGTCTTCCCGGCGCGGCCGCGAGCGACGTCGCCCGGCCGGTCGACACGTCCGAGCCCGTCGACGACGAGGAGCCCGACGCGGGCAGCGACGCGGGGCCGAGCGAGAGCGACCTCGAGTAGGCGCTCAGCGGACGAACTTCTCGCGGCGGATCGACAGCTCGAGCTCGACGCTGCCGCTCCCGCTCGGCGCGGGACGCCGCACCCCGAGCGTCACCCAGCTCCCGACCGGTCCGCGCAGGCGCGCCACGCAGTCGGCGACCGTGAAGTCCTGCGCGGGCTCGGCGTCGATGCTGACGACGACGTCGCCCGGACGGACGCCGGCCACCTCCGCGGGACCGCCCGCGAAGACGCCCGCGACCACCACGCCGGCGGGCGTGCCGCGCAGCGCGGCCGCGACGCCGGTGTACTCGGTGACGCGCTCCTCGCCGGGCGCGAGCGCCCTGAGCAGCACCTCGCGCTCGCCCGCGGCGCGCGTGGCGAAGGACGCGACGCTCGAGCGGTAGCCCGGCGCCGAGACCCGGATCGACACCGAGCCGGGCGCCACGCCGTCGAGCGAGAAACCCCCGCTCGCGTCGCTCGTGGCGGAGACGGGGTGGTGCGCCGCGAGCGCGCCGAGCCCCTCGACGTCGATGCGCGCCCCTTCGATGGGGCGGCGGCCGTCGGCGTCGAGCACGCGGCCGCGCAGGACGGCGCCCGTCCCGAGCACGATGCGTACGCCGTAGAGCTTCTCGCCGGGCGCGAGCTCGAGCGCGCCCGTCACCACCGGCGGGCGGCCCGGCGCCGCCGCCGCGATGAAGTAGCGGCCGGCCGCGAGGCTCGCGAGCTCGAAGCGCCCGGCCGCGTCCTCCACCACGAGCCGGTCGCCGGCGCGGCTCGGTCCTCGGTCGACGCCGACGGTGAAGCTCGTCACGGGCGCGCCCCGCTCGTCCGTGACGACTCCGGCGATGAGCCCGCCGGTGCCGAACTGGAGCACGTTGTCGCGGTCGCGCACGAGCACGAGGCGCGCGGTCTCGCCGAGATGCCGGTCCTTGGCGCTCGCGCTGCAGCCCTCGGACTCGCCGGGGAAGCGGAAACGCCCGGCGCGGTCGCTCGTGACCTCGCGCTCGCCACAGCGCACCGTGACCGCGGCCACCGGGTCGCCGCGCGCGTCGACCACCCTGCCCGAGAGCTCGTCCCGGTGGAGCTCGACGTCGGCGTGCTCGTCGTCGGTGCGGGGCCGACCGAGCTCGACGCGCGCCCCGAGGTAGCCCTCCGCCTCGACCTCGAGGGTCCGGGCCGCGAGCGGCACGAGCACGAGCCGGTAGCGACCGTCGGAGCCGGTCTCGGTGTGCACGCCCGGGAAGCCCGTGACGACGATGAGGGCGCCCGTGATCGGCGTGCCGTCGGGCTCGCGCACCTGGCCCACGACGACGCGCGTGCGCTCCTCGGGCTCCTCGGGCTCGTCGTCGGGTGGGGTCTCGTCGCGCACGTCGCTCGGACGCGGCCGCGCCGCGGCGCGCACTTCGTCGTCCGCGCCGCCCGTCGCCAGCATCACCACGAACGGCACGGCACAGAGCGCCGCGAAGCACACGGCGGCGATGAGCCAGCGAACGCGGGCACGCGGATCCATGGGAGAAAGGCCTCCGGGCGGGATGCCCGGGGCAAGCATAGCGCAGCTGCCCGGCCGGGCAGGGTCCGGGTCCGCGAGGACCCCGGACGCGCCACGCCCTTGATTGCGGGACGAGCCAGGAAGTACGCTCTCGTCACCATGCTGCGCCGTGTCCTCTCGCACGCGCTCTGCGCCTCGGTGGCGTTGGGCTGGGCCGCTCTCGGCTGCAACACCTACACGACGGACCTCGACCGCTCGATCAAGCACTACGACGCCAACCAGTACATCGACGCGGTCGCGCTGCTCGAGGTGCTCGAGCGCGACTTCGACTCGCTCTCCACGGTGCAGCAGACGCAGTACGCCTACTTCCGCGGCATGGCGCACTTCCGGCTGAACCACCGCGCCGACGCGCGCCACTGGCTCGGCTTCGCCGCCGCCGCGGAGAAGAAGAACCCGGGCGGGCTCAACGCCGACGAGCAGAAGCGCGTGACCGAGACGCTCGACGGGCTCAACAAGGCCGTCTACGGCATCGCCGAGGGGACGAGCTCGAAGGCGAAGAGCTGCAAGAGCGACACGGACTGCGACAAGGACAGCGCCTGCAGCGACGGCGCCTGCAAGTCCGCCAAGCCCGACGACAAGCCCGGCCCGACGAGCGCGGAGCCGGCCGCGCCCGGCAAGGGCGACGCGCCGACCTGCACGCGCGACAAGGACTGCGCGGGCGCGGACGTGTGCAAGGACGGGCGCTGCCAGAAGCCGTGAGGTCTGGCACGCCCCCTAGGGTGCGTGGATGCGCGCGTCGAGGCTGAGGCCGTGCAGCACGTCGCGGCTGCCGCGCCCGGCCGCCTCGAGCACGGCCTTGCCGCCGGCGCCGAGGACGAAGAGCCCGTAGCCGACGTCGAAGCGCACGTTCTCCCAGGGCTCGACCGCGAGCTCGAGGTCGACCTCGCCGCCGAGCACGCGCGACTCGTTGCCCGGTGCCGCGCCCACGGGCTCGAGCGACTCCGTGCTCCAGCGGTCGGCGGGCTGCGCGAGCCCGACGAAGGCGCCCGCGAGCGCGAGCCTGACGAGGTCGTCGGGCACGACCTCCATGCGCAGGCCGGCGTCGAACATGTTGCTCCAGCCGTAGACGTCGAGGTAGCCGTGGTGCGCGTGCCCGTCGGGCAGGATGGGGTCGAAGCGCTGGATCGAGCCGAGCGGATCGGCCGGCTCCTCTTCGCCCGAGGCGTACGCGCCGAAGGCCCCGAACGCGAGCTTGCCCGGGAGCGAGGTCGTCCACAGCACCTGCCCGGCCGCGGCGAACGCCAAGAGCGAGCGACTGTCGCCGTAGGAGGCCACGCGCCCCAGCTCGACGGCGCCCTCGAGCGAGTACACGACGCCGCGGTGGTCGCCGAAGAAGCGCGCGTCCGCCACGCCGACGTCGCTCGGCGTGAGGGTGCTTGGCAGGGGCTCGCGGGCCACGCGGCCGAGCGCCACGATCTCGAAACCGAAGTACGGGAACGGTCGGTAGGCGGCGCGCAGGCCGTAGAGCTGTGCGCCGGCGCCGATTCCCGCGTCGGCGACGGGTGCCTCGGGCGGCAGGTTGCCGGGCGGCGCGAGGAGCGCGCCCAGCATCTCGAGGTCGAAGTCGTCCACGTGGAATCCGAGCTTGGCGGCGTCGAGCGCCCGGCCGCGGGCCCGGAAGTCCGCGTCGCCGAGGAGCCGCCCCTCGCCCCAGGCGACGCGCTGCCGCCCGAGGCGGAAGGTGACGAGATCGTCGTCGCTGTGCACCGCGACGTTGGCCTCGATGGGCTCGAGCACGCCGAGGCCGCCCGTGTCCGCCCCCGCGCCGATGCCGGGCGCGACGCCGAGCACGCGCGCGTCCTGGAGCACGAAGCGCGCGCTCGCCACGTCGTCGTACAGGACCTCGACGCCGAGGCGCGCGCGCTCGGCGACGAGCCACTGGTGATCGACCGCCGGCCCCTCGGCCGCGAGCACGGGCAGCGCCGAGGCGTCCGCGTCGCGCAGCACGGCGCTCGACGCGTGCTCGTCGCCCCCCGTGTGGACCGGTGCGTGACGGTACTCGCCGCGCACGCGGACGTCGATGAGCGGGCGGAAGGTCCACGCGCCCACCTCCACGCCCTCGGCGAGCTCGGCGAGCTGCGCACGCGCCGCGCCCGCGGACAGCAGCACCGCCACCCCGGCACCCACGGCGACGAAGAACCGGTTCATCGGCGCCACTCTAAAACGGCGGGCCCGAATGTGCACCATGCACGGGCTCCCGGCCCCGAGCCGACCTCCGGTTGCTCGCCCAGCGGGTGCGAGTCCCGTTGGGTGCGGGGCTCTCCAGCCCCGGAGTCTGAAGCCGGGAGCCTGGAGCCCCAGAGCGGGGCAAGAACCTTGCCGCCGGATCAGGGCCGCGGCCCCCCCGGTAGTAGCCCAGCGCCGTTCGTGATAGCCCACGCCCGCATGCAGTACCTCATCGCGTCGCGGCGGGGTCGCCCGGAGAACGATCCGGTGTTCGCGCTCTCCGCCGAGGCCGAGCGACGCGCCAGCGCCGGCGAGGACATCGTCAACGCCACCATCGGCGCGCTGCTCGACGACGACGGCGCGCTCTGCGTCATGCCGAGCGTGGTCGAGGCGCTGCGGGACGTGTCGCCGCGGGTCGCGGCCGCCTACGCGCCGATCGCCGGGCACGACGACTTCCGCCGCGCGGTGGCGCACGATCTGCTCGGCGCCGCGGGGCTCACCGACATGGCCGTGGCCGTGGCCACACCCGGCGGGACGGGCGCGCTCCGGCTCGCCATCGACAACTTCCTCGAGAGCCACCAGGCGCTGCTCACGGGCTCGCTCTACTGGGGGCCGTACCGCACGCTGTGCGAGGAGAGCGGCCGCGTCCTTTCGACCTTCCGCATCTTCGACGCCGCCGGGCGCTTCGACCTCGACGATCTCGACCGGCAGCTCGGCGCCGTCATCGCGGCGCAGGGCCGTGCCCTCGTCGTGCTCAACACGCCCTGCCACAACCCGACCGGCTACTCGCTCGACGCGAGCGAGCTCGCGGGGGTGTCGGACGTCGTCGAGCGTCACGCGCGGCACCACCCGGTCGTGGTGGTGCACGACATCGCCTATGGCTACTTCGAGCCGGTCGGCCTGGCGCGCTGCCTCGCGGCCTCGGCGGGGCTCGTCGAGCGAGCCATGGTGCTCTTCGCCTGGAGCGCGTCGAAGTCCTTCCTCCAGTACGGGCTACGCGTCGGCGCACTCGTCACGGCCGTGCCCGACAGCGCGGAGCGCGCGGTCGTCCAGAGCTCGCTCACCTACTCGTGCCGCGGCATGTGGTCGAACTGCAACGCCGGCGGGATGGCGGGCGTCACGCGCGTGCTCGCCGAGCCCGAGCGCCGGGCGCGCGTCGTCGCCGAGCGCGCCGCGCTCGTGGCGCTGCTCGCGCGGCGCGCGGCGCGCTGGAACGAGCTCGCGGCGCCGGCGGGGCTGAAGTACCCGCGCTACAGCGGGGGCTTCTTCACGACCGTGTTCTGTCGCGATGCGCCCGCGGTGGCCGAGCGCCTGCGGGAGCGCGGGGTCTACCTCGTGCCGCAGGACGGCGTCCTGCGCGTCGCACTCTGCGCCGTGAACGAGCGCAAGATCGAGCGCGTCGTGCGCGAGCTCGAAGGCGAAGTGCGATGAGCGGGGGCGCGTGGCGCGCGTGGCCCGCCCTGTGCGCGCTCGGGGCCGTGGCCTGCGGCGGTGGCATGCCTCTCCTGCACCCGGCCCACGTGCTCGGCGCGGGGGACACCACCGTGGGCGCCGGCTTCGCGGGCCAGGTGGCGGTCCCGGCGCGTGCGGCGGACGCCTCGGTCGCCACGCGCGCCATCCACGGGGGCGCGGTCGCCGCCGGGATCGCGCCGTGGGTGGCGGGCCGCACCGGCATCGACGGCAGCTTCGAGGCGGGGCTCGGCTACTCGGGCCGGGCGCTGCGCGCCGACGTCCGCTACGCCATTCCCATCGACCAGACGGCGCTCTCGTTCGGGCTCGGCGCGTCGGCGCTGCTGCCGCGGCGCGACGAGGACATCGGCGCACGAGTGAGCGGCGGCGGCGGCGATCTGCCGATCCTGTTCGGCTGGTGCAACCCGAGCGACGTGTACTGCGCGTGGCTCGGTGCGCGCGGCGGCTTCGACATCCTGACGGGCTCGCACGAGCTCGCGCTCGACCCCACGGCGCCGCTCGCGCTCCCGGATACGGAGTCGGTGAAGGGCTTCCACGTGTACGGTGGCGGCCTCGTCGGTCTGCGCATCGGCTTCCGCTACGTGTTCGCGGCGATAGAGCTCGGTCTCACGATGCACTACGCCAAGGGCGACGTGGGCGCCGAGAGCGTGGAGGTGCGGCAGTTCGCGCTCACGCCCGCGGGCGGCATCGTCGGGCACTTCTGAAAAGAAACTCGGCTCCAGGGTGCCGGTGGCTTCAGGCTACGGGCTTCAGGCTACGGGCCCAGAGGCCGCGGTGTGGATCCCTGTGGCCTCCCGCTCTCCCTCACGAAGCCTGAAGCCTGGAGCCTGTCGCCCGTAGCCCGCGCTGGCCTACCGTTTCGTGCGACGCGGGTCGGGCGCAGCCCGGTGCCGGAACCAGCAGGAGACTCGGCTCCCCGCCTCGGCGCCGCGCGACGGGCTCAGCGCTGGGGCCGCAGGATGCGCACACGCGGGCCGATGGCGACCTCGAGCTCGCCCGGGTGATCGAACACGTCACCGTCGAGCTGGTAGCCCGTGACGCCGTGGCGCGGCATCAGCACGGCGCGCTGCACGAGCCGCTCGTAGTTGTGCTTCGGCTGGAGCCCGATGCCGCGCCACACGCGCGGCAAGGAGCGGATGAAGGTCCCCGCCGAGCAGTGGATGCCGAGCATGTGGAAGTGATCCGGGAGCTGACCGTTGCGGTAGAACGGCTTGAAGCCGAGCCCGATCTGCCCGACCGTCGAGGCACCGATGGCCAGGTAGTCGCGCTCGGGGAAGCTCGCGCCGTCCTCGAACACGACGCGTCCCTCCCAGCGCGCTGCGACGCGGCGCAGGGTCGCGCCGCGCGTGAACGCGCCGGCGCAGGCGCGCGCCAGGACCTGGGCTGCCCAGAGCGGGCTCGGCTCCGGGTGGTCCGAGTAGGTCGAGATGAACCCGTGGATCGCGCCCGTGCCGAAGATGAAGCCGTAGTTCGCGCCGGCGCGCACCACGTTGTGCTCCACGAAGGCGAGCGGCAGGCGCGACCGGCGCGCGTAGGCGCGCCGGGTCGCATGGAGCAGCTGCTCCGGACTGCGCCGCGGGATGCCGAGCGAGTTGGCGACGGTGTTCATGGTGCCGCCGCGCAAGAGCGACACGATCGGCAGAGGCGTCGCGCCGTAGACCTCGAAGAAGCCCGTCAACGTGACGTGGTTCGTGCCGTCGCCGCCGGCGATGCACAGGATCTCGATGCCGATGCGCTTGAAGTCCTCGGCCACCCGCGCGAGCTCCGCGCGGTCGCGCGCGATCTTGACGAGCCCGTCGTCGCCGAGCTGGTGGGCGAGCCGGAGCGGTGCGTCCGGATCCTGGACGTTGCGCCGCGCGCGTGGGTTGAGGACGATGCCGATGCCGCTCAAGGGCGCGCTCAGTTCTCGGTCCGCACGCCGAAGCCCCGCAGGGCCTCCTCGGCGTCGCGGCGGTAGGGATGCGAGGTCGGCGCGATCCGCAGGTACTCCTGGTAGTGCTTGATCGCTCGCTCCTTGTCGTTCGTGCGGCGCAGCGCCTCGGCGGCGAGGAAGTTCGCGTCCACCAGCCACTGCGGTCGCGCGCCGGGCGTGACCTCCTTGTCCAGCGCGAGCGTGATCGCCTTGACGAGCTCGTCGGCAGCGCCGGCGTCGTCGTTCTCCTGCGACAGGATCTTGCCGAGTCGGTAGTGCCACTCGGCGATGCGCCCGTTGCCGGCGACCGCCTGGCGCCACGCCTCCTTGGCGGCCGACCACTCCGACTGATCCTGGTAGCAGAGTGCCATCGTCGCGAAGGCCTCGTAGCGCGAGGGGCGGAGCTGCAGAGCCTTCTTGGCGTCGGTGAGGGCCGAGATGGCCTTGCCCTTCTTCTGCAGCATGACGGCGCGCTGCCAGTAGGCGTCGCCGTTGCTCTGGTCGAGCTCGAGCGCGCGCTTGAGCGCCTCGCCCGCCATGTCGCCGTCGCCGGCCTCGTTCGCGGCCCAGCCGAGGTAGAGGAAGTACTCGCTCTGGTTCGGATCGAGCTCGGTCGCGGTCTGCAGCAGCTTGACGGCCTGGCTCAGGTTCTGGCCGAGCCCGAGCCAGGCGCGCCCCAGGAAATAGTTCACCTCGGCGGACTGCGAGCGCGACTCGAGCACCTTCTTCAAGAGATCGATGGCCTGCTTCGGGTGCCCCGCGAGCACCTGCGAGGAGCCGACGCGCAGCTTGAGATCGAGGTCGTCGGGCGCCTTCTTCAGGGCGGCGCTGTACGCCTCGATGGCGAGGTCGCGCTGGCCCATCGCCTCGAACAGGAGCCCGCGCTCGAGCGCCAGGCTCGGGTAGTCGGCGTCGGCCTTCTCGACGGCGTCGAGGTTCTGGCCGGCGGCCTCGAAGTCGCCCGCGCGGCGCAGCGCCACGGCGAGCTTGAAGCGCGAGGCGACGTTCGTCGGGTCGAGCTCGAGCGCCGCCGCGAGCTCGCGCTTGGCGTCGTCGAAGCGCCCGCCGTTCAGCGCGAACTCGCCCTTGGCCAGGCGCAGCGCTGCGCTCTGCGGCAGCTTGCCGTCGGCCTCGGCGAGGAGCTTCTCCGCGCCCTCGGTGTCCCCGCGCGCCGCCATCAGGTTGGCGAGCGCCACGTAGGCCTCCACCGCGCGCACGTCGCGCTCGCCCCAGCCGATGGCGCGCCGGTAGGCCTCCTCGGCCTCCTTGCGGCGACCGAGCGCTTGCTCGGCGCGCCCCTGCCAGTAGCCGACCACGGCATCCTTCACGCCGGAGTCCTCGACCTTCTTCAGCAGGGTCTTGGCGTCCTTGGCCTTCTCCTGGGCGAGCAGCGTCTTGGCCGCGCCGATGCGCGCCGGCACGTTGTCGGGGTCGAAGCTCATCGCCGACTGGTACTTCGCGAAGGCCTCGGTGTAGCGACCGGCGCGGTAGAGCAGCTCGCCGAGGCCGATGAGCGCACGCATCGCGCGCGGGTCGAGCTTCAGCGCCGCGCCGAACGCCGCCTCGGCCGCCGTCATGCGGCCGTGCTCGAGGTGGATCTCGCCGACGACGGCCTGGGCATTGACGATCTCGGTCGGGCTCGCGTTGGCGCGCACCGGCCCCTTTTCGTCCGTCACCTGCGCGAGCAGCGCCAGCGCCTCGTCGTGGGTCTCGCGCTTGCGCCCGAGCAGGTTGGCGCAGAGCGCGCGTGCCCCGGCGTGGCTCGCCGACAGCTCGAGCACCCGCCGGGCGCTCGCGAGGGCCCCGTTCTCGTCGCCCGCGGCGAGCTCGGCGCGCGCGCGGCCGTAGACGGTGCGCGCCGACGGGTGGAGCTCGGCGGCGCGCTTCCACGCCGCGAGCGCCTCCTTCGGCTGCTTGGCGGCGAGCTCGATCTCGCCCGCGAGCACCGCGACGTCGACGTCCTCGGGCCGGCGCAGCGCGAGATCGGCCAGGCGCTCGCGGGCAGCGGGCAGGCGCGCTTCCACCGCGTCGAGGGCGGCGAGCGCGAGCACCTGCTCGTCGCTCGGCGCGCGCGCGCCGACCGACTCGAGCACTTGCTTCGCGTAGGCCTGGTTCTCGCTGTTCGGTCCGAAGCGCAGTGCGTTCGCGAACGCGAGATAGGCCGCGTACGACGCCATCGGAGCGAAGCGCGGCATCGCGGCTTGTGCGGCGCGCGCGGCTGCGACGGCGCGCTGGGCCTCGGGGGCCGTGTCGGCGTCGAGCGCCTCCTGCGCGGTCGCGCGCTGCTCGGCGAGCGCGCGCTCGTGGTCGCCCTGGTTCAGCTTGTCGCTGATGTAGAAGTAGCCGTACGGCCCGAGCGGCGTGAGCGACAGGAGCCCGCCGCCGACCGCGAGCACCAGCACCGCCGCGATGCCGACGCGGATGCGACCGGAGCGGCGCGGGCGAATGGCGACCAGGGGGGCCGCGGGCGCGGCGGCCTCGGGGCTCGGACCCGACGGCGGCGACGGCAGGCCGAGCGACTCGGCCTGCAGCGAGAAGTCGGTGGGCGCTGCGGCGGTGGGCTGCGGGCCGCCGTCGAGCACGAACTCGGCTCCGACGCTGCCGGCCGCTGGCGCTCCGCCCTCGGGGCCCGCATCCGGCCCAGGAGGCGGGGGCAAGTCTTCGGACTCGTCGTCGCCGAGGCCATCGAGCCCCGCCGGGATCGGCCTCGACGCCGAGAACAGGCCGCCGCCGGCGCGCGCCGACGGGGGCAGGCCCTCCATCGTGACGCGCCCCTGGGCGCGGCGCTCCGGCTCGCCAGCGGCGCCCGAGCGGCGGAATCCGCCGCCCGCGGCGGGCGGCGCGCCCTCGACGCGACGCACGACGCCGCCCCGCAGGACGCCGGGCGGCGGTGGGGGGGCCCCTCCCTCGGCCTCTCCGAGGTCGGCGGGGCCGCCGAGGTCGCCGCGGAAGGGCGAAGGCAGGCCGGGCTGCGCGGGCGCGGGCAGGCCGGTCGGCGAGAGCACCGGAAGCCCGGCCTGCGCGGGCACCGGCAGGCCCACCTGCGCTGGCACGGGCAGGCCAACGGGTGACGGGACCGGCAGACCCGGCTCGGCGAGGGCGGGCAGGTCGGCGCCCGCCGGGACAGGCAAGCCCGGCTCCGCGAGGGTCGGGAGCTCGGCGCCCGCGGGGACCGGCAAGCCCGGCTCCGCCAGCATCGGCAGGTCGGCCGGCGGGCGTGCCGGCGCCTCCGGGGCCTTGCGAGCACCGGCCGGCGCGGC
>JACRDA010000432.1 GCA_016212965.1 Myxococcales bacterium
CAAGGTCAAGGTCAACGTCAACGCCAACTCGGTTCGCAGCAGCAGTGTGGTTGGCGCCGGGGATCGACACGCGGGCGGGCGCTTACGTCGCGGTCCGATGGCGAGACATCAGTCACGACCTCTGTGCCGAGGTACTAGGAGCCTGCCGGCCGCGCCACCCAACTTGCGTTTGGTCGTACCATGCGCCAGTCTGGTGACGTGGAGCGGAGCTTCTGGACGGCGGAGATCGCGCGTGGCTTCGCGGCACGCAGCATCGTGTGGCTCGCGGGCGTGCGGCGCTCCGGCAAGACCACGCTGGTGCGAGCGCTCGACGGCGCGAGCTACCACGACTGCGAGCTCGTGCGCGTGCGACGCGCGCTCGAGGAGCCCGAGCTGTTCTTTCGCCATGCCCCGTCGCGCCTGCTCGTGCTCGACGAGGTCCACCGCCTCCAGAACCCGTCGGAGGTGCTGAAGGTCGCCGCGGATCACTTCCCGGGGCTGCGCGTCGTGGCCACCGGCTCGTCGACGCTCGGCGCGCGCACCAAGTTCAAGGATGCCCTCACGGGGCGCAAGCGCGACGTCTGGCTGGTGCCGATGCTCGCTGCCGATCTCGGCGATTTCGGCAGCAGCGATCTCGACCGACGCATGCTGCGCGGTGGGCTGCCGCCGTTCTTCCTGGCGGCGCGGCACGACGACAAGGACTACGAGGAGTGGATCACGTCGTACTGGGCGAAGGACCTCAGCGAGCTCTACGTCGTCGACAAGCGCGCGGCCTTCATGAAGTTCGTCGAGCTCGTCTTCACGCAGAGCGGGGGCCTGTTCGAGGCGCAGTCGTTCGCGGTGCCGTGCGAGGTGTCGCGCACGACCATCCAGCACTGGCTCTCGATCCTGGAGGACACGCTGCTCGCGAGCGTCATCCGTCCTTACCACGGTGGCGCGGCGACCGAGATCAAGAGCCAGCCCAAGGTCTACGCGTTCGACACGGGCTTCGTGGCGTACTTTCGTGGCTGGGACTCGCTCCGTGACGACGACCGCGGCCATCTGCTCGAGCACCTCGTGCTCGGCGAAGTCGCGGCGCGCTTCGGCACGACGCGGCTGCACTACTGGCGCGACAAGCAGCAGCACGAGGTGGACTTCGTGCTCGAGGTGGGGCGGCGGCGCGAGCTCGTCGCGCTCGAGTGCAAGAGCGCGGGCTCGCGGCTCGATCCCGCGGGCCTGCGGGCCTTCCGGCGCAAGCACCCCGGCGGCCGCAACCTCGTCGTCACGCTGCACCCGACCGAGCGGCGCCGACGGTCGTTCGGCGACCTCGAGGTCGAGCTCGTTCCCTACCTCGATCTCCCGGCGCTGCTCGACGCGTTGCGGGACTGACGGTCGGCATGTCCGGCTCGCCCGCGCTCCGCGAAAGGCTCGCGGTCCGCGGCATGCCGGCCCGAGCTGGGCTACCCTCCCGACCGGAGGCTCACCATGCACGTCCCCCTCACGCTGGCTGATTTCCTGTATCGCGGCGAAACGGTCTACGGCGGGCGCGTGGCGGTGGTGGACGAGCCCGCACCGCCCGGCGGCGGGCTCGGACGAATCACCTACGCCGAGCTCGCCGCGATGGCGCGCAGCCAGGCGGCGGCCTTCGACGAGCTCGGGCTCCCCGAGGGCGCGCGCGTCGCCGTCATCTCGCCCAACGCGGCGCGCTTCGTCGTCAGCCTCTTCGGCGTCAGCGCCTTCGGGCGCGTGCTCGTGCCGATCAACTTCCGCCTCAACACGGACGAGATCCGCTACATCGTCGAGCACTCGGGCGCGAGCGTGCTGCTCGTCGATCCCGACGTCGAGGCCACGGTGGCGCCGGTCGCGGTGGCCCACCGCGCGATCCTGGGCGAGGCCAGCGATGCCTGGCTCTTCGGCCGGCGCGGCGCGGTGCCGCGCTTCGGCGTCGGCGACGAGACCCGGCCGGTGTCGATCAACTACACCTCGGGCACGACGGCGCGGCCCAAGGGTGTGACCCTGTCGCACCGCAGCTGTTGGCTCAACGCGGTGACCTTCGGCTGGCACGCCGGCGTCTGCGACCGCGACGTCTACCTGCACACCCTGCCGCTCTTTCACTGCAACGGCTGGGGCATGCCGTACGCGCTCACCGCGATGGGGGTCCGACAGGTGGTGCTGCGCAAGATCGACGGCGCCGAGATCTTGCAGCGCATCGAGCGCGAGGGCGTGACCCTGCTCTGCGGCGCCCCCGCGGTCGTGGCCGCGGTCCTCGATGCCGCCGCGGCGCGGCGCGAGCGCGGCGAGCCGGTGCCCGGGCGCGGCACGGTGCGCATCGTCGTCGCCGGCGCGCCGCCGCCGTCGCGCGTCATCGAGCGGGTCGAGGTCGAGCTCGGCTGGGAGCTCATCCAGATCTACGGCCTGACCGAGACCTCGCCCCTGCTCACCGTCAACCGCGCCCCCGCCGAGTGGGATGCCCTCGATCCGGCCGAGCGCGCGCGGCGCCTGTCGCGTGCCGGCGTGCCGGCCGTCGGCGTGCGCCTCGACGTGAGCCCCGGCGGCGAGCTCCGCGCCCGCTCCAACCACGTCTTCGACGGCTACCACGACCAGCCCGAGGAGACCGCGCGGGCGATCGTCGACGGCTGGTTCCACACCGGCGACGGCGGTCACCTCGACGGCCCCTACGCCGTCATCACGGACCGGAAGAAGGACGTCATCGTCACGGGCGGCGAGAACGTGTCGTCCATCGAGGTCGAGGACTGCCTCTACCAGCACCCCGCCGTGGCCGAGGTGGCCGTGGTCGGCGTGCCGCACGAAAAATGGGGCGAGACCGTGCTCGCCTTCGTCGTGCTGCGCCCCGGCGCCACGACGACGCCCGCCGAGCTCATCGCCCACTGCCGCGCCAAGCTCTCGCACTTCAAGTGCCCGACGACCGTCGAGCTCCGCGACGCGCTCCCGCGCACGGCCACCGGCAAGCTGCAGAAGTTCCGCCTGCGCGAGGCGTACTGGGCCGGTCGTGACCGCCGCGTGAGCTAGGGCCCGCGCGCGCCGGGAGGCCACCCGGGCTCCGTCCGTGGAGGCTGACGCGCTCGCCGCCGCCGGGTGCCTCGGCCTCGAGGTGTCGCCTCAGCGCTCCTCGGCGCCGCGCAGCCTCGCGGCGTCCGCGCCGAGCGCCTCGGCGGCCGGACGGCGCCGATCGCAGTAGAGCGGGCGGTCGACCGGGCGGGTCGTGTAGAGCGCGTGGCCGCGCGCCGCGGGACGCCCGCCCTCGTCGGCGTCGAGCTCGACCGGGTAGGCGGCGTGGAGCCACAGGGCGCCCGCCGCGGCGTGCACCTCGACGAGGCGCAGGTGCTCGGGCGCCGGCGTCACGAAGGCGGGCGGCGGGACCGCGACGCGTCGCCAGGCGCCCTCGGCCCGCCGCCAGAGCTCGCGCCAGCGCGCGACCGCCCAGAGCGAGCCGTCGTCCGTGGCGGTCATCGACACGAGCGGCCCCTCGAAGGGCACCTCGACCTCGCTCCAGCGCGAGCCGTCGTAGTGCACGAGGTACACGGGCGCGTCGTCGGTCTCGTAGGGCGGGTAGCCGTAGAGGTACGCGTCGCGCCGCCCGCGGAGCACGAGCTCGAGGTTCACGATGGTGCGGAGCAGCGGCGAGGCGGGCGCCTCGAGCACGCGCCAGGCGCGCTCGCCGGCCGTGAAGCTCGCGACGAGCACGCCGCCCTCCGCGCGGCGCTCGGCGTCCTCGCAGCGACCGGCCACGAGCAGATCGCCCGAGGGCAGCCGCGCCGTCGCGTGGCTCGCGAAGCGCGCCGCGCCGGGCTCGCTGCACAGGCTGGCCTCGGGGAGCTCGGGCGCGAGCATCCCCTGCGTCGCGGCGTCGACCGCCCGCGCGTCGAGCGCCCAGGCCGCGTCGTGCCAGCCGTAGTAGAGGCGCCGCCGCTCGTAGAGCACGCCCTGGCCGGCGCTCCCGCGCCCTGTCTCGACGCGCGTCAGCCAGCGGCTGCTCCCGAGGCCGCCGAGCTCGAGATCGCCCGGCACCCAGCCGTCCGCGGTGACCGGCAGGCCCGCGAAGAGCGTGGCGTCGCGCACGGGCCCATCCGCGTCGAGCGGCGCGAACGACTGCGCCGCGGCCACCTCCGCGTCGCGCGCCGCCCCGAGCGCGTACGCCGTCGCATCGAGCCCGTAGGTGCCGTAGACGAAGAACGCGCGGTCGCCCGCGGCGTACACCGAGAGCTTCGGACACAGGCCCTCGGCAAAGACCGCGAGCGGGGTCGCCTCCGCGGACGGCGCGCCGGTCGCGCCCGTCGCGTCCGGCCCGAGCCCGAGGCTCGAGGCGCAGCCGAGCGCGAGCCCCGCGCCCGCGACCGCTCCAACCCGGCGAGCCGTCACGGCGACGTGCAGAGCCCCGGGCACGCGCTCGGACATTCGTCGCACTCGACGCAGGTGAGCAGGGCGT
Organism: Myxococcales bacterium; assembly: GCA_016212965.1. Classification (GTDB taxonomy): domain Bacteria; phylum Myxococcota_A; class Polyangia; order Polyangiales; family Polyangiaceae; genus JACRDA01. The sequence goes on from JACRDA010000432.1 coordinate 4,406, forward strand.
CGTAGGCCTGTGCGCCCGACGGCTGCGCCGCGTAGCACGCCTGCTGGCACGCCTTGTCGACCCCGCAACCCGCGAAGCACTCGTCGATGGCCTTGCAGGCGAGGCTCGCCATGCAGACCTGGTAGAGCGCCTGGCACGGGCTCGCGAGCGCGCACTGCACGCACGCCGAGCAGCCCTCCGTCTCGGGACACTGCACCCCCGCGTCGCCGCCGCCAGACCCGGTCGAGCTCGTGCCCGCCGGCCAGTTGCAGCTCGCGGCGAGCAGGGACGCGCACAGCAGGAGCGAACGGCGCATGCCGAGAGCGTACTCCATCGGGGCTGGCGCCGCCGGGCGTCGGCCGCGCCCCGCGGGGTGGAACGACGGCCCGCCGTCGGCGCTCGTGTTACCTTGCTCGCAGCATGCTCGGACGGCTCGGCTCGAAGGCGCTCGGCGCGACGCTACGCGTTCTGCTCGGGCTCGGGCTCGCCGCGTGCGCCCTTCCGGCCGCCGACCTCGTCGGCGGGGCCGGCGCGGGCGGCGCCGGTGACGCTGGTGGCGCCGGTGGGCAAGGCGGCGACGCCTGCCCCGGCGCTGAGCCTCCCCTGCTGCTCCAGCCGGTCGCCGACGCCACCCTCGACGAGAGCGAGCTCGCCACGCCGCACGGCGACGCGTTCGAGCTGAAGGTCCGGAGCGGTGACCTCTTGCAGCGAGCCTTGCTCCAGTTCGCCCTCGGCGGCGTGCCGACCGGTGCCACCATCTGCCGCGCCACGCTCGAGCTGACGCCCGTGATGCCGGTGAGCGGCCCGCTCGAGATCGGCTACCACCGCGCCACCATGCCCTGGGTCGAGGCGCAGGTGACCTGGGGGACGCAGGCCGACGCCTACGGAGCCGAGAGTGCCCACCTGCTCCTGGAGCACGACCGGATGGAACCGTACTACGCCGATCTCACGGCCGACGCGCGCGCGATGTTCGCGTCGCCGGGCGCCAACTTCGGCTGGCTCGTCAAGGCGCGCAGCGAAGCGGGCGCACCGCTCAGCACGTGGGTGAGCTCGCGGACGGGGTCCTCGCCGCCGGTGCTGCAGATCCTCTTCTCCGTGCCGTGAAGTCCGTGCCGCCCGGAAGCTCACGCCCGGGTAGAATGCCGGCCCCATGGCCCACGACACGATCGCCGTCGTCGACTTCGGCGGGCAGTACGCCCACCTCATCGCCGCCAAGGTGCGCCGCCTCCACGTGCTCGCCGAGATCCGCGAGCCCGAGGACCCCGTGGCGAAGTTCGCCGGCTACAAGGGCGTGATCTTCTCGGGCAGCCCCGCGCTCGCCTCGCACGGCGAGGGCAGCTCCTACGACCGGCGCATCTACGATCTACCGGTCCCGATCCTCGGCTTCTGCTTCGGCCACCAGGAGATCGCCAAGCACTACGGCGGCGCGGTCGAGCATACCCAGCGCGAGTACGGCCCGGCGACCCTCGACGTGCGCGGCACGAGCCCGATCTTCGCCGGCCTCGCCGCCGAGGAGACGGTGTTCATGAGCCACGGCGACACGGTGACCGTGCTGCCCGAGGGCTTCGAGGAGATCGGGATCTCGCGCGCTCCCGGCGGCCCGCCCCATCGCAACGCGGCCATCGCCCACGACGGGCTCAAGCGCTACGGCTTCCAGTTCCACCCCGAGGTCGACGACACGGTCCACGGCGAGCAGATGCTGCGGAACTTCGTGGTCGACATCTGCGGCTGCCGCCCCGACTGGACGATGGAGCACTTCGGCGCCGAGGAGGCCGCGCGCCTCCGCGCCGAGGTCGGCGACCGGCACGTGTTCCTGCTCGCCTCGGGCGGGGTCGACTCGACCGTGTGCGCCGTGCTGCTCGGCCAGGCGCTCGGCCCCGAGCGCGTGCACCTGCTGCACGTCGACACCGGGCTCATGCGCAAGGGCGAGAGCGCCGACGTGGTCGCCGAATTCCGGAGGCGCGGGCTCGACCGCAACCTGCACGCCGTCGAAGCGACCGAGACTTTCCTCACGGCGCTCGCGGGGGTCGTCGAGCCCGAGAAGAAGCGCCGCATCATCGGCGACACCTTCCTCCGGGTGTTCGCGGACGAGGCGGCCCGGCTCGATCTGCACGACTGCCTCCTCGCGCAGGGCACCATCTACCCCGACCGCATCGAGACCGGCGGCAGCAAGCGCGCAGACACGATCAAGACGCACCACAACCGCGTGCCCGCCGTCGAGGCGATGATCGCCGCCGGGCGTGTCGTCGAGCCGATCGCCGACCTCTACAAGCCCGAGGTGCGCGAGCTCGGCGAGTCGCTCGGGCTCGCGCACGAGCTCGTGTGGCGCCATCCCTTCCCCGGCCCGGGCCTCGGCATCCGGCTGCTCTGCTCGGACGGGGCGCCCGTCGCGCCGGAGCCCGGCGCCGAGGCGGCGCTCGCGCGCCACTGCCGGGACGGCGTCCACGGCGCGCTCCTGCCCGTCCACTCGGTCGGCGTGAAGGCCGATCTGCGCAGCTACGAGCAGCCGGTGATGCTGTGGGGCGCGCTGCCGCTCGCGCGTGCGGAGGCCTTCGCCACGCGCATCTACCAGGACGTGCCCGGCACCAACCGCTGCATCGTCGACCTCACGGGCCGCGGGGTGAAGCACGCCCGTGCGCTCGCGGCGACCGTCACCCGTGAGCGCCTCGAGCTCCTGCGCGAGGCCGACCACCTCGTGATGGACGGCCTGCGCCGCCACGGCGTCTACGCGGAGATCTGGCAGTGCCCCACGGTGCTCGTGCCACTCGAGCTCGACGGCCAGGGCCGCGAGCTCGTCGTCGTCCGGCCCGTGCTCTCGGAGCGCGCCATGACGTGCCGGCCGGCGCTGCTGCCGGCGGCGCTCGTCACCGAGCTCCGCGAGGCCATCGTCGCGCTCCCGGGCGTCTCGGGCCTCGCCCTCGACGTGACGACGAAGCCGCCCGGCACGATCGAGTGGGAGTGAGGGCGGGGCGGGGCGCGCGCGCCCTCGACGACACGCCCGCCGTGCGCGATGCTCTGCGCCGCTGCGCCGATGAACACCGAGCTCCTGCCGAACCTGCACCTTCCGCCCACGTGGTCCGCGGCCGCGGTCGTCCTCGTCGCGTTGCCCTACCTCTACGCGCTCGTCGGCGCGCTCCGGCGCGCGCGCCGGCACGGGCGCACGGCGCGGAGCGAAGAGCGGAGCTTCGACCCCGAGGCCATGCTGGTCGCGGGCGACGTCGTCGTGACGGGCCGGGTCGAGTACGCCGAGGGCGCGGAGCTCGCGCTCAGGGTCGAGGTGGTGCAGGGCGGCACCGAGAGCGAGAGCTCGGGCTCGTGGAGCCACAGCTGGACCGAGCGCGAGCGGCGCGTACGCGTGCACCCGTTCTACCTCCGGCTCGCGAGCGGCGAGCGGGTGCGGGTCGAGCCCGCGGAGGACGCCCTGCTCGTCGACGCGCTCGACGGCATGGTGCTCGTGAACCGCACCGAGCGCATCCGGACGGCCGAGCTCTCGCCCGGCGAGCAGGTGTTCGTGCGTGGCACGCTCGGGCGCGGCGCCGATCCCGAGGGCGAGCGCTACCGCAGCGGGCGCGGGCTCGTGCTCCGCGCGACGCCGGGGCACCGCATGCTCGTCTCGAGCGAGCCGCTCGGCGCGCGCTTCCGCAAGCGCCAGCGCACGCATCGCCGCTGGGCCGTCGCGGCGCTCGTCTGCCTGTGCGCCGTGCAGGCGTCCTTCTTCACGTTCCACGCGCTCGCCTTCGCGGGCCAGACGGTGCCCGCGACCGTCGAGGCGCGGCGTGCCATCGAGCGGACGGACGGCGAGGGCGATCCGTACACCGACCACGAGGTCGACGTGCTCGCGTCGCCGCCGGATGCGCCGAGCGTGCGCTTCACCGAGGAGGTGTCGGAGGGCGACTACGCGCTCGCCACCGAAGGCAGCCCCGTCGCGGTGCGCCACGTCCGGGCCATGCCCTCGCTCGCCGAGCTCGGCACCGGAGGCACCGTCCACGGCCTGCACTTCGCGCTCCTCATGCCGCTCGGCATCGCCTTCTTGTCGATCTACGCCGCCGCGCGCCGCCGGAGCCGCCCCTGGTACCTCCGCCCCGTCAAGGACACGGGCTCGGGGCAGCTGCCGGACGTGCCCGCCTAGTAACGAAGGGACAGGCAGCTCAGCCCGCCGTCCATCTTCTCCATCTCGGTCATCGCGAGCGGCTCGACGGCGTAGCCGAGGGCCCGGAGCCTCGCTTCGGTCACCGGGTGATCCGCCGCCACGAGCACGGTGCGCCCGAGCCACAGGCAGTTCGCGGCGTAGGCCTCGCGGGTCGGCACGATCACGCGCTCGAAGGGCGCGAACGCGGGCTCGAGCGCCTGCGCCTCGCGCACGAGCAGGCGCGCGCCGCCGAGCCACGCGACGGCGCTCTTCAGGTGCAGGGCGTCCGGCCAGTCGCGCACGTCGATCGTGCTCGCGGTGTAGCCGGCGCGCTCGAGCGCCCGGGCGAGCTGGCGCGCGCCCTCGGCGTCCGTCCGCGCCGAGAGCCCGACGAAGAAGTGCCGGCCGACCTGGCACACGTCCCCGCCGTCGAGCGTGCCGGGAGGCTCGATGCTCGCGAGCCCGGCAAACCGGGGCCCGAGCACGTCCCGCATGCGCGCGACCTCGCCCCGTCGGCTCGCGGCGCCGGGGCGGCACAGTACCGCGAGCCCCGCGGCGACGACCGCCGTGTCCTCCACGAAGGTCGCGTCGGGATGCTCGGGGTCGGCCGGGAGCACCGTGACCTCGAGGCCCGCCCGGCCGAGGGCCTCGCAGTAGCGCGCGTGCTGCGCGAGCGCGAGGTCGAGCGCGGGCGCGCCGAGCGCACGCGTCGTCAAGCCGTGCGCGAAAGAGGGGCCGGGCGGGGCGACGATGGCCCGGGTGAAGGGTTGCGCAAGCAGAGTCGTGGTCATGGGCGCCGGCATCCTGCCACAGCTTGCCGCACGCCTCGCGCGCGGTGCATGTTCGAGCAACCATGGGCGAAGCGGTCATCTGTCTCGGTTGCGGCGGCGTGGTCGACGAGGGCGCGGGTATTGCCGGGGGCGAGACGGCGTGCAGCTGCCCGCCGCCCGCGCGCGAGGCGCCGACGGTCGTGTGTCGCGGCTGTGGCGGCTCGCTCGCGGTCGGCGTGCGGGCGTGCCCGTTCTGCGGCTCGACCGCGGCGACGCGGCGCTGCGCCCACTGCTCCGCGTGGAACCTGTCCGACGCCGTCCACTGTCAGCAGTGCGGGCGCGGCCTCGCCGAGGCGCCCGACGCGCCGGGCGTGCGCACCGGCGACCCCTGTCCCCGCTGTGGTCACGGCCTCGCCGCCCGTCGCTACGCGGAGCTCGACGTCGACGAGTGCGACGGCTGCGGCGGCCTCATGCTGACGCCCGAGACCATGGACCGCCTCGTGGCGACGCGCGACACCCCGACCGGGCTCCGGATGGCCCTGCCGAAGCGCGCCGCCGCGCGCGAAGAGCGGGTCGTCTACCTCCGCTGCCCGGCGTGCCAGAAGAGCATGAATCGCTGCGCTTTCGGCCGCATCTCGGGCGTCATCGTCGACGTGTGCCGCGCGCACGGCGTGTGGTTCGACGCGGGTGAGCTCGCGGCCGTGCTCGGGTTCATCGAGCAGGGCGGGCTCGCGCGCGCGCGCGAGCGCGAGGAGGCCGAGCTCCGCGAGGCGCGCCGCTCGCTCCGCGCCGAGCAGGCGGCCCTGCAGTCGGCCTCGCTCCAGCAGGGCTCGGCCGTGCCGACGAGCCGTGGCGGCATCGATATCGGCCTCGAGCTCGTGCAGGCGCTCGCCCGGCTCTGGCAGTGAGGCGCACGTCCGGCGCGCGCTGCGGCGCGGCCGTCAGTCGTCGCCGGCCGGCAAGAGCTCGTACCAGCCCGCGCGGCGCGCGACCGCGAGGATCGTGTCGACCAGCACCTCGATGCCGCAGTGCTTGGGCACGATGTCCTGCACGCCGAGGACGGCGAAGCGCGCGATCGAGGGCTCGTTCTCGGCGACGATGATGGCGCGGATGCCCGCGCCGCCCGGCAGCGAGCGCAGGCGCGACAGGGTCTCGAGGCCATCGCGCGTCTCTTCGTCGCGCGTCTCCCAGTCGATGAGCACGAGCGAGGGCATCTTGCGCCGCGCGGTGTCGAAGGCCTCGTCGCCCGAGCGCACGACCTTCACGCGGATGTCCTTGCCGAAGAAGGCGAGCTGCACGGCGCGCCGCGCGAGCTTCGCGAAGGCCGGATCGTCCTCGACGACGAGCACGCGCAGGGCCTCCTCGCTCACCTCCTCGCTCGGGCGGTCCGAGCGCAGCGCCGGCGTGCGGAACAGCTTGTGTCCCTCGGCGACGCGCGCCAGGCGCGTGGCGAAGTCGTAGCAGGTGGCGAAGCGCTCGGCGGGGGCGCGCGCGAGCGCCTTGGCGAAGACGGGATCGAGCGGCGCGAGCCGCGGCATGGCGCGCGACGGCAGGGGCCGCGTCGCGGCGCAGTGCCGGCCGCCGACCGTGCGCAGCGTGCCGCCCGGGAAGGCCACCGTGCCCGTCAAGAGCTCGTAGGCGCAGCAGGCGAGCCCGTAGACGTCGCAGCGGGCGTCGAGCGTCTCGCCGCGCCACTGCTCGGGCGCCATGTAGTGCGGCGAGCCCGCGGTGTTGCGCCGCACGCCGTCCGCGATGGCCAGGCCGAAGTCGACCAGCACCGGCCGGCCCGTGTCGCGCTCGATGACGATGTTCGAGGGCTTGACGTCGCGGTGCACGATCTCGCGCGCGTGGACGGCGTCGAGCCCCATCGCCACCTGGTCGATGATCGCCAGGGCGCGGTGCATGGGCACGCGCTGGCCCTGCTCCTTGTGCTCGCGGATGATGACGTCGAGCGACCAGCCGTCGACGTACTCCATGGCGAAGAAGAACGCGTCCTCGTGGGAGCCGAAGGTGTAGACCTGCACCACGTGCGGGCTCTTGACCGAGGCAAGGGCGCGCGCCTCCTTCACGAGCATCATCGCCCACTGCGGCTTCAAGTCCGGCCGCAGCATCTTCAGGGCGACGTTGCGACCGAGCCACGGATCGACCGCGCGGTAGACGACGCTCATGCCGCCGCTGCCGACGACCTCCTCGACCCGGTAGCTGCCCACGGACTCGGGCGGCTCGCAGCGCATGCAGCGCCCGCGCGCGCGCGCGAAGCGACAGCGCGGACACGGGTCGCGCCGCGGCAGCGAGCGCAGCGTGTCCTCGCTCTCGAGCTCGGGTAGCTCGATCCGGGTCGTGTCGTCGGACATGCGCAGCACAAGCTACACCGGCCGGGCGTGCAAGCCCACCCGTCGCGACTGCGCTCGGCCTCAGCGCTCGCTCGTCGTCTCGCCGGGGCCGGTGGCGTCGCTCGGGCCGGTCGTGGGACCCGGTGGCAGCAGGGCGGACGGGAGCGTCGCCTGGCTCGCGCGCAGCCGCTCGGCCGCGGCGCGCGCCCCGCGCAGGGTCGTGCGCCAGCCGTTGCGGTTGTAGTGCCACGCGTACACCCAGCCGAAGAAGCCCGACACCGCGGCGACGAGCGCCGGCATGGCCCAGCGGAACACGGGCCCGATGAGCGGCAGGGTCGCGGCGAGCCCGATGACGATGGAGCTCAGGAGCAGCACCAGCATCGACGACCAGAAGGGCGCCGCGTAGAGCAGCCCGACGCCGGGCAAGACGGTGCCGAGCCCGACGGCCACGAGGCTGTTCTTGCGCAGGAACGCCGGCACGCCGACCGGGCGCCGGGGGTCGATGGCGAGCCAGCGCCACAAGGGATCGCGCACGAGCTCGCGCACGAGGCTCGGGGGGCGCGGCGCCAGCGTGAGCCCGCGCACCCGGTAACGCACCAGGCCCTCCGCCGTGTCCGGCTCGCGCTCGAGCCGACCGGAAGCGGCCATGCGCTCGAGCTCCGACTCGGCGTCGGCGAGCTCGACGCCGAGCGTCGCCACCACGTTCGCGACCGTGAGCGGCGTGCCGCGGCTCGCGAGCTCGATCACCGCGACCTCGAAGCGACTCGAGGGACTGCCCGTCGTCGTCGCGCCGGCGCCGCGGTCGCCGTGGGCGGCGGACGCGGGCCCGCCCTCGGTGAAGGTGCGCGCGCGCGACTCGGTCGGCGCGAAGCCGCTCGCGCGGGCGCCTCCCGGGCTCTCGATGACGATGCCGCGGCTCTCGATCCACTCGCCGGTGTCGGCCGGCTCGCCGCGCGACGAGACGCGGTCCGGGTGACTCGCGGCCGCGCAGAGCGCCTGCCACAGGCTCTCGGCGTCGCGGTAGCGGCGCTCGGGATCGACCTCGAGCGCCCGCTCGAGCACCCGGTCGAGCGCTTCGGCTCCACTCACCCCGCGCGCGGCGAGGCTCGGTCGCTCCCCCGAGCTGCAAGCCGAGACGTAGAGCTGCGCCGGGTCGTCGCCCTCGAGCGCCCGCTCGCCGGTCAGCATCTCGTAGACGACGAGCCCGAGCGCGAACACGTCCGTCCAGGGACCGCTGGCACCGCGGCGCTTGTTGAACTGCTCGGGCGCGCCGTACTGCGGCGTGAAGGCCGACGGGCCGAGCCGCGTGCCGACCGGCGAGGCCGTGAAGTGCGCCTGCTCGCCGAGCGCCTTGGCGATGCCGAAGTCGAGCAGCTTCGGCGTGCGGGCGCCGTCGATCACCGCGAGAAAGATGTTCTCGGGCTTCACGTCGCGGTGCGCGACCTTCTGCCGGTGGGCCACCGCGAGCGCGCTCGCCACCGGCTCGAGCGTCGCCATCACCTCGGCGAGGGGCATGCCTCCCTGCCGGCTCGAGCGGCGCGCGTCGAGCTCGGCCGCGAGCGTGCGGCCCTCGAGCCACTCGAGCACCAGGTACGGCACCCACTGCCCGGCGGGCGTCGTGAACGCGCCGACGTCGAGCGCCTGCACGATGGACGGGCTGCGCTTCGACAGCCGATGCAGCACCTTGGCTTCGTCTTGCAGCTTGCCGAGCAAGGCCGCACGCGCGTCGTCCGAGAGCTCGGGCTCGACGAGCAGGCATTTGACCGCGATGGGCTCGCCGCCGAAGCCCTCGTGCACGCCGCGGTACACGACGCCGAAGCCACCGGCGCCGACCACCGACTCGATGCGGTACTTCGCGGCGATGGTCGTGCCGCAGATGCGAAAAGGGTCGCGCCGCGTGTCGGCCATGGTGTCCGGCGCCGAGCCTAGGTGCGGCGCGCGGCGTTGGCAAACGCGGCTCGCCCCGCGCGGCGCGCGCCGGGCACACGCCGGGCAAGGTGGCGCGCGAGAGGGGTACGCGAAATGACCACAGAGTGTCGCGCGATGGCATGAGAAGGTGCAGCTCTCGCACGCCGGGGGTGTGCAAGTGGGGGACACTCCGACGGATCAACGCGGTCCCGAGGAGGCCACGACTCGTGCGAACGAGCCCTGGCTCCCGGGGCGCCGTCCGGTGCCGTTCGCCGCGCGTGATCTCGTGCGGGACGTGAACGCGACACTCGAGCCACTGACGTGGCAGTCCCTGCGAGGGACTTGGAAGGAGAACGCGATGAAGTCACTCGTAACCTGGTCCATGATGTCTCTTTGCTCCGCGATGCTGGCGCTCTCGGGCTGCGAGCCGGTCTTCGTGGCGGGCGACTCCGACACCGACATCGCCATGCTGAAGGACGCGACCTACCTGAAGCTCGCGATCAACCGCAACAAGACCGAGATCATGTGCAACGCGTACTCGAACGCGAGCGGCAAGTGGCTCGTGCAGCCGATGTGCATCTTCCCGAAGGACCCGAAGTCCACGCCCTACCCGTGCAGCACGGCCACAGATCCCGCGGGCAACCTCATCGTCGACGAACAGGGCAATCCCATGGCGGACCAGACCGAGTGACGGACGCGGCGCCTCGACCGGGGCTTCGCCCGGGGGCGGTCATCGACCCCGGGCGAGCTCCTCGCGGCGCCGCTCGGCGACGTGATCGAAGCGCGCGCGCAGGTGGCCGAGGAGGGCGAGGGTCGCGGCGATGGTGCGCCCCGCCCGGCCCTTCACGCCACACGGCTCGGGCCGGAGGTCGAGCGCCGCGACGACGTCGTCGAGGCTGCCGCGCGTGTGCTTGGCGCTGCTGCGAAAGGCGCTCTTGAGGTGCAGGCTCGGCTGGGTCGAGCCGAGCGCGTGGCGGAGCAGCGACAGGACGCCGCTGCTCCAGCAGACCAGCACGTCGTCGGGGCCGACGAAGCGCGCCCACTCCCCCCGGAGCGCGTCGAGGTCGAGCCCGCCCTCGAGCTCTTCGGCCCGGAGCCCCATGTGCTCGAGGTGGCGCGGCCGCGGGAAGCGACCCTCGGGCGGCCGCACGAAGCGCTCGAAGACGGCGCCGCCGGCGATGCGCACGCCGGCCCAGTGCGCCGGGATCCGCGCCCTCGCGGCGTTCGGGTCGCGTGCGTCCGCGTCGGGCGGCCGGGGCGCGGCCTCGCCCGAGGCCACCACCACGCGCTCGGGCTCGCGCGCGAGGAGGTCCGGAATGCCCGCGACGGTGCGCAAGAGCGCGCGCTGGCGCGAGCCCGAGCGATGCCGCGCGATCATCCCGAGCTGGTCGTCGATCATGCGCTCGAACGCGCCGAGGAGCCCGTCGAGCCCCGCGGTCTCGGGCTCGAGCGCCCCGAGGGCGTCGACGATGGCCTCGATGGTCGACAGGCACTCGGCGCGCGGCTCGCGCCGCAGGCGGTAGCGGCTCGGGGTGCTCGGCGCGAGCCGGAAGCGCGGCAGCGCGTGCAGCCACTGGCAGTCGCGGTAGATCGTGCGGGCCTGAGCCCAGGTGCCGTCGATGACCACGAGCGTCGCCGGGCGCTCGGCCGGGGCGAGCGAGCCGAGCAGCGCCCCGCCGGGCTCGGGGTAGAGCAAGGCGGCGCCGCGCGCGATGGCAGCCGGAGGCTCGGCCGCGTGCGTGTCGCTCCGCACGATCGTCGCGCGCTCGAGACCGAGCGCGACGAAGCGCGCGGTCCCGAGCGGGTGAAAGCGCTCGCGCGGGTGCTGCACGAGGTAGATCTCGGTGCGGTTGGCGACGCGCTCCACGTAGCCACAGACACACAAGCTCTGCGCCTTGTGGCAGCGATAGCAGAAGGCGCGCGCGCTCGAGGGACCCGACACGGGCCGCAGCATAGACCGGCCGGGCCGTCAGTAGATCCACCGCTCGAGCGCGTAGCTCGCCACGCGCGGTCCGCGGCCCGCGAGGGCGGCGTGGAGCGCGCGCTCCTGCGCGGCGACCTCCTCGGGCGGCAGGAGTTCGCCGGGGAGCTCGGCGTCGGGCGGTGCCACGAGCGGCGAGAGGAAGATCGCGTCGGCGGCACCGAGCTCCATGGCGCGGAGCGTCGCGACGGTGTCCGCGACGTGGGCGGCCGCGTGCTCGCGACCGCCGACGCCGACGAGCACGATGATCCCGACCTCGAGGCCGGCCCGCCGGGCGGCGTGCACGATCGCGGTCGCCCCGGCGGGTGTGCCGGGCTTGCCGAGCGCCGCGAGCAGCGGCGCGTGGCCGGTCTCGAGCCCGAGGTAGACGCGGCAGAGGCCGTGGGCCGCGAGCTTGCCGAGATCGCCGGGGGCGCGGCTGAAGCCGTCGATGAACGAGCGCACCCCGCCGCGCGCCGGCCCCGGCAGGAGCGCGCGGATGCGGTCGAGCGCGAAGACGAGGGTGGGCTCGGGCGCGAGCAGGGCGTTCGCGTCACCGAGGAACACGTGCGCGCGCGCACCGAGCGCCGCACCGAGCAGCTCCGCGACCGCCGCGACGTGGCGCTCGATCTCGGCCTCGCGCTTGATGCGGTAGGGTACGTCCCGGTAGAGGCGGCAGAAGGCGCAGCGGTTGAAGACGCAGCCCTCGGTCACCTGCACGACGAGCGAGCGGTAGCAGTCGGGCGGCAGGATCGGCACGGGGCGGTAGACGGCGCGAAAGCGCGTCGCCTGCTCGCGCCGGGCAGCCGCGCCGCGGACCGCGATGCGCCCGAGCCAGGCGCGGGCCTCGGCCGGCTCGACGGCGGGCTCGCCCGCACGCACGGGCCGCTCGAGCTCGAGCGCGCCGCGGTCCCAGAGCTCGAGCGCCCGGCGCGCCTCGCTCGCCACGGTCTCACTGAAGGCGTCCGCGTCCCCCGGCCCGAGCTCGGCGTAGCGACGCGTGCGCGTCGGCGCGCCGCTGCGCCAGAGGACGGAGCCGTCGAGGCCGACGCGAAAGTGGAAGTCGCCGCGGTGTCCGCCCTCGAGCCGGCCGAGGGGATCGAAGCGCGCGTGGAGCACGCCGTCCGACGACGAGAGGTGCAGGACGTCGCGGCGCACGTGCAGGCGCACGCGCGCGAGCTCGCGCGGGGCGAGCGCATCCGGCGGGGGCGCCGCCGCGAGCCGCCCGTCTGCAGCGGGCATCGCCGCGCCCCGCTCGGCCTCGTGCCTCGTCGTCATCGCGCGATCTCCTCGGGCGTCACCGCGTCGTCGTGGGCGAGTATAGCCGCGGCGGTCGCGGTGACGCAGGCTTGCCGCGGCGCGTCGCGCGAGGGACCGGCGTCGCCGCACGGCTCGTGTTATGCCAACGGCATGACTCCGACCGAGCTCGAAGACGTGGAAGCGCTGCTCCACGAGCTCGAGGCCGAGCTGCGGCGCGCGCCGGCCCACGCCCGCACCGCGCTCGCCGACCGCGTCGCGTCGCTGCGCGCGGTGCGCGAGGCGCTGCGCGCGGCCGAGTCCGAGCTCGTGGCGGCGGCGCCACCGCGCCGGCGCAGCTCGCTCAACTAGGGCGATGCACGACCTCTCGAAGCCCTCCCTCGTCGAGGCCTTGGGCCTGCGTCCGCTCGGCGAGCGGCTCCGGCAGGCGCTCGTCGCGCTGCGCGGCGCCGAGGACGTGCCGCCGTCACGCTTCGGTCCGTCGAGCCTGCGGCTGCTCGACCCGCGCCTGGCCTTGCCGCTCTGGGCCGGGCGCTTCGTCGTGCCGCGCCACGCCATCGTCACGAATCTGTTCAACCACCGCCAGACGCCGAGCGAGGCCGGCTGGTCGGTGCGCCGCACCCAGACCGAGGATTTCCGCGGCCGGCACCTCACCTACGACCGCCACAACGGCACCGATTTCTCGATCCCGGTCGGCACACCGGTGGTCGCGCCCGCGCCCGGCGTCGTCGCGCGCGTGTTCGCCGAGTACAACCGCGGCGGCCTCAAGCTCTGCATCGATCACGGCGACGGGCTCATGACGTGCGCCGCGCACCTGGCGCGCGCGCTCGTGCGCGAGGGCGAGCGCGTGCGGCGGGGCGAGCTCGTGGCCGTGTCGGGCTACAGCGGGCTCGACGCGCTCGTGACCTTCCCCTTCGGTGTCCCGCACGTCCACTTCAACGTGTGGCTCGACGGCGTGCCGGTCGATCCCTTCGCGCGCGCCGGCGAGGCGAGCCTGTGGCTCGAGGGCACCCCCCGCCCGGCGCCGGTGCGCCCGCCGGACGAGCCCTTCGCGCCGTCGCGCTTCGACGCGGAGCGCGTCGCCGCCATCGTCGCCTCCTGTGTGACGCCGAGCGTGCGCGCGCGCCTCGCGGCCGAGGAGCCCCTCGAGCGCCGGGCCGCGCACCTCGTTGCGGAGCGCTGCTACTACCCGACGCGCTTCGGCTCGCACGCGAGCCCGTACGCCGAGGCGCACGCGCGCGCGCCGCGCCTGTCGATGCCCTTCGGCGCCGACCGCTTCGACGGGGCCGTGCTCGCCGACGAGCGCTGAGCCGGCCCGAGCGTGTTGCCCGCGCCGCCCCGCCTCCGTACCATCGAGCGGCCATGGTGCGCTCCCTGCTCCGCAGCGCGATCCGGGTTGCCCTCGTCGCGACGCCGGGGTGCAACGCCATCTTCGGGATCCACGAGGGTACGGCGGCGCCCGAGGGCCCGGCCGCCGACCCGGAAACCGTCGTCGTGCCCGCCGCCGGCGACACCTTCCACTTCGACCTCGACGGCCTGAGCGCCACGGCGACCCTCACCCACGCCTTCGCGATCGACCGCCACGAGGTCACCGTCGGGCGCTTCAAGGCGTGGGTCGAGTCGGGCCGCGACCTGCCGTGCGACGGTGCGGCTTGCTCGCTCGATCCCGGCGGTCCCTACGAGCTCGTCATGACGTGGGATCCCTTGTGGAACGACAGCGCGGTCGACGTCGACCCGTTCTCGCCCCTCGGCGGCTGCACGTGCCCGGTGCCGTACTCGCCGACCTCGTACAACCGCGGCGACCCCGAGCTGCCGATGACCTGCGTGCGCTGGCACCACGCCGCCGCGTTCTGCGCGTCCGAGGGCAAGCGCCTCCCGACCGAGGTCGAGTGGCAGTACGTCGCGACGGGCCACGGCGACGGTCGCGTCTACCCCTTTGCCTGGTCGGGCGAGCCGTTCACCTGCGACCTCGTCACCTATCTCGGCAGCGGCGACGGCTGCGGCTTCCCGGTGCCCGTCGGCAGCGCACCGGGGGACGTGTCGCGCGACGGGCTCGTCGACCTCGGTGGCAGCGTGTTCGAGTGGGTGTGGGACGTGGACGCGCCCTTCGTGGACGGCACGACGGACTACGCGGGCCCCGCGCCGAGCGGCGATCCTGCGCAGCCCCGCGTGCGCCGCGGCGGCGCCTTCATCAGCCCGGCGGACGACTGGCGCCTGCGCACCGACAGCCGCGAAGCGTACGACGCCGTCTACTACTACTCCGACGCGGGCTTCCGCTGCGCCAGGACGATCCTGCCCTGAACGAGCGCGAGCTCACCCCCCGGCGCGCCTGGCGCGTTCGGGCGGTGCGTGCTCCGCCGGGTCGGGCGCGCGCTCGAGCGCCGGCCCTGCGGCGGCCACGTGGCCCGAGCGCGCCGCGAGGCGGTGCGCCAGGAACTGCGCCGCGAGGCCGGCCGGAGGGTGCGGGTCGAGGGTGGCGTGGGCCGCTTCGATCGCCGCGGTCGTGGCACGGTCGGCGGCGCTCCGCCGGTGCTGCTCGTGAGTGGTCATGGGCGTGCTCCCCGTGTGTGTGGTCGTCGCGGCCTCGGCGGCCGCAGCTCGAGCCGGAGCATCGACCGTGCCAGCGGCGCTGCGCGCCCGCGCCTCACGAGGCTGCACGAGGGGCTTGCGGCGGGCGCCGAGCTGGCTAGCCTAGCCTGCGGCGGGTCGACCTCGCGGGGATGGGGCCCCGTGTCGACGCCGCCCACAACGCGAGGGGAGTGCCATGGCACAAGCATCGATTCTGACGACCTGGGGAACCGTCCACGTCGGCCGCGAGAGCATGGGGCTGCGCGTGTTCCAGGAAGTGTTGACGTACTACGAGAGCGCGAAGGCCGCGGGCAAGCTCGAGGACTTCAAGGTCGGCCTGTGCGAGGCCGGCGACGTCGGCGCGCTGTCGGGCTACATGGTCGCCGAGGGGAGCACCGCCCAGGTGCAGGCCGTGCTCGCCGACGAGGCGTTCAAGCGCCTCGTGGCGAAGGCGACGCACGTCGTGTCGTTCTCGATGGTCTCGTGCTCCACCGGGACGGCGATTCCCGGCTCCATCGAGCGGCTGCTCGGCGTACGCAAGGAGCTCGGCATCACCTGAGGGACGTGGCGTGAGCGGCGCGGTCTCGGGCGCGACCCGGGGCCACGCCGCCGCGCGCCGCAGGTCAGCGTCGCGCGGTGAGGGCGGCGCGCAGATCGAGCCAGCGTTCCCCGGCGCTCGTGTCCACGCCGTGACGCCCGAGCCCGGCGAGCACCACGCGCCGCGCCGTCCCGAGGCACAGCTGCTCGCGCTCGCGTGCGTCGATCGCGCCGAGGTCCGCGAGCGCGGAGTCCTCGGTCGCGTCCGGCCGCAGCAGCGCTTCCTCGAGCACGCGCCGCAGCATGAAGGGCAGGTGCATGCCGACGACGTCGCGGCCCTCGTCGGCCGTCGCGCGCGACAGGTACAGCCAGCCGAAGCGGCCGTGCCGCGCCTCGTCGCGCTGGATCGCGGCGAGCACCGCGCGCGCCCGGGGCTCGGTGGCGCGCTCGACCATCGCGCCGAGCAACGTCGCGCTCAGCGTCTCCTGCAGGCACGCGAGCGCGACGACGTCGTAGAGCACCCGCTCGCGCTCGCGCAGCCCGGCCGGCGCGAGCTCCTCCGGAACGGAGGCGGCGCCCTCGCTGCGCCGGCCGCCCGAGCGCACGCCGAGGTCGTCGCAGAGCTCGGCGTGTCGGTCCTCGTCGCGCGCCGCCGCGAGCGCCAGCCCGATCACCTGGTCCGTGGCGCCCACGAGCCGCAGCCTCTCGGCGAGCCGGTGCAGGCGCACGCCAGCCTCCCGCTCGGCCTGGCCGCGCGTGGCCCACAGCCGTGCGGCCCGCGCGCGCAGCGTGCGTGCGAGCCGGCTCGCGCCTTCCGATTCCGAGCGCTCGGGCATGCGTGTTCCCGTTCCCTTCCCCCGAAACGAACGAGCCCTGGAGCCAGGTTGCGCTCTCGGGCCGGCCCGCGCAACCGCTTCCTGCGCGCCGGTCTCGGGCGTGTGAGCGCGTCCGCGCGTGGCGCCGGGGACACGCGATCGGCCGGACCCCCGGCGCACTCGGAGGGGAGCGCCGGGGGACGTGTCACCGGTGCTACGCGCCGACGCCCGAACGTGTCGTCGCGGCCACGTGGCAAAAGCACGGGCCCGAGCTTCGGGCGCGCACTAAGCTCACCTCGATGCCTGGGGAGGCGCACAGAGGCTCGGCGCACGCCGCGCCGGCCGCGGCCGCACGTGCTGCGGGGGTGGCCGCGACCGCGCGCGTCGTGACGCCGCTGCTCGGCGAGAGCCGGCTCATCCGCGACATCCGCGAGCGCATCGACCGCATCGCGTCCTGCGACGCCGCCGTCCTCATCACCGGCGAAAGCGGCACGGGCAAGGAGCGCGCGGCGCGCCGCCTGCACGAGTTGAGCGCGCGCGCCCACCGACCCTTCGTCGCGCTCAACTGCGCCGCCTTTCCCGAGGCGCTGCTCGAGGGCGAGCTCTTCGGTCACGAGCGCGGGGCCTTCACGGGCGCCACGGAGCGCCGCGGCGGTCGCTTCCGCGCGGCCGAGGGCGGCACCCTGTTCCTCGACGAGGTCGCCGACATGCCCGCCGCGGCGCAGGCCAAGCTCTTGCGCGTGCTCGACCACGGCGGCTACGAGCCGCTCGGGTCGGACGCCACCGTCGCCGTCGACGTGCGCATCGTGTCGGCCACGAACGCCGACCTCGAGGAGCGCATCCTGCGCGGTCAGTTCCGCGGCGACATCTACCACCGGCTCAAGGTCTTCCGGCTGCACATGCCTCCGCTGCGCATGCGCGGCGAGGACCTGCCGCTGCTCGTCGCGGAGATCTTGCGAGACTTCTCGGGCACGAGCACGCCCCCCCAGCTCTCGGCCCGCGTCTGGCAGGCGCTGCGTCGCTACTCCTTCCCGGGCAACGTGCGCGAGCTCGAGCACGTCCTGCAGCACGCGCTCGTGCTCGCCGGCGGCGCCCGCATCGAGCTCGCGCACCTGCCCGAGGAGCTCGGCCGCGTGGCCGCCCCTGCCGCGGTCGCCGCCGAGCCCGTGGTGCCGCTCGCCGAGGCCTTGCGCAGGGCGGAGCGCGAGCACCTGTACCGGGCGCTCGAGCAGTGCGGGCAGCGGCGCGCGCAGGCCGCGTCGCTGCTCGGCGTCTCGCGCAAGACGCTGTGGCGCAAGCTCCAGGAGCACGGTCTCGAGCGACCGAAGCGCGTCTCCGACGTCGCGCCGCAGCCCCGGCGCCGCTGACCCCGGCCTTTGGCATGCACGTTGCCACCCAGTGCCCCGACGGCTGACGACGGAGGTCCACCCGAGACGGTCACCGGCGCCCGACCGACCGCGGTCGGCGCGAGGAGGAGCACGCCATGAGCACCAAGCGTCGAAGGGGAGTGGGGCACGAGGCCGAGCCCGCCGAGCCGCGGGTCCACGAGATCATGAGCTGGCCAGCCTGCGCGACGGGGCCGCTCGTGTGGGCCGACGTGGCCGCGCGCTACGCCGAGGAGCGACGCGTGCGCCGCCTCTTCGTGCAGAGCTCGGGCGGCCGGCTCGGCGTGGTGCGTCGCGACGTGCTGCAGCGCGCGCCGGCGGACGCGCTCGTGCTCGACTGCCCGATCGACGACGTGCTCGAGCTCGAGCCCCACATGACGCTCGCCGAGGCGAGGAGGCGCCTGGATGAGAGCGGCGAGGACTGCGCGGTCTGCTCCTGGAAGGGCCAGGTCGGCATCCTCACGCGCGGCGATCTGCGGCGCGCGCGCCACGACGCCAAGCCGAGCAGCCACTCCGGGGTGCACGACCTGCGGGACGCGCTCGACGAGGATCTCGAGCTCGCCTACTACCGCGACGTCGGCGGCGGCGACTGAAGCTCCCCCTGTCACCTGGCGAGTGTCGCCTGCAGCCCGAAGTGATCCGACAGGTGCGCGCTCACGGGCGCGCCCCCCGCGGTGAAGCTCACCGGGTCGGTGAAGATGCGCGCGACCGAGGTCGTGCCCGTGAAGCCGCGCAGGAGCACGTGGTCGATGAGCTCGGGCGCGCTCGCGGGATCGTTCGCCGAGTTCGTCGGGCACACGGTACAGGCCGCGTCGGGCTGCGCCGCGAAGGGGTTGGCGAACCCCGCGGCGGTGAGCTTGGCGTAGCTCGCCGGCCACGCCGCCTGGGCGCCGCCCGCCGCGGGCCCGGTGTTGAGATCGCCCAGGATGACGGCGGTGCCGGCGCCGTGCGTCTTTTCGGCGACGTAGTCGGCGAGCTGCTGCGCCTCGTAGGCATTCTCCTCTTGCCACGAGCCGTGCGTGCCCTCGTACTTCCAGCTGCCGAGCTCGGAAGTGAGGTGCGTGCAGAACACGTCGAGCTCGCCGACCGGCGTCGCGACCTTGGCGTAGAGCACGGCGACCCTGACCATGAACGCGTCGAGGCGCTTCGAGTCCTTGCTCACGAAGGGGTAGCGGCTGAGGAGGCCGACGTCGAAGCTCCCGTCGTAGAGGGCCGCGGTGTCGGCCGGGTTGCCGCCCGCGGCCCCGGAGGTGCACACGCCGTAGATCTGCTCGAGCGGCAGCTCGAGGTCCTTCGTGATGCACGCCGTGCAGCCGGCCGACAGGGTTCCGAGCTCGGTGCCGCAGCTCGTGAGCGCGCAGCTCGCGAGGGCCGAGCCCGAGACGTTGGCGCACGCGCCGCTCATGCACGCGAACAAGGGATCGATCTCGCCGCCCGCGCAGGACGAGGGGCCGGGCTCCGGGGCGCGCCGCAACGCGTACGGCAGCTCCTTCTGCGTCGCGCCGACGACCTCGGCCCAGTGCTCGTCGAGCCAGAGCTCCTGCGCGCAGACGAGGTCGAGGCCCGCGGCGCGCGCCGCGAGGCTCTGGGCCACGAGCGGGGCGCGCTCCTCGACGTGGTCCTCGTAGCCGCTCGCCAGGCCCGCGTTGTAGGTCGCGACGGCGAAGGTGGCGGGCGGCTGCGCGGCGGCTGAACAGCCGCTCACGAGCGCCGCGAGGGCGATGGGGCTCCGTCTGGCGAGGATGTGCATGGTGGTCGTGCTCCTTGTCGTGCTGCACGGCCCCATCGCAAGTGCCGGGCCACGTATTTCCCGGCGATTCTGCGCACCTTCCTGCACGACCCGCGGCCGCGCGGCCCCGTCCGGCGGCCGCGGTGTGCAACGCCCTGCGCGCGCGAACCGCGGATCGGGCGCCGCGCGGCCGGCCGTAGTACCATGCGGCCATGCGCCGTCTTGCCCTTCTCGCCCTTCCCGGCCTCGCCGCCTACGTCGCGTGCCAGGCAGGACGCGACACGCAGCCCGTGACGACGACGACCACGACCGTGAGCTCGGGCGCGGGCGGCGCCGGGGGCGGAACGGGCGGCGCCGTCACGTCCACGGGCGGCTCGGGGTTCGGGGGCTTCTTCGGCGCCGGGGGCTACTCGGACGCCGGTCTCGATCCGGACGCCGCCTGCGCCACCGCGACCGAGGTCGCGCCCGTGACGCTCCTGCCCGTCGACATCATCTGGATGGTCGACAACTCGGCGAGCATGATCCCGGCCATCGCCGAGGTCACGGCCGGGCTCAACGACTTCGCCGCGCTCATCGGCAGCAGCAACCTCGACTACCGCGTGGTGATGCTGAGCCTGCGCTCGGCGACGAGCCCGGTGGTCATCGGCGGCAGCAACCGCTACCCGGTGTGCATTCCGCCGCCGCTCGCCGGCGACAGCGCCTGCGGCGACGGGCCGCGCTTCTTCCAGTCGAGCATCGACCTCCGGAGCACGCAGCCGCTCGAGCAGTTCCTCGGCACCCTCGCCCAGACGCCGGGCTACCAGCCGGGCGACTCCCGCGGCGGGGACCCGTGGGCTCAGTTCCTGCGCCCCGAGGCCACGAAGACCATCGTCATCGTGACCGACGACAACGCGCGCATGAGCAAGAGCCAGTTCGAGACCTTCCCCGGTGGGCAGAACCCGTGGAACTCGACGACGCTGCCGCCGGGCATTCTCGACCCGAGCTGGAACGGCCTGTTCGCCCACTACATCTTCAGTGGCATCTACGGCTACGGCAGCGACGTGGACCCGGCCGTGAAATGCACCTACCCGGACCAGACGCAGCCGCCCGCTTCCGGTGTGACCTACACGGACCTCGTGCTCGGGACCGGCGGCGTGCGCGCCAAGCTCTGCGACGGCGCCGCGGCGTGGGGGCCCTTCTTCGACGCGGTGGCGCAGGCCGTCGTCGCGACGGCGCAGCTCACTTGCTCGCTCGACATCCCCGTCCCGCAGGGCGATCCCATCGACTACAACCTCATCAACGTCATCCTCACCGGCGGAGCGAACGACGTGTACCTGCCCAAGGTGGCCGACGCCTCCGGGTGCGCGCCGGACGGTGGCTGGTACTACGACGACCCGCAGGCTCCGACCCAGGTCGTGCTCTGCCCCGAGTCGTGCGAGCTCGCGAACTCGCTCGTCGGCCCGAACAAGCCTGGCAACATCCAGGTGCAGTTCGGCTGTCAGTCGATCCTCAAGTAGCCGTCAGCGGCTGCCCGCGTCGCTGCGTCACTGGGGGAGCGTCGGCACCCCGGCGAGCGCGTCGACGAGGAACGCGACCGCGCGCGCCCGCTCGGCCGGCTTGTCGTAGATCGTGAAGTGTCCCGTGTCGGCGTCGAGGTGCGTCGCCTGCGTGAGGTCGCCGCCGTCGAACGCGATGCGGTTGGCGCTGATCGGCAGCGCCTCGGCGTCGCGCGCCCACACGCCGAAGGGGTCGACGTCCCAGCCGGGCGGCGCGACGGGCGCGAGGTCGCCGGCGATGGTGATGGCCTCCATGCCCTTCGGAGCGGTGGTCGTGTCGTTGTGGCCGTTGAGCACGAACAGGTGCGCGCCCGCGGGCCTGCCTTCCCAGCCGCGCCACGCGCCGGCGTAGTTGTGCAGATCGATGCTGTCGGCGCCGAGCTGCAGCACGGACAGCACCGGGTGGAAGCGGTCGATCGGGCCCTGGATCGCGAGCAGGCCCTTCAAGAGCGCGGCGTAGTCGAGGATGTCCTTGCGCTCCAGGATCGTGACGGACAGGTAGGACGCGAGTCCGTTCAGCACGAAAGCGCGGATCTCGGGCTCGATGGCGGCGAGCATGGCGCCGTTCTGCGAGCCCTGCGACTGCCCGGCGAAGACGAGGTTCGCGGTGTCGAGCTCGGGTGCCGTCGGCTCGAGCGCCACGGCCTCGCGCAGCACGCGCACGAAGTAGCTCGTGTCGGCGAGCTGCTGGCGCAGCACGTTGCGGCCGGCGATCGGGTTGAGGAAGTTGTAGGTGTGCGTCTCCTCGTCCGCGCCCGGGGTCGCGCGGCTGCCGTGGAACTGCGGCATGTACGAGGCGACGGCGAAGCCCGCGGCGAGCAGAGCCTGCGTCTCGGAGCTCGACACGTGGCTCCACTCGCCCCAGCCCGTGCCGTCGATGAAGATGAGCAGGGGGTGCGGGCCCGCACCCTGCGGCGCGAGCAGCAGCATCGGGACCTGCTCCCAGCGCTGGATGACCGGCCGGCCGTCCGCGCCGAACACGATGTCGCCGCCCTCGTCGTAGGGTGACGTCCCGGCCTGGAAGATCGGCGTCTGGTAGTGCGCGGTGAAGGCGTCCCAGCTCGCGCCGGCGTAGGTCGGCGCGCTCGCCCAGTCCGTCAGCACGGGCGCGGTCGCGTAGGTGGGGTCGGCCGCGGCGTCGCGCAGCGCCCGCGCCTCGGTGAGGACGTCCTGCGGCCGGAACACGGCCGCGAGCGCGAGCTCGTCGAGCACGAGGCCGCCCTGTGCGGCGCAGGCGCGCAGCGGCTCGAGCTCGGGCGCGCTCGCGAGGTCCGCATCCCAGGCGGCGGGCCGCGCGGTGGTCCGACCGACCGGCGCGCCGAAGCTCTTCTTCACGACGAAGGCGTAGTCGACGCCCTGGCGCAGCGCGAAGCCCGGCACGGGCGCCACCTCGAGCACGCCGACCGGCAGGTACTGGTCGTCCGGCGTGCGCGAGATCTGCATCTCGACCGGCACGGGCTCGCCGCAGTGGTCGGGGTCGAGCGCCACGAGCGCGACGGCGGCGCCCGGCTCGAGGCTCGCGGCGGGCGTGAGCAGCACGGCGTCGCCCGGGTCCTCGGCCATCTGGAAGAAGCCGACCGGCATGGTCGAGAAGCCGTGCACGCGCCCCTCGATGGCGCTGCGCACGAGCTCGAGGAAACCGAAGCCACCGCCCGGGAGATTCGTGAGGTCGACCGTCCCATCGTCGAGCAGGCGCGCGCTCGACGGCCAGGGCGTCGCGAAGAAGTCGGCCGACGCCGGCTCGTAGCGGAGCGCCAGGCTCGTGTCCGCGACCTCCTCGGTCGTCGGCGACGAGCAGGCGCTCGCGCTCGCCACGCACACGAGCGACAGAAGGGACCGCGTAAGCCAAGTGCGTCGAGCCATGGACTGCCTCCTCCGGCATCTTGCCAGGGACGAGGCCGGCTCGCCACGCGGGCTGCGCGCGGGCGGCCCCGCGCCGAGCAGCCTGGCGCCTTTGTGCTCCGGACGCCAGCGTCGCCGCCTGCACGCCCGGTCGCCGCCCGTTGCCGCCCCCGGGATCTGGCGCTACGGCGTCGTCGTGGCGACCCGCTCCGTCACGTCGCTGGCTGCTTACCTCGCGGCGCTCCCGCCCGGGCGGCGCGCCGTCGTCTCGGCCGTGCGCGACGTGATCGTCCGGAACCTGCCGCCCGGCCACGTCGAGGGCATGTCGTTCGGCATGATCGGGTACTGCGTGCCGCTGTCGCGCTACCCGACGACGTACAACGGTCAGCCGCTCATGCTGGCGGCCGTCGCCGCTCGGAAGGACTACGTGTCCATCTACCTCATGAGCGTCTATGGGGACGCCGCGCTCGAGGCGTGGTTCCGGGGCGCCTTCGCGAAGGCGGGCAAGAAGCTCGACCTGGGCAAGTCGTGCGTGCGCCTGCGACGGCTCGAAGATGTGCCGCTCGACGTGATCGGCGAGGCGGTGTCGCGCGTGAGCGTCGACGAGCACATCGCGCGCTACGAGCGCGCGCGGTCGAGCGCGCGGTCGCGGTCGCGAGCGTCGGCCTCGGGCGCGAACGGCAAGAAGGTGCGCGCGGGCCGGTGAGCAGGGGTCCCCTCGACCCCTTGGCCCCTCGACCCTTTGGCCCCTTCGTCATCACGGCGCGGTGTCGGCGGGCCGCGCCCGAGTCAGCTCGGCGAGCAGCTCGCGCGTCGCCGTGGCGTCGCCCTCGACCCACGCGCAGAGCATCCCGTCGCCCTCGCGCAGGACGGCGTAGCCGGCGCTGGTCATGGCCTGCTGCGCCATGTCGGCCGCCTCGCTCGACAGAAACGCGGCGTACGACGCCATGGCGGGGCGACCGCCGTGCTGGCCGACGACCTCGAAGCCGACGCGCATCATGGGGCCCGGGGTGTCGGAGGCTTCTTCGATGCGCACGCCCGCGCGCTCCGCGCGCCGCTGGAGCTCGGCGAGATCGAGCGTCGCGAGCGAGGTCGGCGGCCCG
>JACRDA010000437.1 GCA_016212965.1 Myxococcales bacterium
ATCGGCGAAGGCGGCGGTGGCCGCGGAGAGGGCATCGGCCTCGGCAACATCGGCACGATCGGTCACGGCGCGGGCACCGGCACTGGGCAGGGCTTCGGCTCTGGCCACGGCCGCCTCGGCGGGTCGCACCGCGCGAAGCCGCCGCAGGTCCGCATGGGCGCCACGAACGTCAGCGGTCGCCTGCCGCCGGAGGTCATCCAGCGCATCGTCCGCCAGAACTTCGGTCGCTTCCGCATGTGCTACGAGGCGGCGCTGCGCAACAACCCGAACCTCCAGGGCCGCGTGTCGGTCAACTTCGTCATCGGCCGCGACGGCCGCGTGTCGAACGTGAGCGCCGGCGGCGACATCCCCGATCCCAGCGTGCCGTCGTGCGTGTCGCGGCAGTTCTACGGGCTGTCGTTCCCGCAGCCGGAGGGCGGCATCGTCACGGTCGCCTACCCGATCGTGTTCACGCCGGGCGGCTGAGCCCAGGCGTGGGAGGCGCCCGCGGCGCGGCGGGCGGCACGGTGGTGGAGGCCTCGTCGAGCGATCGGCGGGGCCTTCGCCGTTTTGTACCGGTCCGGGAGCCGAGTCGGCGGCCGACCCCGCGGCCGATGTAACCGCTGGCGGGGGCGGGGGTCGGCCCGGTCCGGTGCCGCCCGCGATTCCGTGTTCCACTGGATCGCGCCGCGCGGGCTGCGGCCCCCGCCACGACGGCGGCAGGCACCCGCGCTCGTGCGCGCCACCGCCCCGGGCGCGTGGGAGTTCCGCGACAGCCGCTCGGCCCCGGGCTCGCCGCGGCCGCGTCGACCGCGGCCCGGAAGGGCGAGCGCTCGTCCCGCTCGGCCGGGCGTCTGCTGACTCGTGCGCGGCCGGCGCGGCACTTTGTGCCTGGACTTTCGCGACCCCCTACGCCTATTCTCGCCCGGCCCGGATTCGATCAGCACTTGCTGAAGATGGTTCGACTATCTCGTCGCGAGCAGCCACGGCCCGCGCTTTTGCGCGACCGCAAACGCCGGGACGAGGGCGTGGGGCGCCACTTTCTCCAACGGCGTGCTCGCGGGGCGGCGATGAGTGGCTTTTGTGAGTGAGTGCGCGTAGATGCGCGGCGTCGGTCGCTCGAGGCAGCGACAGAGGTGTTTCGATGAAGATGCGTGCGGTGGTTCTCGGGGCGTGCGCGGTCGTGCTGGCGCTTGGTTGCAGTCGCCACAAGCAGGAGGCGGCGAAGCGGTTCGAAGAGGGGCAGCAGACCGTGAAGCTCGACCCCGGCGCGGCCATCAAGAAATACCAGGAGGCCGCGGAGCTGGACCCCACGCAGCACAAGTACCTGAAGGGTCTCGCGGAGGCCTACAAGAAGAAGGAAGAGTGGGACAAGGTCGTCTCCACGATGGGCAAGGCGGTCGAGCTCGCGCCGACCTACGCGAACTACTGGTTCCTGCGTGGCTACGCCTTCGAGCAACTCGCCAAGAAGGCCAAGGGCGGGCAGGCCTACAAGGACGCCGACGAGGCGTACAAGAAGTGCATCGACGCCGACCCGAACTACGACGAGTGCCGCTGGCGCCGCGGCATGGTGAGCCTGTGGCTCGATCAGGCCGACAGCGAGCAGAAGGCCCTGCAGTACTTCACCGAGGCGGTGGACGTGCGGCCCGATCGCATCGACTACTACCAGTGGCCCGCGAGCCTTTACCTGCAGCTCAAGTACTACAAGGAAGCCGCCCAGGTGCTCGATGCGGCCAAGTCCGTGGCGAAGCCGAACGACCCGGAGCTCTTCAACGTGCACCAGCTCCTGGCGCGCGTGTACCAGCAGGACGGCAAGCTCGACAAGGCGGTGGAGGAGCTGCGCGCGGCCAAGGCGCTCGGCGCCGAGGACCACCCCGAGATCCTCTTCAACCTCGGCGGAGCGCTGGCCAAGCAGGGCGAGTCGCACAAGACCGAGGCAGTGCAGATGCTGAAGGACTTCTGCCGCCGCGCATGCAAGGCGAAGGGCGCCGAGAAGTACAAGTCGGAGTGCGAGCAGGCCACGGATCTCGCACAGCAGTTCGGCGAGAGCTGTGGCTGAGTCTGTGCGGCGCTTGTCTTGACGTCACTTGACGGGTCGGCGCACGGCGCCGACTCGACGCGATGAACGGCGGTCGACGAGGTCCCTGAAGAGCGATGGAAGTCTCGCAAACGTTGCAGGCGTTGGAACTGGCTCAGGATTGGCCGGCCCTGGCCGAGGCGCTCGAGCGCGCGGCGGGCGACGAGGCGGATGCGACCCAGAAGGCGGCGCACTACCTCAAGCTCGGTCGCATCCTGAACGAGAAGCTCTTGCAGGGGCCTCGGGCGCTCAAGGTCTTCCAGAACGCGTGGAAGGCGGAGCCGTCGAACCTGGAGCCGTTGCACGAAGCGCGCAGCGTGTACTGGGAGCTCGGCAAGCTCAACACCGTCGAGACCGTGCTGAAGCGGAGCCTGGAGGCTTCCGAAGGAGCCGTCCGCGCGGCGCTGCTCCGCGAGCTCGGCGACGTGAGCGCCGACATCGGCAACTACGACGCCGCCGAGCAGGCCTACGCGCAGGCGAGCGAGCTCGGCGACAGCGAGGCCGCCGAGCGCCGCGCCGATCTGACGGACGGCGACGCGGTGGCGCGCATCGCGTCGCTCGTGGAGCTGGCCCGAGCGGCCGGGGACGTGGACGAGCGCGTGGCACTGCTCTTGCGCGCGGCGCGGCTGGCGCGGCGCAGCGCCGCGGCCGAGTACGAGCCGCTGCTGCTCGAGGCCTACCGTGCCTCGCCGGCCAATCACGAGGTGGCGGCCCTGTACGAGGAGCTGCTCGTGTCCGAGGGCAAGCTGCAGGCCGTGCTCGACACACAGCGGCAGATGCTGGAGCACGCTTCCGAGACCGAGGGGCCCGCGCTGGCGTTCCGCTTCGGCTCGCGCTGGGCGGTGCGTCACGGCAACGTCGAGCTCGGCGCCAAGCTCCTCGAGCAAGCCCTGCTCGGCGACCCGTCGAACGACGCCGCCTTCACGTTCCTGCGCGAGCTGTGGGGCACGCAAGGCAAGGACTGGGACCGCGTTCTCGGAATCGCCACGCGCCTCGGCGACAGCGAGAAGGCGACGCCATTCATCCTGTCGCAGGCCGGGCGTCTGTGCTGGCACCAGGTCGGCGACCTCATGCGCGCCAAGCAGTGGTTCCAGCGCCTCGCGGCGCTCGCACCGAGCCACCCGGACATCGCGGCCTTCGAGAAGCAGATCGGCGAGAAGCTCGCGGCGGCGACGCGACCCTCGGCCGCGCCCGCCGCGCGGATCGAGGCCAAGGCCGTGGCAAGCGCGCCGCCCGCAGCGGCCGACGACGACGACGTGGCGGTGGACCTGGGCGGCGACGAGGTGGAGGTGGCCGAGGCCGCCCCCGAGCCCGTCGCGCCGGTGTCGGCGCCGGCCGTGACGAGCACGCCGAAGCCGGCGGAGCCGGAGCCGCCGGCGGAGCCCGCCGCGGCGGACCCCGACAAGGTCGCCCGCCTCATCGCGGACGCCGAGAAGTACAAGAACGCCCGCAAGAACCACGAGTACGTCAAGACGCTCGTCGAGCTCGCGCAGACGGTCACGGACGAGAACGAGAAGGTCCTCTATTTCTCCCAGGCGGCCGACGTCTACCAGAAGTTCTCGAACGCCGCCGAGGCGGCGAAGTGCTTCGAGTCGATCCTGACGATCGACCGTGGCCACCCCGAGGCCATCGAGTTCCTGCGCGGCTACTACGAGAAGCGCCGCGACTGGGAGCACCTCATCGAGCTGCTCCGCGGCGAGGCGGATCTGCAGCCCGATCCGGACCTCCGGCTGGCGCGCTACATCGAGATCGCGCAGCTCGCGACCCAGCAGGTCAAGAAGCCGCAGATCTGCATCGACCTCTGGCAGATGGTCCGCGAGCAGGACCCCCAGAATCCCGACGCCCTCACCGCGCTCTCCGGCTTCTACGAGCGCTCGCGCGAGTTCGACAAGCTCGCCGAGGTCCTGAGCGCGCAGGCCGAGTCCACCAGCGACACGGCCGAGCGACTCAAGATCCTCGAGAAGCTCGGTCAAATCTACGGCGAGCGCATCAACAACGACGAGCTCGCGGCCGAGGCGTGGCGCCAGGTGCTCGAGCTCAGCCCCGGGGACCGGCGCGCCCAGGAGAACCTCAAGAAGAAGTACCTGGCCCTCAAGCGCTGGGACGACCTCGAGGTGCTCTACGAGGAGAGCGGCAAGTGGGACGAGTTCATCCGCGTCCTCGAGTCGCAAGAGACGCGCGAGACCGAGCCCGAGGTGAAGATCGGCCTCTTGCTCAAGTGCGCCGAGCTCTGGGAGCACAAGAAGGAGAAGGTCGACAGGGCCGCGCGCGCCTACGAGAAAATCCTCTCCATCGACGAGAATCACCTCGGTGCGGCCGAGGCCCTGATCCCGATCTACCAGGCCGCCGGCAACGCCAAGGGTCTGGCGAGCTCGATCGAGGTGAAGCTCAAGCACTCGACCGACCCCGAGGAGCAGCTGCGCCTGCTGCGCGAGGTCGCGGCGCTCTACGAGAGCAAGCTGAAGCGCCTGGACCTCGCGCTCGAGCGCTATCTGTCGGCGCTCGCGATCGCCCCCGGTGACGAGGAGTGTGCGACCGAGGTGGAGCGGGTCGCGCGCGGCACGCACAACTGGGACGCGGCCGTGAAGGCCTACCGCGAGGCGCTCGCCAGCCTCGCCGATCCGGCTGCGGAAGGCGCGCTGCGTCTGCGGCTCGGGCGCGTCCTGCTCGACGAGCAGAAGGAGGTCGACCAGGCGCTCGAGCAGTACCGGGCCGTCTACGAGCTCGACCCCGAGAACGGCGATGCGCTCGGCGCGCTCGAGCGCCTGTACCGCGAGACCAAGCGCTTCGGCGAGCTGCTCGAGGTCTACGAGAAGCAGCGCGATCTCGCCACGGAGCCGGAGCAGCTGCGGCGCGTACTCTACGCCATCGCCGCACTGCAGGAGACCGAACAGGGCGACTCCCTCGCGGCGATCAAAACCTACTGGCAGGTGCTCGATGCCGAGGCGGCCGACGCCCAGGCACTCGCGGCCCTCGACCGGCTGTACCTGGCGCAACAGGACTGGCAGCCCTACGCCGACGTGCTGCGCCGTCGCCTCGAGACGGACCTGGACGAGGCGACGGTCATCGACCTCAAGTACCGCCTCGGCCAGACGCTCGAGCAGCACCTGCAGGATCCGGCCGGTGCACTCGAGAACTACCGCGAGATCCTGCTGCTCGACCCGCTGAACGACGGCGGGCGCGTGGCGCTCGAGGGCCTGCTCCAGCAGCCCGAGCTGGCGCCGGAGATCGCGCGCATCCTCTGCGAGGTCTACGAGGGGCGCGAGGAGTGGGAGAAGCTCATCGGGGTCCTCGAGATCCTCGTCACCGCCGAGCAGGAGGTGGAGCCGCGCGTCGCCTTGCTGCGCAAGATCGCGCTCACGGCCGCCGAGCAGGTGAACGACCTCAAGCGCGCCTTCGACGCCGAGAGCCGAGCGCTGGCGGACGCGCCGGACAACGCCCAGGTGCGCAAGGAGCTCGAGATGTTCGCCGAGCAGGCGAACGATCACGCGCGCCTCGCGGAGGTGTTCAGCCGCATCGCCGAGGGGCTGGCAGACCAGACCCTGGCGCGCGAGTACTGGATGCGGCTCGCGGCCATCCAGCAGCAGCTCGGCGAGGTCGACGCCGGGGCCAAGAGCTACGGGCGCGTGCTCGAGATCGACCCGGCGGACGCCGAGGCGCTCGACGCGATGGAGGGCCTGTTCGGCAAGAACGAGCGCTGGAGCGACCTCATCGGCGTCATCCGCCGGCGCATCGACCTCGAGGGCGACATGCAGGCCCGCGAGGCGCTCTACGCCAACATGGCGACCGTGTTCGAGGACAAGCTCCACAAGCCCGAGGAGGCGATCGCGGCCTACCGCGAGGTGCTCGCCTCGGACGACACGAGCCTGCTCGCGCTGCGCGCCCTCGATGGCCTCTACAGCCGTCAGAAGATGTTCCAGGAGCTCGGTGAGAACCTCGAGGCGCAGTTGCGCCTCGCCGAGAGCGAGGAGGCCGAGATCGGCCTGATGCTGCGCCTCGCGGCGCTGCAGGAGACGGAGCTCAACCTGCGGCCGTCGTCCATCGAGACCTACCGCCAGGTGCTGGAGCGGCAGCCGCAGAACCCGGCCGCGCTCGCGGCCCTCGAGCGGCTCGGCAAGCTGCCCGAGCACGAGGTCGAGATCGCCGACATTCTCGGCCCGCTCTACCGCGCCAGCTCCGACTACCAGAAGCTGCTCGGTGTCTACGAGGTGCAGGTCCGCACGAGCGACGATCCGTCGCGCAAGGTGGAGCTCTTGCACGAGATGGCGGCCCTGCACGAGGACGCGGCGGGCGACCTCAACGCCGGCTTCGACACCTTCGCGCGGGCGCTCGAGGTCGACGCCTCGAGCACCGACACGCAGCAAGGGCTCGAGCGCCTGGCGCGCGCCACCGAGCGGTTCGCCGATCTCGCGCGCGTGTACCGCACGCTCGCGGCCAAGCAGGAGGACACCGAGCTCGCCATCAGCCTCTACACGACCGCGGCGAGCGTCTACGAGAACGAGCTCCAGTCGGTCGACAGCGCCATCGAGCTCTACCGCACCATCCTCGAGCTCGACAGCCAGCGCCTCGAGGCGGCCGAGGCGCTCGAGCGCATCTTCCGCGGCGCCGACCGCTTCGAGGAGCTGTCGGCGATCCTGCAGCGCCGGGCCGAGCTGCTCACCGACCTCGACGCGCAGAAGACGGCGCTCATGCAGGCGGCGCAGATCGAGGAAGAGATCCTCGAGCGCAAGGAGAACGCCGTCGCGGTCTTCCGCAAGGTGCTCGAGATCGACGCCGAGGACGTGCGCGCCCTCGACGCGCTCATCAAGCTCTACGTCGGGATGGCGCGCTGGGCGGATCTGCTCGGCGCCTACAACCAGAAGGTCGAGCTCGTTCTCGACCCCGACGAGCGCAAGCGCATCTACTACCAGGCCGGCGCCGTGCACGAGCGCGAGCTCGGCGACGTGCGCAACGCCATCGACACCTACCAGCGCGTGCTCGAGATCGACCCCGACGACCTCGAGGCGCTCGGGCGCCTCGATGTCCTCTACCAACAGGCCGAGGACTGGAGCGAGCTGCTCACGGTGCTGCAGCGCGAGGCGGACCTCGCGGGCGACCCGGCCGAGTCGATCAGCTACCAGTACCGAATCGCCGAGCTCTACGACAAGCGCCTCGACGACGTGGCGCGGGCCATCGAGCTCTACCGCGACCTCCTGCAACAGCAGCCCGATCACGCGCCGACGCTGGCCGCGCTCGAGGCCCTCACCGAGACGGCGCGCGACCCGGTCGGCGCGGCCCTCGTGCTCGAGCCCATCTACGACGCGGCGGGCGAGTGGGCGAAGCTCATTCGCGTGCTCGAGGTCGAGGTCAAGCACCAGGAGGACGTCTTCCAGCGGGTCGAGCTCCTGCACCGCGTCGCGCGGCTCTACGAGGAGATGCTCAACGACCCGCAGCGCGCGTTCGACACCTACGCGCGTGCCGTGCAGTGCGACATCACCAACGAGCAGTCGCTGGCGCAGTTCGAGCGGCTGGCCGGCATGGTGTCGCGCTGGCTCGAGCTCGCGGCGCTCTACGACGCGGAGCTCGGCAAGCTCGCCGAGGATCCGCAGCGCTTCGCGGAGCTCGGCCTGCGCGTGGCGCGCATCTACGAAGAGCAGATCGAGAACTTCGATCAGGCCATCCAGCGCTTCCAGCGCGTGCTCGAGATCGAGCCCGAGAACGCGACGGCCATCGCGTCGCTGGACCGACTCTACGGTCACACCGAGCGTTGGGCCGAGCTCGCGCAGATTCTGCTGCGCGAAGCCGAGCTCGCGGCCTCGGCCGACGAGGCCCTGCAGTTCCGCTTCCGCCTCGCGCTCGTGCGTCAGACGCGCCTCAACGACATCGACGCGGCCATCCAGGCCTACGGTGAGGTACTGCGCGAGATGCCGGAGCACGCCGAGGCGCTCGCGGCCCTCGAGGGGCTGTTCGCATCGGGCGTGCAGCCCACGCGCGTCAGCGAAATCCTCGAGCCGCACTACGAGAGCCAGAGCAACTTCGAGAGCCTGGGCCGCATCTTCGAGGCGACGCTCGCGTATCGCGAGACGCGCGAGGAGCGCCTGGCGCACTACTACAAGCTCGCGGAGCTCTACGAGGAGAAGCTCATCGCGCCGGACCTCGCGCTCGGCGCGTTCGTGCGCGGGCTCAAGGACTACCCGACGGACGAGCGCTGCCTGGAAGAGGTGGAGCGGCTCGGCGGCATGTGCGACGGCGGCTGGGAGCAGGTCGCCAACTGCTACGCCGACATTCTGGGCAGCCAGGAGGACAAAGAGCTGCAGCGCATGATCGGCAAGCGCCTGGCGCGCGTGTTCGAGGAGGAGCTCGCCGACGTCACCAAGGCCGAAGAGACCTACCGCTACGTGCTCGGCGTGATCCCGCTCGAGACCGACTGCCTCGAGAACCTCGACCGCATCTACAGCTCGCTCGAGCAGTCGGCGGAGCTCGCCGGCATCCTCGAGCAGCGCGTTCAGACGACCGAGGACACCTTCCAGCTGGTGGAGTTCTACACGCGCCTCGGCGACGTGTACGAGCAGCGCCTCGCCCAGTACGACGACGCGATCCGCGCCTACCGCAAGATCTTCGACCAGCTCGAGCCGGCGAACGAGCAGGCCCAGCAGGTGCTGGAGCGACTCTACACGCACAAGCAGGCGTGGCCGGAGCTGCTCGGCGTCTACGAGCGCCAGATCGAGAGCTCGACCGTCAGCGACGCCGAGCGCGGCGACATCGCGGCGAAGATGGGTCGGCTGCTGTCCGATCATCTCGGTGACCTGCCGCGCTCGATCGATACGTGGAAGCGCGTGCTCGATCTGCGCGGTGAGGACGGCGAGGCGCTCACGGCCCTCGGCGACCTTTACGAGCGCACCCAGGCGTGGGCCGAGCTCACCGAGATCCTCGAACGGCACATGGGCCTGCCCATGGAGGATCGGGAGCAGGTCGCCGTGCTGCTGCGCCGCGCGCGGCTCTTCTCGCAGCAGCTCGGGCGCGACGATGCCGCCCTCGACGACTACAACCGCGTGCTCGACATCGACTACGCGAACGTCGACGCCCTCTATGCCATCGCGGACATCTGGCGGCGCCGCCAGAGCTCCCAGGACTTGTGCCTCGCACTCCACCAGACCGTGGACCGCGCCGGGGCCACGCTCCCGGCCGAGAACCTCATCGCGCTCTACCGCGAGCTCGGCACCATCTATCAGCAGGTGCCCGACCAGGCCGTCGACGCGATCGATGCATGGCGCAAGCTCCTGGCGGTCGACCCGCGCGACTTCGCGGCCATGGTGGCGCTCGAGCACCTGCTGCGCAACGAGAGTCGCTGGGAGGAGGTCGTCGAGGTCAAGATGATGCGCGCCCGCGCCTACGAGGACTCGGCGGAGAAGATCCGCGAGTACCTCGAGGTGGCGGACATGTGGGCCCACCAGATCGCCCACGAGGACGGCGCCACGCCGGCGCTCGAGGCCGTGCTCGCCATCGACCCGAATCACGACGACGCGTTCAAGCAGCTCGAGAAGCTGCATGCGGCCGCCAGCCGCAGCGAGCAGCTCGTCGAGATGTACATGGCGCGCTTCGAGATGTACACGGAGCGCCCGGACGCGGCCCAGATCATCCCGCAGCGCACGCTGCTCTTGCGCAAGGTGGCGCGCGTCTGCGACGAGCAGGTGAACGATCAGGAGCAGGCCTACGAGGCCCTGCTCACCGCCTTCGAGCTCGACTGGAGCGACAAGGAGACGACCGCCTACCTCGAGAAGATGGCCCACGCGACCAAGCGCTGGGCCCAGCTCGTACAGATCGTGCAGGGCTGGCTCGAGGCCGAGAAGGAGCCGCTGCAGCAGATCACGCTCTGCCTGCACCTGGCCAAGTGGTACGGCGAGGACCTCGGGCGGCCCGACTACGCGCAGCCCTTCTACCAGAAGGTCATCGCGCTCGACCCGACGAACGTCGCGGCCAAGCTCCAGATGGCGAGCTTCTTGAAGAAGAACGCGCGCTGGCAGGAGCAGGGGCAGCAGCTCACGCAGGCCCTGGCCGTCGCGGCCCTCGACAGCGACCGCGCGGTCATCCAGTCGGAGCTCGCCGAGGTCTACGAGCGGCACCTGAACGACCTCGAGGGCGCCATCACCCGCTACAAGCAGGCGCTCGAGGCCGTCGGCACGCACCTGCCGGCCCTCGACGCGCTCGAGCGCATCTACGAGCAGAAGAACCAGATCCCCGAGCTGGTCGACATCCTGGGGCGCAAATCGAAGGCGCTCAAGGACCCCGAGCAGATCGCCTCGGTGAAGTTGCGGCAGGCGGGCCTGCTCGAGACGACGATCGGCGACGCCGAGCGCGCGGTCGAGGTCTACCGCGAGGTGCTGGACGTCGACGCCTCGAGCCTGCTCGCCATGCGCGGCCTCGAGCGCGTGTACGGCGCCATGCAGCGCTGGCGCGAGCTGCTCGAGGTGCTCGACATGCACCTCGACGTGGCCGCGACCGAGCGCGAGCGCATCGACGTGCTGATGCAGATCGCGCGCCTGCAGGAGGAGCAGTTCCTCAAGCCCGACCTCGCCGCGGTGCGCCTCGAGCAGGTGGTCGAGATCGACACCACGCACATCGGCGCCTACGAGGCCCTCGCGCGCTGCTACCAGCGCCTGCGCCAGTGGCGCGACCTCATCGGCTGCTACGAGCGGCACATCAACGCGACCGACGACCGCGCGAAGAAGATCGAGCTCCTGTGGCTCATCGCGGACGTGCAGGCGACGCAGCTCCAGGATCAGGAGCGGGCGCTCGACGCGTACCTCAACATCATCGACATCGACCCGAACCACGTCCCCGCGCTCGAGGCGCTCTCCAAGCTCTACGAGCGGATGGACGACCCGTCGAACGCCATCCACTACATGGGGCGCGTCGCGGAGCTCACGGACGTGGGCACCCAGCGGGTCGAGGCGTTCTACCGCATCGGCAAGCAGCTCGACGAGAAGCTCAACGACCGCGTGCAGGCGCGGGAGCGCTACGAGCAGGCGCTCGATCTCGACCCCAAGCATCTCCTGACGCTCGCGGCGCTGCGGGCCATCGCCATCGACGAGGGCGACTGGCCGCTCGCCGCACGCTACCTCGAGGCCGAGCAGGGCTACACCGAGGCGCCGCGCGCCCGGGCCAAGCTCCTGGTCGAGCTCGGGCGCCTGCGCCGCGACATGCTCGACATGCCCGACCAGGCGGTCGAGTCCTTCGAGCTCGCGCAGCAGAGCGACCCGGACAACGAGGAGGCCGCGCTACCGCTGCTCAAGGAGTACGTGGCGCGCAGCCGCTGGCAGGAGGCCGAGCCCCTCGCCGACATGCTGGTGCGCAAGGCCGGCAAGCGCGAGCGCGAGGAACAGCTCGAGCTCCACATGCTGCAGGGCAAGGTCCTGGCCGCGCTCGGCAAGAACGATCCGGCCCTGCGGGCCTATCAGGCGGCTCACAAGCTCGACCTCACGAACCAGGAGGCCATCCGCGGCCTCGCCGAGGTGAACTTCGCGCTCGGCGACTGGGCCGGGGCGCTCACCAACTACCAGAAGGTGCTCACGTCGCTCGGGGACGACGACCACGAGCAGCGCGCCGAGGTGTACTACCGCCTCGGGTGCGTCAAGCGCGAGCAGGGCCAGGTCAAGCAGGCCATCAACAACTTCGAGAAGGGCCTGCAGCTCGTCCCCACCCACCGCCCGACGCTCGAAGCGCTGGTCAAGGTCTACGAGGGCCTGAACGACTGGGCGCAGGCGTGCGGCTACCGCCGCCAGATCCTCGACAACGTGATCGACGGAGACGAGCGCTACGCGCTCCTGAACGACCTCGCCGACATCTGGCAGGACAAGGTCGGCGATCCGATCCAGGCGATCGGGTGCTTCGAGCAGGCGGCCGAGCTGCGCCCGGACGACCACCAGCTCCTGCACAAGATGCTGGTGCTCTACCAGAAGACCAAGACCTGGGACAAAGTCGTCCAGACCATCCAGCGCATCGCCGAGGGCGACGCCGTTCCGGAACGGCGGGCGCGCTACCTGTTCACGATGGCGCAGGTCTACCGCGACAAGCTCGAGGATCCGTACCAGGCGGCCGAGCTGTTCAGCGAGGCGCTGGACCTCAATCCGACCTACCTCGACGCGTTCCAGCGCATCGACAAGATCTTCACGCAGCTCAAGGACTGGAACAAGCTCGAGCGCGCGTACCGCAAGATGATCCACCGCGTGGGCGGTCGCGGGAACAACGAGCTCGAGTTCAAGCTCTGGCACTCGCTCGGGCTCATCTACCGCGACCGCATCGGCGACAAGGCGCACGCGAGCGAGGCCTTCCGCATGGCCTCGACGCTGAACCCCGAGGATCAGCAGGTGCACGTGATCCTGGCGGAGCTCGCCGAGCAGCAGGGCAAGTTCGACGAGGCCCAGGCCGGCTACCGGCAGCTCTTGAAGATCGACCCGACGAACGCCGACGCGTACCGCGCCCTCTACGCCGTCTACCTGCAGCAGCAGGCCTACGACCCGGCGTGGTGCTGCGCGTCCGTGCTCGCGTTCATCGGCAAGGCCAACGAGGAGGAGCAGCGTTTCTACGACGACTGGAAGCCCGAGGACATGCCGAAGCCGACGGGCCGGCTCACGCCCGACCTCTGGTACGAGCACCTCTTCCACGAGGACGAGGACATGTACATCGGCAAGATCTTCGAGCAGATCGCCTGGGCCGCGCTCAAGGCGAAGATCGAGGATCTGACGGCGAAGAAGCAGCTGCCGGTGCTGCCAGACCAGTACCGGCAGGATCCGGCCTCCTCGACCCAGACCTTCGCGCGCACCTTCTGGTGGGCGGCGGAGGTGCTCGGCATCCAGCCGCCGCAGCTCTTCACCCGGGGCGACATCCCGGGCGGGCTCGCGGCCGTGGCGGCGAGCCCGCCGGCGACCGTGGCCGCATCGGGCGTGCTCACCGGCATCTCGCCGCTCGAGCGAGCCTTCTTCGTCGGGCGGCACCTCGCGATGTACCGCGCGGAGCACTACATCAAGAACCTGTTCCCGACGGTCACCGAGCTGCAGATCCTGCTCTTCGCGGCCCTGCAGATCGCGGTGCCGGAAACGCCGGCCCCGGCCGAGATCGCGGCCCACGTGCGCGCCACCGCGCAGCAGCTCATCAAGCACGTGCAGCCGATCCAGCGCGAGCACCTGCGCGCGGCCGTCAAGAAGTTCCTCGACGCGGGCGCCAGGAGCAACCTCAAGCGCTGGACCCAGTGTGTCGAGACGACGGCGGCGCGCGCGGGCCTCTTGCTGTGTGGGGATCTCGAGGTCGCGCGCCGCGTGATCGAGGCCCAGCCGGCGCTGCCCGGTGACCTCACGCCCCAGGAGCGCATCCGCGAGCTCATGACCTGGGTCGCGAGCGATTCCTACGCGTATCTGCGGCAGTCGCTCGGGATGGCGATCAAGCCCGAGGGCTGAGGTCGGCCCTCGGCCACGCACGGGCAGGGGGGCACGGGCGCGGTTCACGACCACGGGGCGGTTGCTCCGTGGCCGTGCCGCGGCCGGTGCGCCGTGCTCCGCTCCGCCGCTCGTCGTCGGGCGGGGCACGGTGGGGAGGCGTGCTCAGCGCGCGGCGGTCGCGCCGGTCCCGCCCGGTGCGAGCGACAGCCCGGCGCGCATCGGGTCGAAGGCGACGCGCACGCCGGCCGAGAACAGGGCGTACACCGACGCGTCGGCGCCGGTACGCACGCCGATGTCGGTCTCGATGAACGGCCCGAGGCCCACGGTCGGGGTGGGGTAGAAGTCCGCGCCGACCCCGAGCCGCGCGAAGTCGATCGCGTGGTAGCGCTCCGTCGAGTCGGGGAGCGCGAGCAGCAGGTGGCGGTAGCCGGCGCCGTAGCCGATCCACGGGTCGAAGGCGATGCCCTGCACCACGTGGTAGGTGACCCCGAGGCCCGCGTCGAAGGCGTAGGAGCTGCAGTCGTCGCAGAGGTCGCCGCCACCGAGCCACGCGAAGCCACCGAGCAGATCGAGCGACGCGGCACGGGCGACCCCGACGCCGAGGCGCAGGCTCGCGCCCGCGCCGACCTTCGGGTGCCCGATCCCGTCGAGGTCGGGCAAGAGATCCGAGGAGGGCGCCACCACGCCGGCGGCGACGTCGATGAGGACGTGCCCGCTCAGGAGATCCTCGGCGGCTGGACGCGGGATGCCCTCGTCGGGATCGATCACCGCCTCCGGCGGCGCCTCGTCCGCGGCGGCGTCGCGGCCCGGGGCCGGATCTGCCGGGGTGGCCTTGGGCTTCGGCGCTGCGGGACTCTGGGCGCTCGCAGGGGCGGGGGCGGGTGCCGGCGCCTCGCCGGGCTCGGGCTCGCCCGCGCCGATGGGCCCGGCCCAGACGAGGCTGCCCGTGAGGGCTCCGAGAGCGATGCACCGTCGGCGTGACATGGGTCGGGTCCGGCTGCGGCTCGGGCACTGGCCCTGCGCGCAGTGCGCGAACACGTAGAGCGGAATGGCGGGTGGCGCAACCGACAACGGAGGGTCGCGGCCCGGCGGCGGTGGGCCGGGCCGATCCTGGGGCGGGCGAGGGGGGGCGGCGGCGGGACGCCGGGACGGAAGGGGTCGAGGCGATCGCGCCGGCGCCGTCGCGCGCAACTGGCGCCCGCTGCGTGCCGATTGGGAAGAGCACAGGCGAGGAGGCTACCCATGACGATTCCCCCACGGCTCTCTCCACACCCCGATGCGACCGCGGAGATCACCCCCGCCCACGGCTTCGAGGCCGCCGTGCGCGCCGACCTCACGACCCGACGCGATGGCTGCATCGAGCGACGGCTCGAGCCCCGGTTGCTGCGGCCCGGCGAGGCCTGGGTGGTGGGCTCGCGCCCCTCGGTCGATCTGCGCCTGGCGGACACGGCCGTGAGCCGTCGGCACTGTCGCATCGAGCACCACGGGGCGGCTCTCGAGGTGCTCGATCTCGAGTCGCGCAACGGCGTGTACGTGGGCGGAGCCAGGGTGGCGCGCGCGCGCCTGCCCCTCGAGGGGAGCATCACGGTGGGCCGCACCACCATCGCGCTGCAGCCGGACAGGCCGCGCGGGGCGGAGCCGTTGCCGGGCATGGTCGGCGCCTCGGCGGCGCTCGGCTGTCTCGGTGCGCTCGTGCGCCGCTGTGCGCCCCTGCGCATCCCCGCGCTCATCCGCGGCGAGAGCGGCAGCGGCAAGGAGCTCGTGGCGCGCGCGCTGCACCTCTGCGGGCCACGCGCCAAGGCGCCCTTCGTCGCCTTGAACGCCGCCTCGCTCGCGCCGGGGCTGGCGGAGAGCGAGCTGTTCGGCCACCGCCGCGGTGCCTTCACCGGAGCCGACGCGGACCGGCTCGGCGCGTTTCGCCGCGCCCATGGCGGCACGCTGTTCCTCGACGAGCTCGGCTCGCTGCCCCCGGCGCTGCAGGCCAAGCTGCTGCGGGTGGTGGAGGAGGAGTGCTTGGTGCCGCTCGGGTCCGACAAGAGCGAGGCCTTCGACGTGCGCATCGTGACGGCGACCTGCGAGCCCCTCGAGGAGCGCGTCGCGGCGGGTCAGTTCCGGGCCGACCTCTACGAGCGGCTCGCGAGCTGCATCGTCTGCGTGCCGCCGCTGCGCGAGCGCCCGGAGGACATCGCACCGCTGGCGCGGCATCTCGTCCGCCACGCGGAGCTCGGCGTCGCGAGCCTCGGCGCGGGTGTCGTCGAGCTGCTCGCGCGCCAGCCCTGGCCCGGCAACGTGCGCGAGCTGCGCAACGTGCTCGTGCAGGCGGCGCTCCTCGAGCCGGGGAGCGAGATCACGCGCGCGGCGGTGGAAGCGGCGCTCGAGGCCCGGGCGCGCACGCGGCTCGGCACACCCGCCGGCCCGCGCCGCCTGCTCAGCGTCGCCGAGGCGGTGGCGCTCGTGGCCGACACGGCCGGCAACGTGAGCGCGGCGTCACGGCGCGCGGGTGTACCGCGCTCGACGCTGCGCGACCGGCTGCGTGCCGCTCAGAACGAACCGACGACGCCGAGCCCGCGCTCGGTCGGCGAGATGACCGGCACGATGCCGAAGGTCGCGGGCGGTGGCGAGTCGCTCGGGGTCGAGTCCACGAAGTAGTAGACGACGGTCCCGGCCGCGGCCGCGACCATCACCGCGATGCTGGTCCCGAGGAGCGCCATGTCGATGTGGTAGGCGTCGATGTTGCTGCGCAGCTTGTCGCAAGCGTCGGCGTAGTACCCGAACGCGGTGGCGGGGTCGTCGATGTCGCCGCAGGGCTGTGGCTGGCCGGTCGCCTGGTCGTAGTAGCTCGCCGGCAGGTTGTGGGTGCGGTTCACCTCGGCCAGGATCTGGTCGGTGACGTCGTTCGAGGCACTGCTGGCCTTGCCCGCAAGCGCCCCGAAGGCGATGGTGCCGACGAGCCCGAGCCCCGTCACGCCCGTCAGTGCCCAGGCGCCCGGCTTCTGCGTGTACCACTCGCCGAAGCCCATGCGGCCGGTGCCGCCGCTGTCGGGCGGTACGTACGGTCCTGGCCCCGGACCGGGTACGTATCCGGCCCCGGGATCGGGGAACGGAGTCGGCGCGGGCGGCACGTAGGGAGGCACCGGCGTGGGCGCGGGCCCGGGCCCCGTCGGCGCGGGCGTGGGCACGGGCGTCGGCAACGGAGCCGGGATCGGCGCCGGGGCACCGCCGCGCACCGTCACCGAGACGGCCGTCGCCGTCCCCTTCTTCGCGTCCGCCTTCGCCGTGCCGCGCGTGCCTCCGCCCGCCGCGGCGACCTCGTGCACGCCGGGCTCCACGAAGTAGGGGTCGAGCAGGGGCGAGCGACCCACCACCGTGCCGTCGATGGTGACCTCGGAGCCGTCGAGGTCGACGATGACGATGATGTACGCGGCCTTCTTCTGTGCCTCGGCGATGTACGTCTTGGCCGTCGTGCGCTGGTCGTTCGTCGCCTCGGGGTACTCGCGCAGGAACTGCTGCATGTGGTTGCCGCCGTCGACGTTGTAGCCGGCGCGGATCTCGGCCTGCGCGAGGTTCAGCAGCGTCACCGGGTGGCGCTTGAGGGCGTAGGCCTGCAGGAACAGCGTGCGCGCCTCCTCGAAGCGCTTCGCGTCGAAGGCGTTCACGCCCTCGATGAACTTCTGCCGGGCGAGCTCGGTGAGATCGGGCTGCTGCGCCGACGCGCTCGGTGGTGCGAGCATGCCGATGGCCCAGGCGCCCGCGGCGCACGGCAGGAGCCCCGAAACCAGTACGCCAAGAAGAGAGGTGCGGATGTGCATGTGCCTCGATACCCCGTCCGCGTCGGCCCAGGTCGCAGGTCGCGCGCCGGCTCCGGGGCATGCATATCCCGTCGAGGCACGCGCTGCAAAGTGTGGCGACGAGGGTCCGTGCGCTCCCTCGCGAGCGACCTGTCAGAACGGCACCTGGCGCACGATTCCGCCCGTCCCCTTCGGTGGCGGCTTCGTCTGCGTCGGCACCGGCGCCGGTCCGGTCGGAACCGGCTCGGCGGTGGGCCGGGGGGGCTCGGCGCTCGCGACCGGCTTGGCGCTCGCGGAGGTCGTGGTCGCGGCGCTCGCGCTCGCTGCGGCGCTCGCGCTCGGCTTTGCCGGCTCGGGCGTGGGCGCAGGCGCGGTGGCCGTCGCGGGTGGGGTCGCGGCCGGCTTCGCCGTCGTCGCGGCGGCAATCTGCGTGGGCGTCGTCGGGCTCGGGGCCGTGCCGCCGGAGGTCGCGACCACGGCGACCACGATCCCGATGGCGGCGACGGCACCCCCCACGAGCGCGTACTTGACCCACGCCCGTCCCTGGGTCGGCAGCGCGATGGGCTCGTCGGTCGACTGCGGCACCTCGTCGGCTTCGACCGGGATCGGGCGCGCGCGCCCGGCACTGCGCGGTGCGGGCTCCGCTGGGGGCCAGCCCGCACCCCGAACGACGGGCTCGGGCGCGGGCTCGGGTGGGGATGCGGCCTCGGGTGCGGCGTCGGCCACGGCAGCAGGCTCCGCACCGACCTCGGGCACCTCCGAACGGAGCCCCGCCTCGAGATCGACGTCGACGCTCACCGGGGCCGCCGACGGCGCGCGCTCCGGAGCCTCGGGACCGGGCGGCTCGGCGGCCGCGAGGGCCGGCGCGCCGGCGGCCGGTGCCTCGGCCGCCTCGGGCTCGGCCGAGGCTGCGCGCTTGCCGAGCGAGCGCCGCGACGCATGCCGCGGCCGCGTGTCGAGGCTCGGCCCGCCGTCTCCGAGCCCGATGCCGAGCTGGGTTCGCTTCGGCTTGGCTCGGGCCGGATCGGGTGCCGGGTCGGCCTTCACCTTCGGTCCGCTCGCGGGGGGCCGCTCCTCCGCCGCCACGGGC
>JACRDA010000438.1 GCA_016212965.1 Myxococcales bacterium
CGCGGGCGGACGCGCCGAGGACCGACTCGAGCATCTCGATGCGGACCGCCGCCGTGACCTCCGCCGCGAAGGCCGTCGCGATGCGGCTCGCGAACACGCTCATCGCCACCGTCGCCACCGTCGCCAGGAGCGTGAAGACGACCACGCCCCAC
Organism: Myxococcales bacterium; assembly: GCA_016212965.1. Classification (GTDB taxonomy): domain Bacteria; phylum Myxococcota_A; class Polyangia; order Polyangiales; family Polyangiaceae; genus JACRDA01. Next base: position 153 of record JACRDA010000438.1, read on the forward strand.
GCCGCGGTGGGCATGACGAGCGCCACCCACTTGCCGAGGCCGCTCGGGGGCCCGAGCGCCGCTCCGCCGCCGATGGCGCCGAGCGCTTGCCCGATCACCGCCGGCAGGACGCCCGCCACCGCGCCCGCGCCGAGCGCCGCGGCGATGACCGCGAGCAGGCGCACGCCGAGCCGACCCTGAAAGCCGCGCCGCGCGCGCTGGATGATGGCGATGAGATCCTTCACCGGCGGAACGGCGAGCCTACACCGAGAAGGCCGCGGGATGATCCGGCGCGCGCGCCGCGTGGACGTGCCCTCGGAGCCCGACCGAAGAGCGCGCTTGCTTCGGGACACGCGCCGCGAAACGCTTCGCCCCGAACATGGTCCGCGCGCGCGCCTCCTCAGCACCTCCGGGCCGCGCAGGTCGAGCGCGAGCGCACGCGCCAGCCCGGGCGGCGGCCATCGTCGGTCTCGTCGCGGCGGCAGCGCTCGCCCTGCTCGGCTGCGACCGGCCGCGCGCCACGCCCACCGCGGGCGGTCCCGGTGGCGCCGAAGCCTACGGGCCGCTCGAGGTCGAGCACGTCCCGACGACGCCCGACCCGAAGGCGCTCGCGGAGATCGTGGGCGCCACGCCGAAGTCGACCCCCGCCCCCACGGATCCCGACGGGGGCACCCTCGTCGGGACCGAGGTGCCGCCGCCGGACGGCGGCACCGAGCCGCTCCCTTCGGCCACGCCGGTCGAGTTCGCCCCGTCCGCCGTGCCCTCCGGGCCGCGCCTCAGCGCCGGGCACATCGAGATCCGTCCGGGGCTGTCGAACCCCGCCGTCGAGCGCATGGCGCGCGAGCAGATCTACTGGCAGCTCGTGCAGGAGTGCCGCGCTCCCGACGGCAAGGTCCTGCCGCCGGACGCGGTGCTGCTCGAGTTCGTCATTCGCCCGGACGGCACGGTCGATCCGAGCTCGGTCGCCGTCAGCGCCGAGATCCCGGCCTACCGCGCTGCGGCCGAGTGCATGCAGCGGAAATTCGTCGCCCTGCCCTTTCGGCCACCCGCCGCGACCCTGGGCCGCAAGACGGTGGTGCAGGCGACGCTGCCCTCCGTGGACTGAGCCCGTCGTCGGTCGCCGGCGGCGGGCCACCCGCTCAGCGCTTCACCTCGACCGCGAGCCCGCGCCCGGGCCGCACCGTCACGACCAGGTTCGAGACGGCGTTCGCGACGGCCCCGGCGAGCGCCGGTCCGACCGGAACCACCTCGCCCTGCGGGGCGCCCATGAACTCCTCCGACCACACGAGCACGCTCCCCTCCTCGTCCCACGGCGCGAGGCGCCCGCGCGGCGGCGTCGGCTGCCGGACGGCGAGCTCGTGCCGGTCGAGATCGACGACGGCGACCGAGTGCGCCGTCGTCGCCATGAGCGCGCGGTGGCGCGGCAAGAGCAGCAGGTCTTCCCACTCGTCTCCGGACGAGCCGTCGAGCACGCTGCGGTCGCGCGCGCCCGGCGCCCGGAGAACGATCCCCGTGTCGTCGGCGAACAAGAGCTCGCCGGGCTCGGGGCCGTCGGCGAGCGCCGTCGCGCGCGGGGTCGCGTGACCGTAGGGCTTCACCTCGCCCGTGCCCCCGACGACCCGCACGATCGCCCCGGAGCTCAGCCCGAGCCACAGGCCCGCCGCGAGCCCGCCACGCGCGGCGCTCGGACGCGCCTGGTAGGCGTAGCCGCCGAGCACGAAGCCCCCGGCGGTGTCGAGCGTGCGCGGGGGCGCGGAGGCGTCGGCCGGATCGACCGCCACGAGCTCGCCGCTCGTGCGCTGCAGGAACACCGAGCGGCAGTCCGGGTCGGCGCCGACGAAGAACGCGGGCTCGCGCGGCACGGTGCGGAGCGCGGTGTCGTGGCGCGCGGCGAACAGCTCCCAGGTGGCGGCATCGCGCTTGCGCCAGGCGAGCAGCCGCCCGTCCGGACAGGGCGCGAGGAGGTGGGCGTTCTGGATGGTGCGCGCGCGCGTGCCGTCGACGCGGTACACGCGCAGCTCCGAGCCCACCTGCCACACGACCTCGTCCGGGCCGGTGCGGGCGACGGAGGCAGCGCTCTCGCCGAGGGCCGGCTTCTCGCTCACGCCCGCCTCGCTGCGTCCGCGGAAGGACAAGAGACGCCGTGCGCCGCTCGACGCCGGATCGAAGACCACGAGGTCGGCGGTGACGAGCTTGCCGTCGGCGAGCCGCCAGCCGTTCGGGTAGATGCGCGGCCCGAGGTTGCGCCCCTCGCCGAGGAGGTCGCCGTAGTCGTCGAGCCCGGTGAGGTGCGGCGGCTGCCCCGGGCGCGGCGCGCCGCACGGCCACGTCTTCGGGTCGGGGGCCGGATCCTCCGGGGCGCGCGGCCCCTTGCGCAGGTAGTACCAGCGCGCGCGCGCTCCGTGACCGCACACCCCCACGTCGAGCCCGCGCTCGTGCCAGGCGAGGTCGAAGGTGTCGCGCTCGACCGGGCGCGACGCGGCGAGCCGCGCGCCCTTCGCGTCGAGCTCGTAGACGCCGACCTCGGTCGCCCCGAGCACCGCGACCACCGGATCGCGCGGGCTGAAGCGCGCCGCCGTGACGACCTCGGCGACCTCGAGCTCGACGCGGCGCCGGCCGCTCGGCTGCCAGAACACCACCGACCGGCCCCGCGCCGCGGCGAGCCAGCTGCCGTCCGAGGACAGGTGCAGCAACCGCCCCTCGAAGGCGTCGACGTCGGCAGACTCCGGCTTGCGGAGATCCCAGCGCGCGAGCCCCTCGGCCGTGGCGCAGGCCACCACCGGCGCGCGCTCGGCGACGAGCACGGCGTTGACGCCCCGCGCGCAGCGCATCGGCGACTCGGCCGCGAGCACGATCGCGCCGGCGCGCCGCAGCTCCCACACGCGCAGCGCGCCGTCGAGCCCGCGCGTCACGAAGGCACTCGTGAACGGGAAGGCCACGTACTCGTCCACGCCCTGAGGGTGCGGCCGGAAGCGGTGGATGACGGGGCCCCAGGGCGCGTCCTCGACCGGCGTGAAGTCGAACACGGTCAGGGTGGAGCTGCCTGCGCCACCGAGCAGCCAGCGCTGGTTCCACGGGAAGCTCGGCTTGGCCACGCGCTCGAGCGAGAGGAACTCGGCGCGCGGCAGGTCGCTCGCGTCGCGCCACAGCTCGAGCGGCAGCACCGGGTCGTCGGTGCCCTCGCGAATCGCGGCCGCGAGGTACGCGACGCGCACGTAGGGGTCGCTGGCGCGCCGGCTGCGCGTCACCATGCGGGACACGAGCTCGCGCTGCTCGGCGTCGCGCCGCGCGCGCTCGTGCGCCGCCGCGCGCGCCGACACGGCGGCCTCGAGCGCCACGGCACCGACGGCCGCGGCGAGCACGAGCACGGCCGCGAGGCCGCGCATGCCCCAGCGCAAGCGCGCCGCGCGACGGGACGCCTCGACGAACGCCGTCTCGTCGTCCGACAGCTCGTCGGCGACGCCGTGGCGCCGGATCTCCGCGAGCTGGTACCCGCGCCACAGCTCCTCCTTGCGGTGCCCACCCTCGACCCAGCGCCGCGCCGTGTCGCGCAGCTCCTCGAGGAAGCCGAGCCGCTCGACGTTCTCGAGGCGCAGGTCGACGAGCCGGCGCCACACCTCGGGCAGCCGGTCGTGCCCGAGGCGCAGCCGCCCGCGCTGGCGCACGAGCAGGCGCGCCGCGAGCAGCGTGTCGCGCACGCTCGGGAAGGACGCCACGTCGTCGAACGCGCTCGCGATGGCCCGCTCCTCGACCGCGCAGGCGTGGCCGTCGGCGCTCACGAGCCGCAGGAGCAGCCCGGCGGCGACGTGCTGCTCGTGGGGCTCGAGGGCCGCGAACACCGCCTCGGCGTGGCGGGCCACGATGCCGACGAGCCCCCCGAGCGCCTGCCAGCGAGCTCCGTCGAGGGCCTGGGCAGCCCCGGCCGACTGCCAGAACGCGGCGAGCGCGAGCGACACGAGCGGCAGGCGCGTCTCGTCGCGCAAGAGCTCGGCGCGCAGCTCGTGGGTCACCGCGTCGAGGTCGCCGAGCTGCACCCCCGAGGCCTTGAGCGGCGCGAGCACCATGTCCCGCACGGCGCCCGCGGGAGGCGGCCCGAGGAAGCGCAGGAAGGGCCGCACCGCCGTGCCGAGGGCGTCACGCCGCAGGATCTCCACGGTGCGGTCCTCCGGCAGGGTCGCGAGCAGCCGCAGGCCCGGCACCCCGGCGGCGAGCCCCGTGACGAGCGCTTCGAGGCGCCGGCTCCGGTGCGCCGGCACCTCGAGCACGCGCTCGAGCCCGACGAGGACCAGAGCCGCACCGGTGTGCGCCTCGGACGCCCAGGCGCGCAGCAGCTCGAGCCACCCGCTCGCGTCACCCGGTCCGGGCTCCGGTTCCGCGGGGCGCGCCGACGCCGCGGGCCGCGACTCCGGGTCCGTCTCGAGCTCGCCCACGAGCGGCGCGAGCGCCGCGGCGAGCGCACTGTCCGGCGCCTTGCCGAGCTCCACCACCACGGCCTGCCAATCGTCGCGGTCGTCGGCGAAGGCGCGCGCGAGCTCCGGCACGATGCCCGCGACCGCGAGCGAGCGCAGCCCGACGCCGCCGACGCCCTGCAGGACGACCGCCGGCTGGTCGCAGAGCTCGCGCCCGAGGCGCGCGGCATCCTCGGCGCGACCGAAGAGCTTGCCCTCGTCCTCGGGGCGGTAGGGCTCGAGCCCGCGGTACGGGTTGCCGCCCCAGCCGTGCGGGCAGGCCCAGACGACGTCGAGCTGCGCGCGGAGCCCGCCGCGCTCCACGCCGCGCGCCAGGGGGTCGAGCGCGAGCCAGCGCTTGCAGAGCGCGACGAGCGCCACCGGCAGCCCCGCCGCGTCGGCGGCGAGCTCGCGCAGGTAGCCGCGCACCGTCGCGGCCTGCACCTCGCTGAACCAGACCCGCGCCGCGCTCGGGTCGGCGCTGCCCGTCGGACGTGGTCCCACGCGCTGCGGGAGATCGCCCGTGGCGAGCTGCACGATGCACGCCGCGAGCGCGTACGCATCGGCCGCGGCGCTCGGCTCGCCCCCCTCGAAGATCTCGGGCGCCATGAAGCCGGGCGTGCCGACCACCGTGCGCGAGCCGCTCGAGGTGCGCGTGCCCATCACCTCGCGGGTACGCGCGGCCGCCGCCGCACGGCGCTCCTGCTCGACCACGAACTCGGCCGTGGACATCGCGTCGGGGGACGGCGCGGGCGGCTCGGGGGCCGGCGTCGCCACACGCGCCGCCGGGCGCGCCGGCTCCTCGCGCCGCGTGCGCCCGCGCTGCGCGATGCCGAAGTCGAGCACCTTGAGCTGCCCCTCCTCGGTCAGGAACAGGTTCGAGGGCTTGAGGTCGAGGTGCACCACGCCGGCGCGGTGGATCTCGTCGAGGGCCGCGGCCGTCTCACGCGCCCACCACAGCACGCGCCGCCACGCCACGCGCTCCTTGCGGGCGATGGGCTCGGCCAAGGTGTCGCCCCGCAGGAGCTCCATCGCCACGAAGGGCGTGTCGGCGTCGAGGCGCAGGATCCCCGCCGAGTAGATGGTCACGAGCGCCGGGTGCCGGAAGGAGGCGATGATGCGCGCCTCCTCGGTCCAGTCCTGCGTCTCGGCGATGTCGACCCGCAGGAGCTTCAGCGCCACCTCGCGCAGCGCCGAGCCGTCGGGCAAGAGCTCCTCGGCGCGCCACACGTCGCCGAAGCCGCCCTGACCGATGCGACCCACGAGCCGGTAACGCCCCTCGAGGACGTCGCCCGCCTCGCGGGCTCTGGACGCTGCGGTCGCCATGGGAGCCCCACGCTAACGACAAGGGGGCAAGGGGGGAAGGGGCCAGGGGGCCCAGCGGCCCGGGGAGCGGCGCGCTGCCCTCGGCGCCGTCGCGTGCCGCGGCGCCGGTCAGCTCGTGACGAGGCTGCGCAGCAGCGGCGGCAGGCGACGCGGGTCGACCGTGGTCGTGAGCGAGTCGCCGGACACGACGGCGCTCATGTTGCAGCTGCCGGCGCGCGGCAGGTGGTCCATCCAGTAGAGCCCGTAGTTGTCGCCCGACACCAGGCGGCGCACGAAGGGCTCGAGCGGCAGGACGAGCCCGTCGCGCCAGCGCGCCAGGTAGACCACGTTCGCGAGCCGCACCGGGCTGTTGAAGCCGATGCGACGGCGCGCGCCGGTCGAGTACGGCCCAGTGTGATCGACGAACTCGACCGTCTGCAGCTCGCCGTAGAGGTCGGGCTCGGTGCGCTGCACGCTGACGAGCGTCCAGGCCGCGAGCGGCCGCAGCGCCCGCAAGATGATGCGGGTCATCTGCTCGAACTCGCGCAGATCGGCCTCGGCACGGGCCTCGGTGTAGTGGCCGTGCGCGAAGCTGTTGCGCTCGTTGTGCATCAGGTTCGACAGCGTGTCGAAGGTCTGGTTCTGCGTGAGCCGGACGTCGAGCAAGTCCTTCGCGAGCTGCCCGATGGGATCGCTCGCGCCCTCGAAGCCCTTGGCGGCGATGCGCGCGAGCTCGCGCCAGCTGCCGAGCGGCAGACCCTCGCGCGTCTTCGTGCGCTCGTGGAAGAGGCGGATCGCCTTGTGGTCCTCGGTCTCGCGCGCCGTCGCGAAGTAGGCCGAAGCGAGCACGACGGCGATGAGGCGCCAGGTGCCCTCGAGCACGTCGAAGAGCATCTTGACGCGCTCGACCGCGCTCGAGGCGCTGATGGCGGCATGCACCCGCCCCGCGATCGGATGCGGCAGCCCGCCCGAGAGGGCGGAGAGCACGCCGTGCTGGTCGCCGCACTCGCGCGACAGCTCCTGCGCCCGCTCCATCGCCTGGCCGCTGAACGCCTCCTCCCACGAGAGCGTGCGGGGCAGCTCGACCTGGCCGTCGGTGATCGGGGGACGGGCGTGCCACTCGCATTGCACGGCGACCCCGAGCTCGGCGGCGACGATCTTGCGCGGCACGCAGGCCCCGACGACCCCCGCCGCGAGGCGGGTCACGAGCGCCTGCGGCCCGACCTGCGTGGCGATCACGGCCGCAAGCTCCTGCTCGAGGGCCGAGACCACGGAGGAGCCTATCTGCAGGAGCGCGTTCTGGTCCTCGATGGCGAAGAGCAGCATCTGCTGCTTCGGATTCTTGGCGGCGGTGAGCACGTCCTGCGCGATGCTCATGCGCACGTCGGGCTGGCTCGCGCGCAGCGGCACGATGGTGCCGCGGCCGCGACCGAGCGGCCCGGCCGCCGCGATGATGGCGTTCAGCGCGAGCTCGACCTCGCTACCGGCGTGGGTCGCCTCGCCTTCGAGCAGCCAGTAGCCGGTCGCGAGCACCGTGGCGCCCTCGGCGCGTGCCGTCGCGAGGGCGGCCGCAGCCGCGCTCTGCTGCGCCGGCTCGTCGCCCCGGACGATGAGCGCCACGGTGTCGCCCTCGCGCGCCACGACCGAGCTCGGCGCGCTGCGGTGCACGGCGGCCGCGACGCGCACGCTCACCGGGTTGTCGCCCTTCTGCTGGTCGGGCGCGAGCTGCAGCAGCGCGAGGCCGTGCCGCTCGCGCTGCTGCAGCACCGTCGCGACCTCCTGCTCGAGGCCGCCGCGCGCCAGCAGGCCCGAGGCGGGGTCGACGGTGCCCGCGGGCACGATGCGCTGCACGTAGCGCCGGTCGACGAAGGTGGCGTGCATGGCGCCCACGGTCACGACCGTGCCGTGCACCATGGGAGCTTCCTCACCGCGCTGCAGCGCCCGCGTGCCGACCTGCACCGGCACGTTGCACTCGTCGCGGCGGCGCAGCCACCAGCGCACGCCGTCGTGGCGCAGCGTCGCCGCGAGCCGCGAGGCGACGTCGGGGTAGACGAGCTGGTTCACCTCGTCGCCCATGCGCTCGACGCGCCCGAGGTTCAGCTTGCCGACTGGCTCGAGGCGGAGATCGCGCACGCTGCCGTCGGAGGCCTCGATGCGCAGCCGGTCGGGCGAGTCCACCTCGCCGCGCCAGACCGAGAAGGCCGGGGCGTCGGCGAGCCAGACCGTCGCCGCACCGCGCGTCTGCGCCGCGATGGTCGCGTCGAGCGGCCCACCCGAGCCGGGGGCGCTCGGCTGGGGGCTCTCGGGCCGGGGACGCGGCGTCGGCGCGCCCGGTCCGAGCGGGGCGACGGGCGCGGCGAGCGCCGCGGACGGGAGCGTCCCGAGGGGCCGCTCGGCATCCTGGGGCGCGGCGGCCGCGCCCGTGGGAGCCGGCACGGTCGTCTGGTAGGCCGCCCGCGCCTCGGGCCAGGCCGTGGCGAGCGCGGCGCCGAAGTCGCGCGCCGCCTGGTAGCGCTCGTTGCGCTCTCGGTAGAGCGCGCGCCGGATGGCCGCGGCGAGAACGGCCGGCACCTCGGGGTTCAGCTTGCAGAGATCGGGCGGATCGCGCTGGCAGATGGCCATCACGAGCCGGGCGTAGGAGCGATCCATGAACGGCGGCTCGCCCGCGAGGCACTCGAACAGGATCGCGCCCATCGACCAGAGGTCGGTGCGGTGGTCGACGTCGAGCGCCTCGACCTGCTCGGGCGACATGTAGAGCGGCGTGCCGATGATCGTGCCCTGCTGCGTCAGCCGCGCGCTGTCCGTGAAACCGGGGCCGCTCACGCGCCCCTCGGGCTCCATCAGCTTCGACAGCCCGAAGTCGACGATCTTGACGTGCAGGACCTCGTCGTCGCCCATCACGAGGAACAGGTTCTCGGGCTTGAGGTCTCGGTGCACGATCCCGGCCGCGTGCACCTTGGCGAGCCCGCGCAGCGCCTCGACGCCGAAGCGCACCGCCTCGCTCACGGGCAGCCGGCCGAGCTGCTTGATGCGCTCGGCGAGATCTCGGCCCTCGAGCAGCTCCATCACGAGGAAGGGCTGCCCGGCGCCGTCCTGGCCCCAGTCGAAGACCTGCACGATGTGGGCGCTCTCGACCGCCGAGATGGCGCGCGCCTCGCGGTGGAAGCGCGCCAGGGTCGTGTCGTCCTGGTCGGCGCTCATGTGCAGGAACTTCAGCGCGACGCGCTTGCCGATGCTGGTGTTCTCGGCCTCGTAGACGCTTCCCATGCCGCCCTGCCCGAGGAGGCGGTGGATCCGGTACTTGTCTGCGACGACGGTGCCGACGCGCGTGTCGACTGGCCTGGCGCTGTTTGTCACGTTCTGTCTCGAGCCTGGACTGCGACGGGAGGCGGACGGGTCGAACCGCGCCGCGGCCGGACCCCGATCCTAGCCCACTTGGACCATGGACGCCGCTGGCGCGCAACCCGAGCGCGCGCCCCGAATGCGGTGCCCCGTCACGGGCGAGGGCCGGCACCCGTGGCGCCGGCGCCGGTGACGGCTCTCGCGCCCGGGCGATGGATTCCCGAGCACGTTCCCGGCGGGGCGGCACGAAACAAACGGAGCGGGCCCTCCGTCTCATGATCCTATGCCTTGGCGACCCCCCACCCCCGCGACGGCGACGTCGGGGGGAGGACCTCGCCGAGGCCACGAGCGGCGTTCCGGGCGCTCGCCCGAGCACGGCGCCGCCGCCGGGAGGTCGTGCATTTCGCGACCGACTCGCGGTATGCTGCGTGACCGTGGCTCGGGCCGGGAACTGAGGCTCGGGGCCGGGGCGGCAGGGTCGTGGGCAGCGTTGGAGCGACCGCGGCGCTGCCGGGCCGACTCCTGCGAACGCGTGGAGGCTGAGGGCGGCGACGCCTGACGGAGCGCATGCAAGACGACACCGAGATCCGCTTCACGATTCCGATGCCGGGCGGCAAGGTCGCGCGCGTGCCGGTATCCGTGCTCGAGAAGTACATCGACGCGGGCGCGCACCCCGTCCATTCCGGCGAAGCACCGACGGCGACGGCGGCGACCTCCGCGGCCGAGACGACCACGATCCGAACGGGAGACGGCATGATCACCATCAACATCTACGCAGCTCGCGGCGAGGTTGCGATCGAGCACAAGCAGGGCGAGGCCGACGACGACGTCACCGCCCACTCCCTCAGCGTCGACCAGACCACCGGCACCAGCAGCTGGCACACCGAATGGGAGCTCGGCCAATGCGAGTACACCGACGAGTCCGGCTTCCCGCGAGCCGCGTACGCCTGGCACCGCCACCCCTTTGGGACCGAGTACACCGAGATCTACACCGGATGAGCACCCCTTCGCGCCTTCGCCTTGCCTGGCTCGGGGCGATCGTCTCCGCCGCGGCGCTCACGCCGCTCGGCTGCGTCGCTCCCAACCATCCCCTCGCCGAGGGCCTGCTCGAGGTCATCGTCGACGACGTGCCGCTCTTCGCCGCCGATCTGCTCGACGACGCGGGCCTGCCCGTCCTTCCGCGGCAGGAGCCGTACGAGAAGGTCGTACAGCTGCGCATGTCCGACCACACGGGCAAGGACGCCGATCGCGGTGCCTTCGTCGACGTGCGCCTGGACCCGCCGGGCTCGCTCGAGCTCGTCGCGGTGGACGAGACCTGCGAGTACCTGAGCGGCACCTTCCGGTGCACCGCGCAGGAGGACGGCTACGCGCGCTTCCTGCTCCGCTCGATGTCCGACTGGAGCGGCAGCGTGGACATCCGCTTCGACGGGCGCGAGGACTCCAAGCCCGTCGAGGTGAGCGCCGCGGGCCTGCCACCCGGCGCCTCGAGCTTCGAGTTCATCGTAGGAGGCGTCGACGGCAACCTCAACACCGTGGGCGCCACGTACGCGCAGCTGAAATGCGCGACCGGACCGGTGCCGAGCATCGCCGAGGACAAGTGGCCCGCCGGCAAGATCCGCGCGCGCGAGGTCACGGTGCGCGCCCTGCCGCCCGCGAAGGCGCCCGGCACCATCAAGAACGCGCCCGTCGTCGTGCAGTCGCTCGATCCGGAGGCCGCCCTGTCGAACAGCGTCGACTGCGCCGTCCGCGTGAGCCGCCTGCGCGTCCTGCTCGACGAGGTCGGCGAGTCGCCGAAGTTCTACTTCTGCTTCAGCGATCTCGGCGGCGACGCGGTCCGGTTCGCGGCGCTGAGCGGCGCGGACACGACCGAGCGCGAGCTGCGGGTCGCGGCCGAGCCGCGGCTGTTCCGGCTGGTCACCACGGCCCCGAGCCTCGGGCCCTTCGAGCAGGGTCAGCAGGTCGCGGAGCTCTCGGCGTACGATGCCGAGTTTCGGCCGGTCCAGATGCGCGTCGACGTGGCGAGCACCGACCTCACGGTCCTGTCCCCGCAGCCGGCGTCGGTGACGACGTCGTCGGACGAGCAGCAGCCCGTGGTGGCCATCACCGTGAACTCCGGGCCGAGCGGCTCGGCGCGCGTGCGCGTCACCCCGGAGCTGCGCGCCACCCCGGCGTGCGAAACGAGCCTCATCACGATCCAGTGAGCGCGTGCGCCATCGGCGTAGCCCGCGCGTCCGTGTGCTTTGAACCTGGGTATGGCGATTCGCGGTGCTTCGAGCGGCGTCCGAACCGGACGCTCCTCCTCTGCACCACCTCCGCTCCTATGACTCGACGACAAACCACCGAAGGCGGCGCGCACCCCAAGCGCGCCAGGGTACGTGGGTCCGCGCGGCTCGGCGCATGGCTTGGCGCGCTCGGCGCGCTCGGCGCCCTCTTGTGGGCGCCGCCGGCCGAGGCCCAGCCCGATCCCGGCGAGCTCAAGGCCGACTTCAAGGGCGCCTTGCAGTTGCTCGTCGTGGCGGGAGGCGCCCCGAGGACCGCGGAGGCCCGAGCGGCGAGCGAGATCTTCCCCGACGCCCGCAAGACCTGGATGCAGGTGCAGGGCGTCGACCCGATGGTGATCGAGGGCGCCCGGCGCGGGGCGCGCGAGTGGGTCTGCTCCCAGGGCTGCAGCCTCTCGGACGCCAAGGCGATCGGCACCGAGACCGAGGCGCCGCAGAGCGGTCAGGTCGAGCCGGGCGACGCGATGCTCGTGTCGATCAAGGCGCAGACGCCCACCCTGCCCCTGCCGATCACGATCTGGCGACCCATCGCCGTCCAGGGCAAGGGCGCGCCGAACACTCCGAGCCGCGCGAGCTCGCAGGGCCGGCTGCTCTTCGACCCGGGCCTGCTCGGCCGCCGCCCGTACAGCCACGTCTGCTCGTACCCGCCCGTCGACCAGCCCGTCGCGCCGGGCACGGTCCTGAAGCTCCCGTGCGTGCGCGACGAGCCGCAGGGCATGCCGCCGACGCCGGACATGGTCGAGCTCTCCCTCGGGCTGCAGTGGCCCGTGGCGTCGGAGCTCGCGGACTTCCAGTACGTCGCGGTCGTCGACAGCTGCGGCAACGCGCGCGTGCAGACGTTCCAGCGCTTCTTCACCGTGCCGGTCATCGAGGTCGGCAGCGGCGGGTGCGGGCTGCCGGATGGCAAGGCGCTGCGCGTCTTTCCCTCGGGCACCTCGTTCCGCGTGACGGCGTTCAACCTCGACCACCCGGCGACGGGCGACGTGGTGAGCGCCACCTTCCGGGTCTCCATCCCGGCGCTCGAGGATCTCGTGAGCGCGGACAACCCGCCGATGCTCTTCCCGGATCCGCTCGCGACCGATCTGCAGATCGACTGCGGTCCGCCGACGCTCAAGGCGCTGCCGGGCCCCGGCGGCATCCCGCCGATGCCGCCTGGTGCCATCCCGCCCGGAGCCAAGCTCCCGGGCGCGGCCCCGCCCGGCGCGGCGCCGCCGGCCGGCCCTCCTTCCGCGCCTCCAGGCGCGCCGAAGCCCCCGGGCGCCACGCAGCCCCCGCCCGCCCCGGAGGAGCCCCCCGACGGCGGCACCCCCGACGAGCCGCCCATCGACGACGAGGGCGGCGGCCCGGAGCCGCCACGCGGCAAGCTCGCCGAGCCGATCAAGCCCGTGCCCATCCAGGGGCCACGCCTGATGCCCGAGTCGCGTCCGACGGGCCAGCCCCTGGCGCACCAAGGCCTCGTGATCGCCCCCGAGCCCCTCCTGCGCGGCGACTGCCGCATCGAGCTCCTCGGGCAGACGAAGCGCCGCCTGGTCGCGCCGCTCGCCCTGCACGTCTCCATCTGGCGCACGGACAAGCCGAACGACTCGCCCATCTGGCAGAGCCGCTGGACGGTCACGCCCAACGACGCGACGCTGCACATCCCGCAGCTCATCATCGACGGCGAGTCCCGGCTGCGCATCGAGGTGTCCAGCGACCCGCTCAGCGCCGACGGCAACATCGTGCTGCTCGCGGACGCGGGCCGCATGGCTCGTCTGCACGGAACGGTCCGCCCGTCGGACTTGCGGCGCCTCATCGGGTCGGTGACCGTCTACACGGCGCCGCTCTGCGGCGAGATGAACTTCGAGACGGTCGAGGGCGCGGGCAACTGCGTGCGCGGCTACTTCACGGTGCCGGCCATGCTCGCGACGCTGCAGATCACCCGTGCACCCTGGGTCGAGCGACCCCTCATCACGCGCAAGATCCTGGGAGCGGTCGGCCTCGCCTTCGCGATCGACAGCTACGACCCTGTCGAGCGGCAGGCCTTCCCGATCGCGTTCCAGGTGGGTGGCTTCATCCAGGACCTCGACCAGGACAGGCTCGGTATCCTCGCCTACGCCGGCGTCGCGCCGACCGTGCCCATCCTGGGCGAGGGCGGCAACACGACCTCCATCGGCCTCTTGGCCGGCGCGGGCATCGAGTACATCACGAACACGAACGGGCCGGACGAGGGCTTCAAGCCGGCCGCCTTCGTGTCGATCGTCGTGCAGGTCGGCCAGGCGAACCCGGCCGTCTCGGGCGAGCACGCCACCTTCGGCCAGGTGAACGAGGGCGCGATGGGCATGGAGGTGCGCGGCACCGGCGAGTACCGGGCCACGGGCTACGCAGGCGGCGACGCCGACGCCGAGGTCAGCTACGACAGCCCGGGCGTGCGGCGCGGCGAGTCGGACGACTGAAGACGCCGGGACCGAGACCGTAGCGCCCGACGCGCTTGCAACGCGCCGCGGCGTGGTCAAGCTCTCCAGGATGGATGGGCTCGAGGAGGCGCGCGCCGCGGCGGACCACGGCGTGGACGGAGAGATCGACCTCGTGGCGCGCGGCGGACCAGGCGCGGTCGCGGCGGTCGCGCGGCCCCGGGTGCGGCGCGGCCCGCGCACCGTCGCGAGCTTCGCGCTCTTCATCGCCACCGTCACGGCCATCCTCGCGGCGATGCACCTCTACCTGTGGCAGCGCCTGTTCGCGGCCCCCGAGCTCGGCGCCGCGTGGAGCGCCACGGGCGGGCTCGCTCTCGGCATCCTGTGTCTCGCGACCCCGGCCGGCATGCTGCTCGGCCGAGCGCTGCCCCGCCCGGCCGGCACGCTCGTGGGGCTCGTCGCGTACGTGTGGCTCGGCCTCGCGGCGCTGCTGTTCTTCGGGCTCGCGGCCGCAGAGCTCGTGCGGGGTGCGCTATGGCTCGTCGGCGCGGTCTTCGCGCTCGACGTGTCGCCGACCGACGTGTCGCGCGCCGTGGCGGTCGCCGTCGCCGGAGGGGCCGGCCTCGCGGCCCTCTACGGCGTCGGGCGCGCACTCGGCCCGGTGCCCGTGCGCCGCGTCGAGGTCGAGCTCGCGCGCCTGCCCGCAAGCCTGTCGGGCCTGCGCATCGTGCAGCTGTCCGACCTGCACGTCGGGCCGACCCGCGGGCGGAGCTTCGTCGCGGATGTCGTCGCGCGCGTCAACGCGCTCGCGCCCGACGTCGTGGCGATCACGGGCGATCTCGTGGACGGCTCGGTCGAGCGCCTGCGCCCGCACACCGCGCCGCTCGCCGATCTGCGCGCGCGCCACGGCGTCTTCTTCGTGACCGGCAACCACGAGTACTACTCGGGCGCCGACGCCTGGGTGCGCGAGCTCGAGCGGCTCGGCGTGCGGGTGCTGCGCAACGAGCGCGTCGCGATCCTGGGGCCGGACGGCGCCGCGCTCGACCTCGCGGGAGTCGACGACTGGAGCGCGTTCGGGCCGGGGCACGGGCGTGACCTCGAGCGCGCACTCGCGGGGCGCGACCCGCGACGCGAGGTCGTGCTGCTCGCCCACCAGCCCAAGCAGGTGCACGAGGCCGCCGCCCTCGGCGTGGGCCTGCAGCTCTCCGGGCACACGCACGGCGGGCAGATCTTCCCGTGGACGCTGTTCGTGCGCCTCGATCAGCCCACGGTGGCCGGGCTCGACCGCATCGGCACCACGCAGATCTACACGAGCCGCGGCACCGGCTACTGGGGTCCACCCATGCGGGTCGGC
>JACRDA010000435.1 GCA_016212965.1 Myxococcales bacterium
CGCGGACGCGCTCGCGGACGCGCTCGCAGCCGCGCGCGGGCCGCGCTTGGGCCGGCGCGAGCCGCTCGCCTTCGGCGCCGGGGCGGTCTCGGGCGCGGGGCTCGCGAGCCAGCGCACGACCACGTACGAGGCCCTCTTCTCCACGGCGCAGCGCCCGACGCCGAACAGGGTGCCGTCCGGGAGCGCGGCGAGGTCGCGGAGCTTGAAGCTCTTCTGACAGGCGTCGTCGCCGATGCGCCGCGAGGGCATGTCGGCCGGCGGCTTGTCGGTCTGCGGCTCGACGATCTTGAGCTTGAGCTTGCCCGACGAGGTCGAGCCCGCGAGCATGCGGTTCTTCGACCACGGGACGATCTCCGGATTCCAGTCGGGAGCGATCTCGCGCCAGCCGCTCTTGAAGTGCCGGTAGAGCGGCGCGCGGTCGTGCTTCTTGTCGGGATCGGGGACGACGAGCGACACCCACACGGAGCCCGGCAGCCTGCCCTCTACACGCGCGATCGACGCCGTGTCGAGCGGCAGGCCCGCGAGCGCCTCGCCCGCTGCGAGCTCGCCCTTCTTGCCGACCGCGACCTTGCCGCTCTTGCTCCCGACGATCCACGTGTCGCCGCCGGCCTCGCTGAGGACGACGGGCTCGCGCGCCACGAGGGCGACGCGGACGGGCCCCGAAGGCGCGGCCGGCGCCGCGCCCGACGACGGAGCCCCGCTCGCGCGGGTCGCGGGCGTGCCGCTCGCCGACGTGATGGGTGGGTCGAGCTTCGCGTCGCCGGCGCACGCGAAGAGGAGCGACGACGCGAAGAGCGGCAGGAGCGCGAGGCGAGCGGGGTGGCGCATGCGCGGCGGCGTAGCGTCGCCTGCGGCGGCAGGCAAGGCGCCGCGACCCTCTTCCGATCGCGGCGACTTCGTGTGAGGCTCGCGCCCCTCCCGCGCCTGCCGCGAGCCCCCGCCATGCAGCACTCGTTCCCGGTCAAGGTCTACTACGAGGACACCGACTGCCTCGGCATCGTCTACTACGCGAACTACCTCAAGTACTTCGAGCGGGCGCGCGAGGAGCTGTTCGAGGCCGAGCTCGGTCCGCTCGCGGAGCTCAACCGCCGCGGCGAGGTGTACGTCGTCGTCGACATGAAGTGCAGCTTCCGCGCGCCCGCCAAGCACGGCGACCGGCTCGTCATCGAGACGGTGCTGTCCGTGAAGTCGCCGTTCCGGGCCACCTTCCGCCAGGACGCCCTGCGCCTGCCGGGGCGCGAGCTGCTCGTCCGGGCGGACATCGACGTCACGTGCCTCGACGCCGAGGGCTCGATCCGCGAGCTGCCCGACGCGCTCGTCGCGCTCGCGGGCGAGTAGGCCGGCGCACCGCCGCAGGCGACGCGCGGTCCGCGCGCGGATAGACTGTTCGCATGACACTCCGTGGGGCCTGGCTTGGCCTCGTGTGGGCTGCCGTCGTGGCATCCGTCGCGACCGTGGGCACTGCGCGAGCCGGCGATGCGCCGGAGCCCGCCGACGAGGCCGCGAGCGCAGCCGAGCTCCTCGCGCGCGGCGACGCCGAGTCCGCCGCGGGGCGCGCGCGCGAGGCAGCCGCGACGTACCGACGCGCGCTCCGCGCCGCGAACCTCGCGCTCGACGTCGAGCGCGCCAACGAGGCCTACCTGCGCATGGCCGCCGCCGAGGCGCGCGCAGACGCGAGCGGGGCCGCGCCGCCGTCGCCCCCGCCTGCCGAGTTGCCGACCCCGCCCGCTCCGGCCACCGTGCCCACACGCGCCAGCGCGGTCCTGCTCGTCGCACACGCACCCGGCGGCGCGACCCTCGCCTTCGGCGACGGGGCTCCGGGCCCCATCCACGGCCGCTACCTCCTCGAGCCCGGCACCGTCGAGCTCGTGCTGCGCCGTCCGGGCGAGCGCGCCCGACGCCGCACGATCACGCTCCAGCGAGACCGCGAGCACGCCATCGATCTCGCGCTCCTCGAGCGGTGGCCCATCGACCCGCCACCCCAGCCCGTGAGCTTCGTGCGCCGACCGCTCACCCAGCCCGACGAGACGGTGTCGGTCGAGGGCAGCGTCTACTATGCGCACGCGCCAGGCCTGCCGATCCGCGAGATCGAGGGCGTGGTCGGCAACGCGTGGGACGTGCGTTTCGGCATCCTCGACGACCTCGAGCTGGAGCTCGCGATGAGCTTCATGATGTACCTCCCGAGCGACCCGTTGGTCGGTGTGCGCGGGCGCCTGCTCGACGGCGACCTCGAACTCGCGCTCTCGGGCCAGCTCCGCCCGCCGCTCTTCTTCTGGGCCGTCGGGGTCGGGCTGCCGGGTGCCTACTTCGGTTTCGAAGCGCTCGGTCGCCTCGGGCGGCACGTGCGCCTCGACACCGGCCTCGGCCTCGCGGCGCTGTTGAGCCTGTGGCGGGGCGGGTCGTCGTCGCCCGAAGACGGCGGGCCCATCAAGCGGCCAGCGCTCCTCGGCCTCGTCCGGAACGCGAACGTGCTCTACGGCATCAACGTGATGGCGGAGCCCGGGATCCCCCTTTCTTTCACCTTCGCTCCCGTCGAGGAGCTCGCGCTCCGGCTCGGCACGGGCGTCGGGATCGTCGACTTCGAGGTACCGAGCTCGCTCTTCCTCCCGCTCGAGGCGCGCATCGCCGTCACCGCGCCCCACGATGGCGCCCCGGGCGTGGACATCGAGACGGCGTTCGCGTTCCCGTTTCTCGTCACGCCGGTCGTCGCCGCGGCGAACGAGCACGGCTGGTGGGACGCGCGGCGCCATTCGCGGCGCGTCCTGCCGGAATGGTGGCAGGTGACCCTCGCCGTGCGCGTCCAGGCCGAGCTCGGGAACTGAGGCCGACACGTCAAAACGACCTGCAGCCATGGCACAGCTCGGCACGTCTTGCGTGCGGGCCCGCACGCCCCAACGCCGCCGCCGATGCGCAAGTCCCCGCGATGATTGGGCCGCCACGCCCCGCACGGGCGCCGGCTCGCCCGGCCGCATTCTTGCAGCGCTGCGGGACGTGAGCCCGCGACGTTCCCCCGCCTCGTGCCCACGCTTCTGGGCCGGCGCTCTCGGCGGCCTGCTCGCAGCCGCGGTGAGCGCGCCCGCACGGGCCGGCGAGCCGGGTGCGCCCGCCGGGACCTGGGCGATGCCCGCGCGCTCGCAGGTGCCATCCGCGAGCACCCCGGCGCCGCCCGCGTACCCGCAGCCTCCGGCGCCGCCGGCGTATCCGCCGCCTCCGGCATCGCCGCCCGCGTACCCGCCCTATCCCGCAGCCACCGCACCGAGCGCGCCCTCGAGCGCGCCCGCCTGGGCCCAGCCCTACCCGACGCAGGGCTACCCGAACCAGGGCTACCCGAACCAGGGCTACCCGAACCAGGCGTACCCGAACCAGGCCTACCCGAGCCAGGCCTACCCGAGCCAGGCCTATCCGACGCAGGGCTACGGTCCGGGCGCGTCCTCCGGTTGGCAGGGTGCGCAGGGGTACGGCATGCCCGACGCAGAGCCCGAGCCCGTCGAGCCCGAGCCTCCGTTCGTCGACCTCGCGCTGGGCACGCACGCGCCGCTCTCGCTCGACGTCGAGGCGACGGTCGAGCTGCCCGCGCGCATCCTGCTCCAGGGCGGCTTCGGCTGGATGCCACCCGGCTACCGCGCGCTCGTGACGGAGCTCGTCTCGAGCGCGAGCGGCGACGACGCGCTCGGCGCGCTCGTCGACGGCTCGCTCGACACGACGCTCGTCCTGCGGGTGGCGGCCGGCTGGCGCCCCGTGCCGACCGAAGGCTTCGAGATCTGGCTCGGCTACACGGGAGCGTTCCTCACGGGCTCGGTCACGCCCGCCGATCTCGGCGCGACGGTCGAGGATCCGCTCGGCGCCGAGCTCGCCGCCGGGCTCGCGAGCGACGTGAAGCTCCAGTCGACCCTGCACAACATCCACGTCGGGCTCGGCTGGCGCTTCGTCGTCTGGGACCACCTCGTCGTGCGCGCGTCGGTCGGCTACACGCAGACCCTCGGCGCGACCTCGAGCGTGAGCATCCCGGACGAGGCGCTCGAGGCCGAGGCGGCCCCCATCGTCGAGAAGAGCCTGAACGACGCCTACAAGAGTTTCGTGAAGCTGCCGGTCGTCGGCCTCACCGCGGGCTACCGGTTCTGACGACCGAGAGTCGGGCCACGGGCGGGCCTCTGGCCGTTCCGCAGCAGGTGTTCGCCCGACTGGCCCCCGCCTCCGCGCGTCGCCACGTTGGGGCGAGGAGGCTCGACCATGCACGATCCACACGCGTTTTGCTGCGTTGTGCTAGCAGGCGCCGCCTCGGCCGCACTCGGCTGCGCAGGAACGGATGCGAGCGAGGTGGGGCAGGCGAGCGACGCGCTCAAGGCCGGCACCTACGCCGTGACCGACCTCGGAGCCCTCGGCAAGGCGACGGCGATGAACGCCCGCGGCCAGGTGGCGGGCAACGCGTACACGCCCGACGGGCAGCGTGCGTTCCTGTGGACCGACGGCACGTCGATCGACCTCGGGACGCTCGGCGGCGCCGAGAGCGTCGCCCAGGCGATGAACGACGCGGGCCAGGTCGTCGGCTGGTCCAGGCTGGCGAGCGGCGACTACCACGCCTTCCTGTGGGAGGACGGCGTGATGCTCGATCTCGGCACGCTCGGCGGAGCCTCCAGCACCGCCGCGGACGTGAACGCCCACGGCCAGGTCGTCGGCATGGCGTCGGTGGCCGACGAGTCCGCCTTCCACGCATTCCTGTGGCAAGACGGCACGATGGTCGATCTGGGCGCCCCGTTCGGCCTGAGCAGTGCGGCCATGGCGATCGACGACGCCGGCGTGGTGGTCGGTCGCAGCCGCGAGGCACCGCCCAGGGGCGACCACGTGCTCCTCTGGCGGAACGGAGAGGTCGAGGTCCTCGGCCCGTTCCTCACCGAGGTCGAGTACGCCACACCCACGGACATCGACCGCACGGGCGCCGTCGTCGTCAACGCGGAGGACGTCCGCTGCGGCGCCGACTGCGGCGAGTACACGCGCGCCTTCGTGTGGCAGAACGGCGCGGCCACCGAGCTCGGCTCGCTCGGCGGCACCCAGACGTGGGCGGCGTCCCGCAACACCCACGGCCTGGTGGTCGGGTTCTCGACCCCGGGCGCGCTGGCCCACCGGCCGGTGCTC
Organism: Myxococcales bacterium; assembly: GCA_016212965.1. GTDB lineage: Bacteria > Myxococcota_A > Polyangia > Polyangiales > Polyangiaceae > JACRDA01. Next base: position 5,134 of record JACRDA010000435.1, read on the forward strand.
TGGCTCGACACCATCCCCTTCAACCTCGCCGAGTGGCTCCCCGGCGGCCCCCAGCGCTACGGCGACGCCGTCGCCATCGACTGGAAGGGGCGCATCCTCGTCAACTCGACGAACGTGTTCCTCTTCACACCGGTGCGCCGCCACGTGCGCTGACGGCCCGCACGGCGTCGCCCGAGGGCGGGGTCGCGCGCCGCAGCGCGGCCTGGGCCCCAACCCCATCTCGCACTGCGGCGCGGGCACTGGGCTCGGCGCGGAGTGCGAGCTCGTGCGCCCGCGTCCTCGCGCTCGACATCGGGGCCCTCCCAGGCCGCGCCGCACCGCGCGCCCCTCCCCGCGGGCTCCTTGGTTGGGTACGGAGAGGCGGGCGCGGGGGCGCGCGCGTGTGCCGTGCGCACCCCGAGCAACTACAGCTTCGGGCCGCGACCGCGGAGCGTGCTCCAGACGCTGTGGACCGTGACGACCTCCGCTTCCGCGTCCAGCGAGTAGTAGACCGCGTAGCGCGTCCTGGCGAGCAAGACCCTGCGCACCCTCACGCCCCCGACCACGCGGTAGTAGCTTCCGGCGCTGGGCATCTGCAGGACGAGGCCGAGTGCGTGGACAAGCTCCTCATCGAAGAGATCCGGGGCGCTTGCTCGATGACTGCGCCACCAAGCGCGAGCCAGCTCCACGCGCTCGAGTGCCTCAGCGGCGAAGCGAAGCTTCACGGACGCCGGGATCGGAGCGCTAGAAGCACCCGCTCTCCGTCCACGACATCGCCCGCCTTCATCTGCGCGACGGAAATCTCCAACGACTGGTGCAGGGCCGCGCGCTCCGCGTCGTCGAGATCGTCGCCGTCGTCCACGGGCACGAGGTAGATCACCTCGCCATCGGGCAGGTCCGTGGGCTCGTCGAGCACGAGTCGGCCGTTCTGGACGTGGGCCTTGAGCGGTTGCATCACCGCCGAGTGTAGCCCCCGCACGGCCTGTCCACCACGCGCGCGGCGATCGCCGCCGTCGCGCGCAGGCGAAGCGATCTGCTCGGGCACGAGCACGAGCTCGACGCCCACCTCGATCCTTGGATGCAGTCCGTCCCCCAACGCCCTCGCTTCAGCTGCGGGAGCGCGGCGGAAGGGGCGCGCGGGATGCGAGGGGCGAGTGCGCCGCGGGACCGTCAGCTGCAAGCGGCTGTTGGGGGACGATGCGGGTTCACGGTACGCGCCAATCTGTCACGAGCGAAAACGCCACACCGCTCCACTCCTTGACGAGCACGAGGTGCTTGGGCCCTTCGTCCTTGAACTTGCCTTGGCTGAAGGTCTGCACCAGGTCGACGGTGGCGGCGATGCTCGATCCGCGCACGGCGATGTCCTTGGCGCCGACCGTCATCGGGTGCTTGAACATGCGCTTGCGATCGGCGAGCCAGCCCGCGCGATCGAAGCGCCAGCTGCGCGCGCCGACGCGCTTGATGCCCTCGAGCTTGGGCGCGTAGAGCGCCTCGTAGGCCGCGAAGTCGCCGCTGTTCTGGGCGGCGAGCCACGCGTCGACCAGCTTCTTGGCGCCGGCCTCGTCGACGGTGAGCAGCTCCACCCGCGCGCCGCCGCTGCCCGACGCCGCGCCGGACCCGCTGGCGCTCGCGGTCGCGCTGCCGCTGCCGCTGCCGGCACGCGCCGAGCCGGTGGCGGGGGCCTCGTCCTTGGTCTTGCAGGCCCCGAAAGCGAGAGCCGCCGAGCACATCGCGATCATCACCTGCTGCGTGCGCATGGCGCGCACGATACCGCAGGTGCTGGCGACGATCGCGGTCAGCACCATCGCGAGCGCGACGAGGCCCATGAGGAAGACCGAGGCGAACGCGGTCGCGGTCGCGGCGGCATGAAAGCCACGACCAAGATCCTCGCGGTGGGTCGCGCCCATAGCAACCCCGACGCGCCTGGCCCGCATGCGCTGCCAGCTATCTGGTCGAGGCGCGAGACATCTCGCGGATCAAGGTGTCGGCGGCATGGGGGCGACGCAGGCGCGTTGGGTCGGATCGAAGCGGCAGCGCTGCTGATCGCGGCAGGCGACGGAGCGGCGGCAGGCGGCATCGGTGCCGGCGACGCACGCGCCATAGTCGTAATAGCAGCGTCCTTCGTCGGCGCAGTCCCGCGCGTGGCGGCACTCGAGCAGGTTGGACGCGAGATAACAGATGTAGTGGTTTGGATCGTTGGGGGCAGCGCTGGCAGAGAAGACGCGGAGCCGGGCAGTGTGCTCTTCGGCCGAGGGTGTGATCCGGTCGAAGAGCGCGCGTCCCCCGGCCACACACCTCCCCTCGTGGGGCCGACAGCGGTCTTGCGTGCGGCAGGCGGTGGAGAACAAGCAGTCGATCGCCCGCTCCGCGACGCACGCCGACCCTTGCGGGGTGCAGCGTCCTTCGTCGAAGCAGCCATCGGTGTCGGCACAGCGACCGCGCGAGTCCTGCCAGTGCTCCGGCGGCGCGATGAGGTCGTCGCGGAAGCCGACGACGGCGCGTGCAGGGAACAGCTCCGGGGGACTTGCTTGCGCGGACGCACGAAGGCCTTCGCTGCGCGGGCGGCACTCCCCGGCGTCGAGGAGGCAGAGCTCGTGCTCGGCGCAGGCCTGCGAAAAGCGGCAGCCGAGGAGGTTTCGGCTCCTGTAGGGCGGGGGACCGAGCGGTGCGGACACGCAGTAGTACATGCGCAGCGCGCGAGCGATGATGGGACGCTCGAAGAGAAAGCCGGTGATGCGCTCGTTGTGGCCGCCCTCGACGGTGACCAGCTGGGGATTGAACGGCGCGCCGCCGAGGACGCAGCGACCGTTGTGGACCGTGCATGGGCCCTCCGCACGGGCGCAAGCGTTGGACCACAGGCAGTCCATGATGGTGCGCGCGGCGCACGCGCCGCTGTCGGTGGGCGAGCACAGGCCCGCCCCCCAGCACCACGGGTCGGTGGCGCACCTACCGCGCCGTGCCGCCCAACTCGAGTAGTCCTCCTGGATCTCGTAGACGAACAGCTGCTCATCGCCGAGGTCGGCCAGCGGATTGTAGGGAGCGAGTAGGGGAGGCGCGACGACGGGTCGCGGATCGCTGCAACCGAGCAGGCAGACGGTGAAGATGAACGCGCGTCGGCGCGCGATCATCGGGCGCGCTCCAGCAATGCCTTCAGCTTCGCGAGGTCCTTGCGGTTCGCTCGGCGCATGGCCGCCGCCATGAAAGGCGCGACCAGCTTCGAGAAGCCGCGTGGCTCGCCGCGGTTGCGAAGCGTCATCCGCGTGCCTCCGGCGCCGGTCGCCTCCCACGTGTACGTGGTCTCCATCGGGAACGGCCCCTCCGCCGTGCGCATGACGAGGCGCTCGCTCGCGACGAGCTCGACGATCTCGTACATGTACGCAAGTCGACGGCCCAGGAACCGCGCGACGAACGCGAGCCGAGAGCCGACGCCGAGCGGGGGCGGCGTCTTCCACTCGACCGACTCGATGTTCACGTACCACCCCGGGGCGTTGGTGGGATCTGCGGCGAAGCGCGCGACCTGGTCGCGCGGGCGATCGATCACGATCTCGGTCAGCACATCGACGGTCATGGCCACGCCGGCTCCCCTGCTGCGTAGGATAACCGCCATCATGCCGAGGCTGGCGTTGATCCTCACACGACGCAGTCTGGCGCGAGCAGCGTCTCGAGCGCGTCGAACGAGCCCGTTCAGCCGAGCGTCATGCCAGGGCGCTCGCGCACGAACGCCTCGACCTCGGTGGTTGTCGTCTCGTCATGCGGCTCGGTCGTCAGCGTCACGCGCGTCCGGTCGGGCGCTTCCTCCGTGAGCAGCACCGTGGTTCGCAGCGTCGTCGGCCAGGTCTCCGCGCCGGGGGCAGGCGCGAGGTGCTCTGGCTCGTCGACGGACTGCTGCGTGTAGACGATGCGCCGGAGCGGCTTCGAGCGCGAGCGGGTGCTGGGAGGGGCGGGAGGGCAGGCAACTCGCGGGGGCGCGGGCGGGGCGGGAGATCACCCGGCCGCGGCTTCCGCCCGCGCGAGCTCGTAGATCTCGTCGACGGGCAGCGTCACCCCGAGTGCGAGCGGCACCTCGTCCCCGGGGTTCCAGACGCGGCGCGTCCAGGTGCTGCCGTCGGCGTTGCGCGTCCACGCCTCGACGAACTCGCGCTCGACGCCGACGAGCAGGTACTCGCGGAGCGACGGCAGCGACTCGTAGCGGCGGAACTTCTCGCCGCGGTCGTACGCCTCGGTGGTCGGAGACAAGACCTCGACCACGAGCGCCGGGTTCGTGACGGCGTCGCGGTCGGCGTCCGGTACCTCGGGGCGGCCGCAGACGACGAAGAGGTCGGGGTAGGCCGCGTCGCCGAACGCGGGGAAGTAGATCCGCGCCTCGGTCGTCCGCAGGCGGCACGCTCCGCCGCGAAGGCGGCTTCCGAGCGCGACCGTCGCGCCCGTGATGACGAGCGCGTGGCGCTGCGTGCCGCCGCCCATGGCGTACGCGACCCCGTCCACGAGCTCGTGCCTGTCGGGCGTGCGGCGCTCGAGCTCCAGGTACTCGCCGTAGGACAGGCGTGCGCGCAGAGCGGGCTCGGCAGCCATGCGCGCATCGTAGCGCGGCGTGGGGATGGGGTCGCGGCGTTGTCAGCGCCCACGAGCTCCGGGTCTCGCGGGGGGCGCGCTAGTCACGCAACCGCGCGCCCGCCCGCCCCGCGAAGCTCGAGTCGGGGAACTTCCGCACGACGAGCCCGTAGGCGTCGCGCGCGCGGGCGCGCTCACCGAGAAGGTCGCTGACGAGGCCGAGCCAGAAGAGGCTCTCGTCGGTGTGGGCGTCGTCAGGATAGGTGCGCACGAGCAGGCCCAGGAGCTCGACGCTCTTCTTCAGGGCCGCCTGCGCCGTCTTCGCCTGGTCGGCGCTCTCGAGCGGCCGCAGGGCGAGATCGAGGTAAGTGCTCGCGAGCCGGCGCACGAGCTTCGGACGGTCCGCGGCCGTCCGCGGCGTGGCGTCGAGGAGCCGGCCGAGCAGGACTGCCTCGGTGACCGTGAGCTCGCGGGCGCGCGCGGGCACGTTGCCGAGCGCCTCGAGGCGCGCCGCGACGAGGACGGCGCTCGTGAGCTCGCCGGGCGCCCGGGCGAGCGGCGGCTCGGGCGGCGGAGCCGGCTCCGGCTCGGCGGCCGAGGCGGCCACGAGGGCGGGCGCGGAGATGGCGACGAGCGGCGGCGGAGCGACGGTGCTCGGGCCCCTTTCGGTCGCGCACGCGGTCAGGCACCACCCGGCGAGGAGCGAGGTCGCGAGACGCAGCGCCGTGGGCATGGCGAGCGTCACCCGACCTCGATGTGGGGCGCCTCGTCCGGGGCGAGCGCCACGAGCTCGCCGACGACGGCCGAGCGCGCGCAGCCGCGGGCGCGCAAGGTGTCGACGGCGCGCGCCGCCACCTCCGCCGGCAGGCACAGGAGCAGCCCGCCGGAGGTCTGCGCGTCCGCGAGCGCGAGGCGCATGGGCTCGCCGAGCTCGGGCGCGAAGCGCGTCACCGCTCCGGCGTAGACGAGGTTCTTCCGGGTCCCGCCCGGCACGCAGTCCTCTGCTGCGAGCTCGAGCGCGGTCGGGAGCAGCGGCACGTCGGCGGCACGGAGGCGTGCGCCGACCCGGGCCGCCTCGATGAGGTGGCGCAGATGGCCGAGGAGGCCGAAGCCCGTGACGTCCGTCGCGGCATGGGCGCCGAGCTCGAGCCCGACCTCGCAGGCGACGTCGTTCAGGGCGAGCATCTGGGCGGTCGCCTCGGCGAAGGCCGCCGGATCGGCGCGGTCGGCGCGCGCCGCCTGGGCGAGCAGGCCCGTGCCGATGGCCTTCGTGAGCACGAGCACGTCGCCGGGGCGCGCCGCGCGCTGGGACCACAGGTGCGCCGGATCCACGCTGCCGACGACCGACAGGCCGCACTTCGGCTCGGTGTCGTGGAGGGTGTGGCCGCCCACGATGGCGCAGCGCGCCCGGGCGCAGGCCTCGTCGAGGCCCGCCATCACCTCGGCGAGGACCTCGAGGCCGAGCTTGTCGTTCGGCAGCCCGATGAAGGAGAGGGCGACCTCGGGCCGGCCGCCCATGGCCCACACGTCGGACAGGGCGTTCGCCGCCGCGATCGCCCCGAAGGCGCGCGGATCGTCCACGATGGGCGTGATGACGTCGATCGTGAGCACGAGCGAGCGCAGGGCGCCCGGCGGGCGCACCACCGCGGCGTCGTCGAGCGGTCCGGGCCGCTCGTCGATCCACGGGTGCGTACGGGGCACGAGGTGCTTCAGAGCCTGGACCAGGCTCTCGGCGGCGAGCTTGCGCGCTCAGCCACCGCCCGCGACGAGGCTCGTCAGGCGTGGGTGGGTCATCGGTTTCTTCCTTCGGCTCGAGCCTAGCGCAGGCGCAGACTTGCGTCGCTCGGGCCGGGACAGTATTTGGCCCGCACCATGGCACTCGAAAGAACTTTGGCGCTCATCAAGCCGGATGCCGTCGAGAACGGCAAGGCAGGTCTCATCGTCGCGCAGCTCGAGAAGGAGGGCTTCCGCGTGCGCGCGCTCCGGCAGCTGCGCCTCTCGCGCCTGCAGGCCGAGGGCTTCTACGAGGTGCACCGCGAGCGGCCCTTCTTCGGCGAGCTCGTGAGCTTCATGTCGCGCGGCCCGATCGTCGCCATGGTGCTCGAGCGCGAGGACGCCATCGCGAAGTACCGCGAGGTCATCGGCGCGACCGACCCGAAGAAGGCGGCGCCCGGCACCGTCCGTGCCCTCTACGGCACCGACGTGGGCGAGAATGCCGTCCACGGCTCCGACGCCCCGGCGACGGCCGCGGTGGAGATTGCTTACTTCTTCGCGGGATACGAGCTACGATTGACTGGTTGATCGCGGATCCACGCGGTCTTGTGGCGGGAGGTGCGGGGCGCCATGGGGGGCACAGACACCGAACGGAAAGTTCGAACCGCGCTCGGCGTGCTCGGCGAGGCGGTGAGCGCCTTGCGAGGCGTGCACGAGCTGTGCGCCTCGCGCGGGCTCGGGCCGGTGCAGATCCTGCCGGCCATCGAGACCTTCCTCGACAGCTCGCTCGGGCTGGCGGGTCAGATGCGCATGCTCTTCGGCGTGCTCGGGCGCGAGGCCGCCGGCTCGGCTCTCGCCCCAGCCGTCGAGGCGCTCGAGCGGGCGCTGCCCGCGCCGCTCGACGCGGTCGCGCGTGCCTTCGGGCGCTCGTCCTGGGCGAAGCTCGGCGCCCGCGACCGGCTCGAGCTCGAGCGCGCGGTCGGTGCCGCCGCGGCGGACATCGACGGCATCCGCAGCCTGTGCGAGCTCGTGTACGCGGCGCTGCACCCGCGCCTGCTCGAGCTCGGCGTGCGCGAGCTCGTCGAGTCGCACCGCGCGTCCGAGCTCGCCCGGCCGCGCGCGACACAGACCGCGGGCGGCCCCGCGCCGCAGGCCCTCTCCGTGCTCCTCGGCATCGCCGACGAGCGCAGCTTCTCCGCCGACCCGCACGTCGCCTGGGGCGTGCTCGAGGTGCTGCTGCGCGCGGTCGCCGGCAGCGGCGGGGCCGAGCTCTGCGTGCGGCCGGCCGGCGACTGGCTCGAGGTCGAGGTGGCGGGGCGCGGCCACCACAGCGCGATCACGCAGGACGGCGTCCGGTGGTCCGAGCTCGTCGTGGTCGTCGGGCCCGGCCTCCCGGTCGACGTCGTCGTGGCCGAGGCCGTGGCCGCCCAGCTCGGCCTGCAGCTCGAGCGCGGCCCGAGCGTGCAGCGTCTCGGGCTGCCCATCGAGCCCCCCTCCTGGAGCCAGGTCGCCGCGGGCTGACTCGCCGGGTGGTGGTGGCCGGTTGACGCTCGCCGCAAAGAGGGCGACGAGCGGCGCCATGGATCTCGCAGCGCTCCAGGCCCGGATCGACGCGGCATACGCCGATCGCTCCCTGCTCCAGGACGAAGCCCATCGCGCGGCCGTCGAGGCCGCCGTCGCGGCGCTCGACGCGGGCCGGGTGCGCGTCGCCGAGCCGCGCCCGGGCGGGGGCTACGAGGTGCACGCCTGGCTGATGCGCGCCATCCTGCTCTTCTTCGCCGTCCGCAAGATGCAGGTCCTCGAGCTGCCGCCCTTCGAGTTCCACGACAAGATCCCGCTGAAGAAGGACCTCGCGGCGGCGGGGGTGCGCCTCGTCCCCCCGGGCACGGTGCGCTACGGCGCCTTCCTCGAGCCGGGCACGGTCGTGATGCCGGGCTACGTCAACATCGGCGCCCGCGTCGGGACGGGCACCATGGTCGACACCTGGGCCACCGTCGGGAGCTGCGCGCAGGTGGGGCGGCACTGCCACCTCTCGGGCGGCGTCGGCATCGGCGGTGTGCTCGAGCCGCCGGGCGCGCGCCCGGTCATCATCGAGGACGGGGTGTTCCTCGGGTCGCGCTGCATCGTCGTCGAGGGCGTGGTGGTCGAGCGCGAGGCGGTCGTCGGCGCGGGCGTCGTGCTCACGAGCTCGACCCGCATCGTCGACGTCACCGGCCCGGAGCCGGTCGAGCACACGGGCGTCGTGCCGGCCCGCAGCGTCGTCATCCCGGGCACCCGCCCGAAGCGCTTCCCGGCGGGCGAGTTCGGGGTGCCGTGCGCGCTCATCATCGGCCAGCGCAGCGAGTCCACCGATCGCAAGGTGTCGCTCAACGCGGCCCTGCGCGACTTCGAGGGGCTCGCGTGATCGCGGTCGCCGAGCGCCTGCGCGACACCTTGCTGTGGCTGTGCCGGGTCCCGTCGTTCACGGGCGAGGAGCAGGCCCTGTGCGAGGCCTTGTTGCGGCGCCTCGAGCCCGTGCGGCTCGCCGGCGCGGTGCGGCGCCACGGCGACTCGCTGGTCGTGCCGGTGTCGCGCGGCCTCGGCCCGGACGGCGCGCGGCGCCCGCACGTCGCGCTCGTCGGCCACACCGACGTCGTGCCCACCGATCACGACGGGCCCCCGCGCGTCGAGGGCGACCGGCTCTACGGAGCCGGCGCGAGCGACATGAAGAGCGGGCTCGCGCTCATGCTCGACCTCTGCGAGGCCGACCCCGATCTCTGCGACGACCTCGACCTCACGCTCGTGTTCTACGCGCGCGAGGAGGGGCCCTACCTCGACAACGAGCTCGAGCGCGTGCTCGCCGACGACCCGGAGCTACGCGGGGTCGATCTGGCCGTGTGTCTCGAGCCGAGCGACAACAAGCTCTCGCTCGGCGCCTGCGGCTCGATCCACGCGGAGCTGCGCTTCACCGGCCGCACGGCGCACAGCGCGCGCCCGTGGCAGGGCGACAACGCCATCCACAAGGCCGGTCCGCTCCTGTGCGACCTCGCGGCGCTACGGCCGCGCGAGAGCGTCTGCGAGGGCTTCGTCATGCGGACCGTGACGAGCGCGACCCTCATCCACGGCGGTCGCGGGCGCAACGTCGTGCCGGACGAGCTCGTGCTGAACCTGAACCATCGCTTCAGCCCGGACACCACGCTCGCCCAGGCGCAGCGCGACATCGAGGCTCTGGTCGCGGGACGCGCCGCGATCACCTGGCGCGACCTCTCGCCCGCCGCGCCGCCCTGCGCGACCCATCCGCTCGTGGCGCTCCTGCGCGACGCGGGCGTGGCGGCCGTGGAGCCCAAGCAGGCCTGGACCGACGTCGCGCGCTTCGCGGTCCACGGCGTCGCGGCGGTCAACTTCGGGCCCGGCACCAACGCGCAGGCGCACCAGCGCAACGAGTGGACGAGCCTGCCGGCGCTCCTGCAGGGGCGAGAAATCCTGGCCCGCTGGCTCGGCCGCGTCGCCCGCCACCCCCTGCACCCGGCCCCGGGCGCCTGAGTGGGTCCGCCATTTGCTTGCCGCGCCGGCGTGCGCGCCGGCTAAACTGCCCCGGCGCGCTCGCGCGCCTGCCCCGGAGCCCCATGACGACGCTCGCTTCGCTCCTCCTCAAGACCGGTGCGGTGAGCGTGCCCGAGTACGAGGCGGCGTTGCGCCGGCAGAGCCTGCACGGCGGCGACATCGGCACGAGCCTGCTCGAGCTCGGTGTGCTGAGCGAGCTCGGCCTCCTGTCGGTGCTCGTCGAGCACACGGGGCTGCCGGCAGGCCCGGTCGGGCGCTTGCCCGCCCCGGCGGGCGAGCTCGGGGTCGCCTGTCCACCGCGCCTCGCGCGGCGCCACTGCGTCTTTCCGCTCGCGCTCGACGCCTCGGCGATCGAGCTCGCCACGGCGGCGCCGCTCGATCCACAGACCGCAGCGGAGCTCGCCAGGGGGGCAGGGCGCTCGGGGGTGCGGTCCGTCGTCGTCACGGCCATCCGGCTGCAGGAGGCGCTGTGGCGCCACTGCGGTGCGGCCGTGGACGAGCGCCTGCAGCGGGTCATCGAGGTGGTCGACGGGGGCCTGCCGTCCGTGGAGCCACCGGCATCCGCGCCCGGCGAGGACGAGGCCGGGATCGACGTCGCGGCCTCGCTCGCCGAGGAGGCGCTCGGCATGCCGGCCGCGGCGCTGCCCCTCGAGCCCGAGCCCGCGGCGGAGTGGGCGTCCGAAGCCGCGCCGGTCGAGGCGCCGCCCGCCGAGCCGGCCCCGGGCGGTGAGCCCGCGACCGAGACGAGCGCCGTCATCGATCTCACCGCCGAGGCCGAGGTGGTCGAGGAGCCGCCGGCGGGTCCGCCGTCGAGACCGCCCTACCGCCGCATGAGCGAGCATCCGCTCGGCGTCGTCGTCTCGGCCCGCCAGCCCTCGCTCCTGCGCACGCCCGCGGGCCTGGAGCTCGAGGCGGGCGCGGCGGCGGCGGGCGCGGCCCCGTTCTCCGACTCCGCGGCGGCCGGGCCGGACGCGGGTCCGCTCTCCGAGCCCGCGGCTGCGGCGCCGGACGCAGCCCCGCTCTCCGACTCCGCGGCTGCGGTGCCGGATGCGGGCCCGCTCTCCGAGCCCGCGACTGCCGCGCCGGACCAGGCCCCGCACGAGCCCGCCACGCGTCGGGTGCACGAGGCTCCGGCGCCCGAGGCCACGGTCATCGCGGTGGAGCTCCCACCGACCCCGCTGCCGGCGGACGACGCGCCTCCGTCGCTCCGCACCGCGCTCGGCGGGGCCGAGGGTGCGGCGGCGCACCGCGTGGTGTTCCGGCATCGCGGTCCTCTCACCCGCGAGCAGGCGGACGCCGCGATCGCCGAGGCTGCGGACCCGCGCCTGCTCCCCGAGGTCTTCGTGTACTACGCGCGGCAGTTCTTCGAGCGCGTCGCCTTGCTCGTCGTGCAGGGGCAGGGCGAGGCGGCCGAGGTCCGGACCGCCCACGGCGTGCCCGGCGCCGTCGGGGCGCTGCGGCTCGGGCTCGGGGACGACGGCCGGCTCAGCGTCGCGGCCAAGAGCGGCGCCCTGTTCGTCGGCGCGTTGCGACCCACCGGATCGGACGGCGAGCTCCTCGCCGCGCTCGGCCACGCGGCCGATGGCCCGGCGCTGCGCGCGGCGATCCTGCCGGTGCGGGTGCGCGGACGCGTCGTGGCCATGCTCTACGCCGACGACGCGCCCGACGACGTCGACGGCGAGGCGGTGGCCGAGGCGGCCTCGGTGGCGCAGGCGGCCGGCGCCGCGATGGCCGCGCTCATCGTGAAGAAGAAGGCCCGCCGCAGCTGAGCGCGCGGCGCGGGCGCCGCGGGCCTGGCGTCACGGCTTCGCGGCCTCCTTGAGCGCGAGGTCCACGACGCGCCGGAAGCGCACGAAGCTCTGGGGACCCGACACGTAGTAGCCGTTCACGACGAACACGGGTGCCCCGCCGATCTGGGCCTTGGTGGCGGCCTCGCCGTCGGCCTCGACGCGCTTCTTCAGGGCGTCGCTCGCGATCGCGGCCGACCACTTCGCCAGGTCGAGGCCCGCGGGCTTGCCGTCGAGCGTCAGCTCGCTCACGGCCTTCTTGATGGCGTCCGCGTCGAGCGCCTTCTGGTTCTGGAAGAGCACGTCGTGCAGGGCCCAGAAGCCCTTGCTGCCCTTCTGTTCGTACACGGCCTGGGCGGCGATCGCCGCCGGGACGGCGTTCTTGTGTACCGGCAGCGGGCGATGGCGCCAGACCACCTTGATCTTGTCGCCGTAGGTCTCGACGAGCTGGGTCATCACGCCCGCGGCGCGCGCGCAGTACGGGTCCTCGAACTCCGAGAACTGCTGGATGACGACCGTGGCCTTGTCGCCGCCCTTCGTGGGGGCGTCCTTCGGCGCCGGGCCCACGTCCTTCTTCTCGAGGGTCGACGCGAAGGCGGGCGGCTCCTTGCCGTCCTTCACGAGCTCCTTGTAGAGGTCGGCGGGCTTCACGTCCTTCTTGAGGAGCGCCTCGGCCCGCACGAGCTCCTCGTCGATGACCTTGGTGAAGGTCTCGAGCTCCTCGGCCCCGGCGATGCGGCGCCCGTTGATGAAGAACTGCGGGATGCCGACGGCCTGGAAGTCGTCCGCCACGACCTGGCCCGCGTAGATGCGGTCGCCGTGGCGGCGCTTCTGGACGGCGTCCTTCAGCTTGGCAGCGTCCGTGCCGAGCTTCTGCTTCTTGCCGTCGACCGTGACCTCGACGTCGCCGAGCTCGGCGGCGTACTTGTCGAGCTCGGCCGCGCCGAGCGCCGCCTGCTTCGAGAAGAGCAGATCGTGCGCCGCCCAGAAGCCCGGCGCGCCCTTCTGCGCCATGGCCTCGAGCGCGAAGCTCGCGGCCGACTCGCCCGGGCGCCGGGGGATCGGGTTGTCGAGCCACACGAGGCGCACCTTGCCGGCGTACTTCTCGGTCTCGAGGATCTTCTTCACCGTGGGCGCGACCTTGCCGCACTGCGGGCACTCGAAGTCCGAGAGCTCCACGATCGTGACGAGCGCGTCGGCCTTCTTGAAGGGCTCGGGGCCGGCGAGTCGCGACGCGGCCCCGGCCGGCGGCACGATCTTCCAGACGGTCTTCGTGTCCTGCTCGGGCTTCTTCGGCGGCTCCTTCGGGGGCGGCGGCTGCGGCTGCGGTTGCGCGCTCGCGGCGCTCGGATCCCTCGGCTTGTTCTGGTTCGTGAGCTTCACGTAGAGCTCGTCGGCCTTGGTCCCCGCGGCGAGCGCCTGCTCGGCGGCCTTGAGCTGCCGGTCGATCTCCTGCGAGAACGTGCCCACCGACTGGTTGCCGTTGATGAACACGCCGTTGACGAAGAAGGCCGGCGTGCCGCTCACGCCCGAGCGCCGGCCGAGGTCGAGATCCTCCTGGACCTTCTGGCGGTCGGCCGCGTTGTCGGCCATGGCCGCCTTGAACTTGGCGGCGTCGACGCCGGCCTCGGCCGCCCACACCTCGAAGTTGTCGGGCGACAGATCGCGGTTGTTCTCGAAGGCGCGCTCGTTGAACGCCCAGAACGCCTCGGAGCCCGCGAGGCGGAAGACCGCCTGCGCCGCGACGTGCGCCGGCATGGCCTTGGAGTGCATGGGCAGCGGGTTGTTCTTCCAGACGAGGCGCAGCTTCTCGGGACCGTACTTCTCCTTGAGCGTCTGCATGGTGCCGAGCTCGTTGTCCTTGCAGTACGGGCACTGGAAGTCGCTGAAGATCACGATGGTGACGGGCGCGGTGCGCGCGCCCCAGCTCGGGTCCTTCGAGGACACCGGGATGGACGCGGCCTCGTCGCTCCAGGGGCCCTGCGGGTAGATGCCCTTCGCCTGGCCGTGCTCGGCGGCGACGCTGTGCGACCCGCCGCCGCCCCGGTCCACGCCCCACATGAGGCCGACTCCGGCCAGGAAACACAGGATGAAACCGACGACTGCCGTACCCTTGTTCATTGCTTGCTCGTCCTGGGGACGCGCCTCGGGGCGAGGCGCGCCGCGAAACCTAGCCGTCCAGGTCGCGGCCAGCAAGGCGATGGGGAACTTGGCCCACCTTGTCCTACATGCTCACCATCGCGGCAATGGACGACTGCTTCGACCGTGCCGGGCTGCCTCGGGCGTTTGGCCGCTACCTCCTCTTGCGCATGCTCGCGCGCGGCGGCATGGGTCAGGTCTTCCTCGCCTCCACGACGGGCGTGGAGGGGGCCGAGCGCCCCGTCGTCGTGAAGGTGATCCGGCGCGAGTACGCGCACGACCCGAACTTCCTCGCGCGCTTCCTCGACGAGGCGCGCGTGCAGGCGCAGCTGCAGCACTCCGGCGTGGCGCAGGTCATCGAGGCGGCGACCACCGAGCCGGGTGGCGACCCCTTCGTCGTGCTCGAGTACGTCGAGGGTCGCAGCCTCGGCGCGGTCCGGCAGCGCGTGGCGGAGGTCGGCTACCGCATCGGCTGGCAGGACGCCGTCGCGGCCGTCGGGCTCGCCGCCGAGGCCCTCGCCTACATCCACGAGCGCTGCGACGCTTCCGGTCGCCCGCTCGAGATCGTGCACCGCGATCTGTCGCCGCACAACGTGATGGTCGGCTACGGCGGCGAGCTCAAGATCATCGACTTCGGCACGGCGCGCGGCCAGAACCGCCGCTGCCACACGGTGGCGGGCGTCGTGTTCGCCAAGCCGGGCTACGTCGCGCCCGAGGTGGCGGGCGGGGACCCCGGCGACGCGCGCGTCGACATCTACGCCGCGGGCGTGATGCTGTGGGAGCTGTGCGCGGGGCGGCGCTTCCTGCAGGGCGACGCCGCGCAGCACCTGGCCGCCGTCGAGCGGGGCGACCGCGATCCGCCGCCCGTCGCCCACCTGGTCGGCGCGCCCGCGGCGCTCGACGCCGTCATCGCGCGCATGACGGCGCACGATCGCGAGCGGCGCTACGCCTCGAGCCGCCTCGCGGCGCGCGAGCTGGCACGGCTGCTCGGCGGGGCCCCCGCGCTCCCGAACGGCGAGCGCGGCATGCGAGCGCGCGTCGCGCAGCTCATGTACAACCTCTACCCGCTCGAGCCGTCGCGCAGCCGCTTCGAGATCGCGCGGCTCATCGCCTCGGCGCGCAGCCGAGCGCTGCCGCGTCCGGCACCGGTCGAGGAGAGCCCGCCGCCGGCGCCCGTGGAGGCCGCCGCGGATCTCCTCGCGGGCACGCGCTACCGCCTCGGCCGCGAGATCGGGCGCAGCGCCACGAGCGTCGTGTTCGAGGGCGAGCACGTCGAGCTCGGCCGCCGCGTGGCGGTCAAGCTCCTGGCGGAGGGGCAGGCCCTGTCGCGCGAGACCGAGGCGCGCTTTCGCCGCGAGGCGCGCGCGCTGTCGCGCCTCGCCCACCCCGGGGTCGTGCGCGTGTACGACTTCGGCCACACCGCCGACGGCCGCGTGTTCTGCGCCATGGAGCTCTGCCTGGGCGAGACGCTGAAGGCCGTCCTCGCGCGCGAGCCCATGGAGTGGCGTCGTGCGCTGCGCATCGCGCGCCAGGCGTGCTCGGCGCTCGACGCGGCCCACCGCTCGGGCGTGGTGCACCGCGACTTGAAGCCGGCCAACCTCATCCTGACCGACCATGGCGCGCTCAAGCTCATCGACTTCGGCCTGGCGCACGCCGACGGCGAGCTCGCGGAGAGCGGGCACGAGGCCGAGGTGCAGACGGCAGAGGCGCGCTCCGCGGCGCCCGCGGGCGTCGAGCCGCGCGCGGCGGCGCCGGCCCACCCCGACCTCGGGTCCCTCACGCTCTTCGGTACGCCCGAGTACATGGCGCCCGAGCAGGTGGCGGGCGCGCGTATCGACGCGCGCGCCGACGTCTACGCGCTCGGCTGCGTGCTCTACGAGATGCTGACCGGCAGCCTGCCGTTCTCGGGCGAGAGCGCGGTCGCCGTCCTCGACGCGAAGCTCCGCGCCATGCCCGAGCCGCCGCACGAGCGCGCCGCGAACCGGGGCATCAGCCGGGCCGCGAGCGCCATCGCGATGCGCGCGCTCGCGCGCCAGCCCGGGCGGCGCTTCGCGAGCGCGGCCGAGATGGCCGACGCCATCGCCGACGCGCTCGACGAGCCCACGCGCCAGCGCACCCGCCGGCGCGCCGTCGGGGCGGGCATCGCCGCGGCCGTCGTCGCCTGTGCCGCCGTCCTGCTCGGCTCGCAGGTGCGCCCCTTCTTGCCGGCTGCACCCGCGGGGCTGCGCGCGCCGGAGGCGTTCGGCGGTCCGGCCGTCCTGCCGGTCCCCGCCACGCCCCCCGCCGGCGCGGTGATGGACGGCGTGGATCTCCGGCCCGTCGGCGGCGCAGCGGCGAGCTCTGCGGACGCCGAGCCTCCACCCGCGCCCGGGCTCGATCGCGGAGCCCACGAGCGGCTGCAGCCGGCGAGCCCGCCCGGACGCAGCCCGACGCGTCGGCGCGAGGACGCGGCGCCCTCCGGCAAGCCTCCGGCCGAGCGTCGCGACGAGCGCCCCGGCACGCAGGCGCTCTTGCGCTCGTCGGCCGGCTGACGGCCGGGCGCCGACCGGCGGCCCGCGCGCGCCGCGAAACTTTTCGACGGCCGCGCCCGTGCTATGAGAGGCCGGTTGTCCACCACCGACCCCGCCCCGAGCCTCGGCCGAACGGATCCCCCCACGTGACGATCGCTCCCGCGACCCAGGAAATAGCGCCGTCGAGCGCGGCCGTGACCACCGACGAAGTCGTCGCCCCCGCGGAGGCTGCCGCCCCGTCCGTCAACCTGGTGACCTCCGGCAACCCGTACCGGGTCATCCTGAAGCTGGCGCTGCCGACCGTGGGCGCGATGCTGCTCCAGAACGTCGTCAACATCGTCGACATGTACCGCTTCGGCAAGCTGTCCGAGGCGGATGCCACGGCGGCCGACGCGGTGTTCTTTCCGTCGCTCGTCATCCTCTGGATCTTCGGCGGCTCGCTCAGCGCCATCTCCGTCGGGACGCAGGCCTTCAGCGGTCGGCGCTACGCCGAGCAGCGCTACGGGGACGCCGGCGGCGTGCTGCTCAACGCGCTCACGGTCGCCGGGGTGCTCGGGCTCTTGTTCACGGGCCTGGCCTACCTCTTCAAGGGGCCGCTGCTCGGGGCGCTCTGCCCCGACCCACACGCGCGCGAGGCGGCGGAGCACTTCCTCGCGATCCGCCTCTTGTCGATCCCGTCCATGGCCGCGACCTTCGCGCTCAAGGCCTTCTTCGACGGCGTGGGCAAGACGGGCGTGCACTTCGTCGCCTCGGCGATCATGAACACGGTCAACGTCGCCCTGTCGTGGGTGCTCATCACCGGTGCCGAGCCGCTCGGCATCGCCCCCATGGGCTTCGTGGGCGCCGCCGTGAGCGGCACCGTGGCGACCTACCTCGGGCTCGTCATCATGCTCGGGTTCATGCTCGCGCCCGCCTACCGCAAGCGCTACCGCTTCTTCGACTTCCGCAAGTTCTCGCGGCGCCTCACGTGGGACGTCGTCAAGCTGTCGATCCCCGGCGGGCTCGCCACCGTGGCGGTCATGAGTGGTTTTCTCGTGTTCGCCGGCATCGCCAGCAAGCTCGACGACGGCTCGACCATCGGCCCGATCAACGGCGCCGCCACGACCCTGGTCGTCACGGTGATGAAGCTCACCTTCTTCGCCTGCCTCGCCTTCGGCACCTCGACCGCCACGCTCGTGTCGCAGGCCCTCGGCGAGCGTGACCCCGACAAGGCGGCGCGCTTCGGCTGGTCGTCGGTCAAGCTCGGCATCATCGTGTTCGGCGTCGTGGGCGTCGTCGAGGCCCTGGCCGCGCGCCCGCTCCTCGGCCTGTTCCAGAACAGCGACGCGGTGCTCGACGCCGCGACCGGCCCCTTCCGCCTGATGGGCATCATCACCCCGCTCATCGCCACGGGCATGATCCTCACGCAGGCCCTCTTCGGCGCCGGCGCCACCAAGTACGTCATGGTGGCGGAGCTGCTCCTGCACTTCACCTGCCTCGTCCCGCTCGCCTGGCTGCTCGGCCTGCGGTTCGAGCTCGGCCTCATGGGCGTGTGGTCGGCCGCGGTGGCCTACATCTGCGGCCTCGCCCTTGCGATGGGCATCAAGTTCAAGCTCGGCGGCTGGAAGCGCATCCGGCTCTGACTCGACGTTCGCCCTTTCGGGCGAACGTCTCGCGACTACAGGGATCAGGCTGCAGGCTTCAGGCACGCGACTCGAGGGAGCGAATCAGTCCCTCGAGCGCACGCACGCGCTCAGCGTAGCGTGACTCGAGCTCACCACGATGGCACGCCGCAAGAATCCCGAGGCGCGCGGCGAGCGCGATCGAGGAGCGCGCCTCCGACGCCCAGCCGAGGGCGATGAGGGTCAGTTCCACCACCGGGCTCTGCCCGACCCGCGTCGCACGAAACGGTAGGCCGACGCGGCTACCGGCTGCAGCATCCCAGCCAGCCTCCAGGCTCCAGGCTTGGGAGGGAGAGCGGGAGGCCGCAGGGATCCACACCGCGGCCTCTGGGGCTGAAGCCTGAGGCCCGTAGCCTGACGCCACCGGCACAATGGAGCCGAGTTGCCTTCTAGGTCGCCGCCTCCGAGCGCGGGCGCGTGGCGGGCACGTCCGTGTCCTCGTAGAAGGCCGACATCGGGGTCGTGAGACCGACCGAGGCGAGCCGGACCAGGCCGTCGGCGCCCACCGGGTCGAACTCCCAGGTGCTCGCGGCGGTCGAGCGGTACACGACGACGTGGCGCTGGCGCGAGTCGACGAGCACGTACTCGCGCAGTTCGGGCAGGCGCCGGTAGTCGTCGAACTTCTCGCCCCGGTCGTAGGCGGCGGTCGAGTCCGAGAGAACCTCGACGATGAGGGACGGGTCGTGCGCGACGAGCGGGTCGTCGCGATCACGCGGGTCGCAGGTCACGAAGACATCGGGGTAGAAGTACGCATCCGCGGCCTCGACGTGCAGCTTCACGTCGAGCAGGTACGTCCGGCACGGGCGACCGCGCAGGTGTGCCTTCAAGACGGCGGCGACCTTCGCCACGACGTCGTTGTGCAGCTTGGTCGCCCCCGACATGGCGAAGAGGGCGCCACGGACGAACTCGTGCCGGATCGGGCTCGCGTGCTCGAACGCGAGGTACGCCTCGGCCGTCATCGGGGGCGTCTCGGCGGGCGCGCTCATCGGGCCAAGTCTACCGCGAACGGTGCACGCGGGCGACGCCCCGGTTCGGCCTACGGCTCGTCCTCTTCGTCGATGCGCAGCTCGCCCACGCACTTCATGAAGGCGCCGCAGCCCTGGTCGGCGCAGCGCGCGAGCTTCTTCATCGTGTCGGCCTCGGAGGGCGCCTCGCGGCACTCCTCGCGGCACTCCTTCGCCTCCTCGGCGGCCTCCTCCCGCGTCGCCGCGAGCTCTTCGGGCGCGGTGCCGTCCGTCTTCGCGAGCTCCACGGCGAGCTCCACGGCGCACTTCGAGATCATGTCGCAGGCCTTGTCGCAATCGGCCTGCACGCCCGAGGCCGATGCGGATGCGGTAGCCGATGCGGACACGGCAGCCGATGCGGACACGGCAGCCGATGCGGACGCGGACGAAAACGCCGCCCCCGAGCTCGCGGGGCGCGCCGCTGCCGACGCGGCAGGGCCGCCCTCGCCGTCTGCCCTCGCGCTCGCGCTCGCGGTCGCCGTGGCAGTCGCCGTCGGTGCGGCAGCGGCCGTCGCGGTCGCCGAGCGCGCGGTGGAGCTCGTGCTGCCCTTGTCCCCGCCGCCGCAGGCGACGAGCCCCGCGAGGCCGAGCCCGAGCGCGCCACCGACTTTCCGCATGAGGCCGGGTTACCACATTCGCGCGGGCGGTGCGCGCCGCGCTACAGCCACGCGTACGCGGCGCGCAGAATCGCGCGCCCGTCGCGCTCGACCGGTGCGCCGTGTGCGAGCGCGATGCGCTCGAAGTCCCAGCCGAGCATGGCATCGACCTGCCGGCGCGCCGCGGCGCGGTCGCGCACCGCGAAGCGCTCGGGCCAGCCCCGGCCGGGGGCCGTGTTGCCCATGAGCCGCGCGACGACGCGGGTCGTCTGCGACGGGTGCCGCGCCAGGTTGAGGAGCGCGTCGGCGCAGACGAGCGTGCGGCTCCGCGCGTGGAAGAACACGACCTCGCGCTCGAAGCGCGCGCCGAAGTAGAGCTGCTCGAGCTCGCCCGCCCAGAGCGGGTGGGGCGTGTCCGAGAGCACGTGCCCCCACGAAAGGTCCGCGCGCTTCTTCTCGAGCCCCGGCGAGGCGCAGAAGAGCGCGTCCGGGTAGGTGCAGAGCCAGTCGCCGGCGTAGAGGTGATGGAACAGGCTGGCCGACGCGACCGCCCGGACCGGCCCGAGCGCGTCGACGGCGGCGCGCGTCGCAGGGTCGAGCGCCACCGGGCAGTGCACGAAGAGCCCGCCGTCCCCGAGGCGCACGACGGTCATGCGTGTGCCCGTCTCGAGGCCCCAGAAGCGCTGCCTGCGGGTCGCGGTCCAGAGCCCGTCGCCGACGGCCTCGAGCGCCGGGCGGTCGTGCGCCGCGCTCGCGACCGCGTCCCGCTCGCTCACGGGCCGAGCGCGCCCAGGCCCACGTGCATCGCGCATCGCATGAACTCCGCGCAGTCCGACATCTTCAGGCACGGCTCGAGCCGGCCGAGGATGGCGTCACCCGCGGCTCCCGCGCGCGCCATGCCGTCCTTGCACTTCGTCTTGCAGTCGTCGAGCTTGGGCGCGATGTCCTGCCGGGCCTTGTCCGCGAGCGCCGGACCGCCCATCTTGGCGGCGAGGTCGACGGCGCAGCCGAGGGCCTTGTCGCAGTAGGCGATGCACATCGGCGCGGCCGCCGAGCTCGCGCCGGGCGCCGTGCCGGCCGTGTCCGTGGCGGCCCCGCGCGCGGAGCTCGACGCACTGCCGTCCGACGCTCCGCCGCCGCACGCCGCCGCGGCCGACGCGAGCGCCAAGAGCCCGGCGACCCTCGACCCTCGACCCACGACGGGCCGTGGCGCGCCGGAACGGCGAAGCACGCGTCAGAACCCGCAGTCGTCCATGCGCGCCTTGCCGAGGGCGCGGCGGGCCTTGCGCTTCGCGATGACGTTCTGCAGGCGCTGCTCGGGCAGGGTGTCCCCGGCCTCGACGACCTCGGTGAGCAGCTTGACGTACTCCTCCTTGTCGGCGGGCGTCTTCTCGGGCCGCGCGCACAGGTACTTGGCCGCGTACTGGAACTTCCCGAGCAGGGCCTTGCCGCCGTTCAGCTCGGACGCGCGCTCGAAGTGCTTCTTCGCCTCGTCGAGCTCGGCCATGCCCGAGCGCGCGTGGTAGGCGCCGAGCACGACGTGCCCCGAGCCGTAGAGGTAGGTCTCGTCGAGCTCGACCGCGCGCTCGGCCAGCGCCACGCCGACGAACAGCTCGGCCACCTGGGACGGCTGGTCCTTGAGCAGGTTCACCTTGCTGAGCCAGGCCTGCCCGACCCAGAAGAGGACGGGCGTGTCCTTCTCCGCGTCGACGAACTCCGCGAGCCAGGTGCGCATGCCGTCGATGCCGCCCTTCTTGGCGGCCTCGAAGCCCGGGTGCTGCATCTCGAGCAGCTTCACGCCGTAGAAGGTGGCGCGGTCGTAGGCCGCGATGGCGCGCGCCTTGTGATACTCGGCGAGCTCGCTGTCCTCGCCGTAGGCGTCGGCCGCCTGCTCCATCTTGTCCTCGATGAAGCCGAAGCCCGCGCCCGCCCAGCCCTTCACGAGCATGAAGAGCGCGTCCTCGTTGTACGGGCCGAGGAAGTGCATGCCCTCGAACTGCCCGAGGCCGGCGAAGGCGATGACGTTCGCGACCTCGTAGTCGCTGAGCGTGTTGACCGCGTCCGCGCCCTTGCGCGTCGAGGCGACCTGGCCGTCGAAGATGAGCTTCTTGAGGCACCCGGCCGTGGACAGGCTGCACAGGGCACCGAGCAGCAGTGGCGCCGCCCGCCGCGCCCACCGTCCCCAGCCGCGGCTCGCACCCGAAAGGCTCACGTTCAGCATGCCCGCTTCTAGCGCGGGCGCGGCTCGGTGTACAAGCGCGCTTCTGCGGGCCACGGCGCGTCAGCGCGGGAACGCGGCGGCATTACCGCCGTCGACCGTGAGCACGCAGCCCGTCGTCGCCTGCGCCGTGGCGAGGTACACGAAGGCCTCGGCGACGTCCTCCGAGCTGGTCTCGCGCGCGAGGAGGTTGGCGCGGAAGTACTCGCTCGGGGACACGCCCCGGGCGCGCGCCTGCGACGCGAGCGCCCCGGTGGCGAACAGGCCCGTGCGCACGCGGTCGGCGTTGACGGCGTTGCTGCGGATGCCCTCGTGCCCGAGGTCGACGGCGTACTGCCGCATGAGGGCGAGCAGGGCCGCCTTGGGCACGGAGTAGGGGCCGAGCCCGGGGGCGTGGTGGAAGGCCGCCTTCGAGGCGTTGAACAACAGGGCGCCGCCCGCGCGCTGCACGAGCAGGGCGTCGGCCACCGCGCGGGCAAAGTGCTGGTGCCCGAGCAGGTTCACCTCGAGCGAGCGACGCAGCGCCTCGTCGCCGCCGTCGGTGTGCAGGGCGCCGCTCGGCGCCACGCCCGCGTTCGACACCAGGATGTCGACGCCGCCGAAGGCGTCGCAGGCCGCGCGCACCGACTCGAAGCCCGAGCGGCCGTCGGCGACGTCGCAGCACACCGTGACGACGCGCCCGGCGTGGGCCTCGCGCGGGCCCTCGGCCACGCACTCGAGCACGCGCTCGTCGCGGTCCGCCATCACCACGTGGGCACCGGCCGCGAGCATCGCCTTCGCCGTGGCGAGGCCGATGCCGCTCGCCGCGCCGGTGACGAGCGCCACGAGTCCACCGAGGCGCCCCGTCGCGGCCGCGCCCGCTGCCGCGGGCGCCGCGCCGCGCTCCGCGTCGAAGGCATCGAGCTCGGGCAGCGGGGCCTAGCGGCCGAGCGCGCGGGCCCGCTCGGCCACGGCCACGCCGTGCTCGTAGGCGTCGGCCGTGGCGCACGCCTCGCGCAGGCTCGGCCCGAGGCACAGCGCTCCGAGCCCGGGCACGAGCACCACGCGCGGCCACGGCTCGCCGCGCTCCGGCGGGCGTCCGCGGAGCTCCGCGCCGCGCGCGAGGTAGGCGTCGTGAGTCCGCGCGTAGCTCGCCAGCGCGGCGTCGAGCCGCGCCGCGATGAGCTCGGAGGCCTCGCCGTACTCGTGACGCGCCACGAGCGGCAGGCGCCCCGCGTGGGTCACCTGGGCCGGCGTCGCCGCCGCGCTGTGCTCGGGCTCGAGCTCGACCGCCGCGAGGCTGAAGCGGACGAGCTCCGGCGTCGCTCGCCAGTGGGCGATGACGTGCCGCCCGCTCGCGCGCGCCAGCGCACCGCGCAGGGCGAGCGCCATCGTGCGCCGCGGGCCGTCGCTGTCCGCGAGGGGCTCGGCGAAGGCGGCGTCGGGGAGCGTCGGCACGACGTGCTGCTCGGCGCGCGTGACGGCCTGCACGGTGCGCTCGTAACACTCGCGCGCGGTCGCGCCCCAGGTCGCGACGCCCAGCCGCTCGAGCACGAGGAGGCCGGGCTCGCGGCCGCGCTCCGCGACGTGGCGCCGGAACGCCTCGGCCACGCGCCGGGCCAAGAGGGCGCCCGAGCGCGTGTACGGCACGAACGCGAGCTCGTCACCCCACACGCGCCGCGCGCTCGCTTCCGCGTCCTCTTGCGCCAGGACGGCGAGGACGACGTCGGCCTGGCAGTGGTCCACGAACGCAGCGGGCAGCTGCGCGTGCCACAGGGCCGCGCTCGAGGGGCGCACCCCGTCGGGATCGCGGCGGCTGCGCGCGAGCTCGGCCTCGACGGCCGCCTCGAGCGCGCCGTCGAACGCCGCGGCGCGCACCAGGCTGGCGAGCTCGCACGCCGCGAACGAGCTCGGCTCGAGGCCGGGCGGACCGAGCTCGCCCTCGTGCAGGTAGAGCACGCCGTGCTCGAGGCCGAAGGCGTCGCGCGTGCGCCCCTTCAGCGAGCAACCGAGGCCGCCGGCGCCGGGGCCGAGCGCGCTCGCGACCAACCGCGCCGTGTACAGGCGCGAGGCCAGATCCTCTCCGTGCGCACCGCCGTGGCGCGCGCGAAGCTCGGCTTCCTCTTGCGAGTCGAACCGCGACTCCATCCGGCCCCGTTTATACGGAGTCTCGCGCGGCGCGTCGAGCGGGTCGGCGTGGTCGGCGGCCGGCCCGCCGCGCGCGCGGTCGTCAGTAGCGGTACGTGTCGCGCTTGTAGGGCCCCTGGACGGGGACGCCGATGTACTCGGCCTGGCGCGGCGTGAGCTTGGTCAGGCGCACGCCGAGCTGCCCGATGTGCAGCCGCGCGACCTCCTCGTCGAGGTGCTTCGGCAGCACGTACACCTTCTTCTCGTAGCGTGCCGCGTGCTGCCACAGCTCGAGCTGCGCCAGCACCTGGTTCGTGAACGAGGTGCTCATGACGAAGCTCGGGTGCCCCGTGGCGCAGCCGAGGTTGAGCAGGCGGCCCTCGGCCAGGACGAGCACGCCGTGGCCGTCCGGGAAGACCCACTCGTCGTACTGCGGCTTGATGGGCACCTTCTTGATGCCCGGGACCTTGGCGAGGCCGGCCATGTCGATCTCGTTGTCGAAGTGGCCGATGTTGCCGACGATCGCCTTGTCCTTCATCTTCGACATGAGCTCGACCGTGAGCACGTCGCGGTTGCCGGTGGCCGTGACGAACACGTCGGCCGTCGCGGCGCAGTCCTCGAGGGTCGCGACCTGGTAGCCGTCCATCACCGCCTGCAGGGCGCAGATGGGATCGATCTCGGTGACGATCACGCGGCAGCCCTGACCGCGCAGCGCCTCGGCACAGCCCTTGCCCACCTCGCCGTAGCCCGCCACGACGGCCACTTTGCCGCCCAGCATCACGTCGCTGGCGCGGTTCAGCCCGTCGATGAGCGAGTGACGGCACCCGTAGATGTTGTCGAATTTGCTCTTGGTCACCGAGTCGTTCACGTTGATGGCCGGAAAGAGCAGGCTCTTCTTCTCCTCCATCTCGTAGAGCCGGTGCACGCCGGTCGTCGTCTCCTCGCTGACGCCGCGCAGGCGCGTGACGAAGCGCTGCCAGCGGCCGGGGTCGGTCTTGTGCACCTGGCGCAGGGTCGCGAGCACCACGCCCCACTCCTCCGGCTCGTTCTTGGGGTCGAACTCGGGGATCTTGCCGGCCTTCTCGTACTCGTAGCCGCGGTGCACGAGCAGGGTGGCGTCGCCGCCGTCGTCCACGATGAGGTCGGGGCCCGAGCCGTCCGGCCAGGTGATCGTCTGGAGCGTGCACCACCAGTAGTCCTCGAGCGTCTCGCCCTTCCAGGCGAACACGGCCCGGCCCTTGGGGGCGTCGGGCGTGCCGTCGGGGCCGACCGCGATCGCCGCGGCGGCGTGGTCCTGGGTGCTGAAGATGTTGCAGCTGCACCAGCGCACGTCGGCGCCGAGCTCGGCCAAGGTCTCGATGAGCACGGCGGTCTGCACCGTCATGTGCAGCGAGCCGGCCACCTTCGCGCCGGCGAGCGGCTTGTCCTTGCCGTGTCGCTCGCGCAGCGCCATGAGCCCGGGCATCTCGCGCTCCGCCAGGCGGATCTCCTTGCGGCCCCAGTCCGCGAGGCCGATGTCCGCCACCTTGTAGTCCTGCTTCTGGTTGCTCATTCGCTCCTGGCTCCTGTTCGCTGATTCGGTTCCGAGTGCATGTCCGTCGTGCGCGCGCCCGGCGCGCGCGGGTCAGTCGGTTCTGGCGCTGCGGGGTGCGGTCGTGACGCGCTCGGCCGCCACCGCGCCGCGCCGCCCGACGAGCAGCTGCCAGCGCAGGTGCCGGTCGGGCCCGTCGCCGCACCAGGCCGCCGGCAGGCGCCGGACGTGCACCCCGACGAGGCCGGCGGCGCGGGCCATCTCGGCGAGCTCGGCGGGCGCGAAGCCGAGCCACCGGTCGGCCTCCTGCTCGCGCAGCGACTCGTCGTGGTGGCTCTCGTAGTCGAGCACCACGACGGCCCCCCCCACTCCGCCCGTCGTCGGGTCGCCGCGCCCCTCGGTCGCCGCCGGACGCGCGAGCCCGACGATGGCCGCGAGCGCCCGGCTCGGCAGCGGCGCGTGGTGCAGGACGCGCGAGGCGAAGACGGCGTCGGCGCCCGCTGCCGCGCCGCCGGGCCCGCCGTCCGCCGCCGTGGTGCCGGCCTCGGCCCGGCGCGTCCGCGCGGGGCTCCGCCCTGCGGCGTGGC
>JACRDA010000434.1 GCA_016212965.1 Myxococcales bacterium
AACAGAGCAGGAACATCGTCGACTTCATGCGCGATGCGTGCTGCGCGGTTCTCGAACATCGCTCGCCCCCGTCCTTGCTGCCCACGATTGCGCCCGTCATTCAGCTACGCCGCGCGGCGTAGAACCCCGTGAACGGATACGACGACGAGCGCGCGGGTGCGGCCCTCGGCCCGGGCGGCGCGGAGCCGGGCGAGCGCCTCGAGCTGCGCGGCGTGGGGTGCGGGCGGCGATTCGAGGGGCTCGGAGTCGAGCTCGTGCTCGGGGTCGGATGAATGCGGTGCTGGAAGTGGCGCGCCGGGCGGTGGCGCGGCGACGTGCGTGCGGGCGCGGGTCGCGTAGTCGTGCACCCAGGCGGCCGTGAGCGGGCGGGCGCGGGCCCACGTGGTCTCGAAGGCCTCTCGGCGGGCTCGGTCGCATCGGCGGGCTCGGTCGCATCGGCGGGCTCGGTCGCATCGGCGACCCCTCCGATGCCTGCGATCTCGAGGTCGAGCAGCATCTCGAGGGCGGCGGCCTGCGTGAAGTCGAGGTAGTCGCCCGTGACGATGCGCACGCGCGCCCCGCGACGGAGGGCGCTGACGAGCGCCGGCCGGATGCGCAGGAGCCCCGACTCGAGCACGAACGCCGCCACGATCGCGATGTCGCGCGCCCGGTCGAAGAGGGGGAGCACGTGGCGCGCAAAGGGGTCGAGCTCGCCGCCGGTCGTGAGCGCGTCGGCGCGGGCGCGCGAGTCACCGTGGCGGCCGTGGCGGGGAATGACGTGGACGACGAGGTGCGCGACGCGCTCGCCGGGGGCGGGGCCGCTGTCGAACGTCACGCGGTAGCCGTCGGGTCGAAGCTCGCGGTCGAGGGCGGCCTTCACCTCGTCGACGAGGGCGAGCATGGCGAGGCGCTCGTCGGCGGTGGCGCAGAACCAGTCCGCGACGACGCGCCGCGGGACGACGAGCGTGTGCCCGCGCGAGATCGGGCAGCGGTCACGAAAGGCGAAGGCGAGGGCGTTCGACGCGACCCAGTCCGCACGCGGAACCTCGGCGAAGGCGGCGCAGGGGGCGGACCCGGCGAACGGGGTGGGTGGCGAGGGGGGCATCGCGGGGGATGGGGGACGGGTGATGAGGGGGGATGAGGGATGGTAGGCGATCGCGGGCTCGGGTGGCGGTGCGGCGTACCGGACCGGACGCGCCGGGGGAGTCCCGGGTCCGGACGCGCCGGACACCGCGCCGACTCGCGGGCCCATGGCTCCAGGGTCCGCGGCCGGGATCCTCGCCCAGCTTCGAAACCGCGGGGTGGGCGTTGCCGTGCCGCCACAAACCCCCTGTCTTGATTCAAGACACGGCACTTGTGGCGGCTTCGCGGGCCTTCGGACGCGGCCGTGCCGCCACAAACCCCCTGTCTTGATTCAAGACACGGTACTTGTGGCGGCTTCGGGGGCCTTCGGGCGTTGCCGTGCCGCCACAAACCCCCTGTCTTGATTCAAGACACGGCACTTGTGGCGGCTTCGGGGGCGTTCGGACGCACGCGGGGCGCGCGGGAGCGGAGGTGAGCCTCGCGCGGGGACTCGCGCGCAGACTCGCGCGCGGACTCGCGCGCGGACTCGCGCGCGGACTCGGTGTAACCTCGGGCGTCCGGTCGACGGGCTCGGCGTGGCTCGGCCTGCGGGCGATCGATCGGGGTGGGCGGCGGTGCGGAGGGCGGCAGACGGCGGACGGCGGGAGGTGGCAGGTGAAGAAGTCGAGGGATCTGCGGGCGCGCGTGGCGCGCGTGGCGACGGCGGTCGCGGTCACGGGCGCGGTCGTGGTGTTGGGGGCGGCGGTCGGGGGCTGCACGTTCAGACTGGTCTGGGACGAGCGGGGGGTCGAGGTCGGCCGGACCTGGTCGATGTGCCGCGGCCAGACGGCGAGCGCCTGCGAGAAGGCGTGGGACCTCATGCGCGAGACGAAGACCGTCCGGCAAGCGATCGCGGAGCTCGAGCGCGCGCGCGCAGGGGGCGGCGCGGGGCTCGGCGGCGAGCGGCTCGGCGGCGAGGCGGGGGCGTGGCTCTACTACGATCTGGCGATCCTGTACGAGGTCGTGGGCGACCTTGCGCGGGCGTGGGAGAGCGTGGAGCGCGGCGTCGCGCTGTCGCCCTTGCCGGCGCTCGTCGCCGAGGCCGAGGTGATTCAGGGGCATCCGGACGCGCCGGGGCGCGTGAAGCGCGCCAAGCTGCGCATCCCCGAGAGCGCGGACGGGGAAGAGGACGGCGACGGCGACGGCGACCGGGCGCACGCGGCGGAGGGGGACAAGGCCGGGGTTGGGACGGGCGTGGGGGCGGGCAGCGGGGCGGGGGACAAGGCGGGTGGGGACACCGGGCCCATGAGCGGCTCGTGCAAGAATCCTCCCAAGGTATGGGACGGCAAGGCGCCGTTCGAGTGCTGCAATCAGGGCACCTATTCGTTTGCGAATCTCGACGTGGACTTGCCCGATGCGGTGGCGCTCAAGGTCGGCGGGCAATGCACGGTGAAGCTGTCGCGCTCGAAGATCCGCGGGCGGGTCGCCGTCGTGGTGCGGGACCAAGGCAAGGTGCTGGTGGAGGACGAGCTCGAGCTTCGCGGGCGTGAGCGCGCCGTGGTGGGTATCGACCAGGGCGGGATCGAGGGCAAGCGCGCGATCGTGTCTGGCGTCCGGGCCATCACGCTCGATGGTCAGGCGCATTTCGAGTTCGAGAGCGCCGACGTGAGCGGGGAGGAGAGCGCCCTCTTCGGACGCACGCAGGCGCACTTCGTCATCGGGGCCGGGTCGATCGGGGCCACCGGGACTGCGGGGGCTGCGGGGGCTGCGGGCGCTGCGGGCGCTGCTGGGGCTGCGGGCGCTGCGGGGGCTGCGGGCGCTGCGGGGGGCACGGGGGGCATGGCCGACGCGGGCCTCGTCATCGATCTCGGCGGGCAGGCCGAGGTGAAGGTCGCCGACGCGGTCCGCGTGCGCGGCGGGGTGAGGCTCGACGGGCAGGCCGAGATCATCGGACTCGGGAGCGGCTTCGAGCCGGTCGGTCCGATCGTGGCGGAGTCCATGAGCGCGCTCGTCGTGACGAATGGCGCCTTCGCTGCTCCGGGCGGCGTCGGGCTCGAGGTGAACGGCCGGGTCACGCTGAAGAACTGCAAGGTCTCGGGCGCGACCGGGCTGCGCGTGAGGGGCAGCGATCTCGTGCTCGACGGCACGACGGTCCGCGCCACCGAGATCGGCCTCCTGCTCGATCGCACCGACAAGCCGATATTCAGCCGCACGACGGTGCTCCGGGGCGGCTCGTCGGTGGAGGCGCCGACCGGCGTGCGCGCGTTGCACGGCCGGCTCACCATCGAGGACGGCGCGATACGGGCGACGAAGGTCGGCGTCGCGTACGAGACGCGCGACGATCTGAAGGTGAAAAAGGGCGGCTCCATCACGGCGCCCATCGGCGTGGAGATGCGCGCGGGGGACCTGCGCGTGGAGGACGGCGGCGTCGTCGACGCGACCGACACCGGGGTCATGACCCCGGAGGGCGACGCGCGCATCATCGTGGGCCAGGGCGGGCGCGTGTCGGGCAGGCAGCATGGCGTCGTGCTCCACGGGCGGTCGCGGCTCGAGGTGCGCGCGGGCGGCTCCGTCGTCGGCGGCATCGTCGGCGACCAGGGCGCCGAGATCACCCTCCTGGCGGGCGGGACGGTCACGGGCGCCGTGGAGGCGAACGGCGCGCGCGTGCGGAAGATCGATTGACCGACTCGCCCATCGTCAGGGGCTCGGCACG
This sequence comes from Myxococcales bacterium, assembly GCA_016212965.1. Classification (GTDB taxonomy): domain Bacteria; phylum Myxococcota_A; class Polyangia; order Polyangiales; family Polyangiaceae; genus JACRDA01. The sequence goes on from JACRDA010000434.1 coordinate 3,755, forward strand.
AATGTCCCGTCGAGGCGCACGTAGCGGCGGCGGATGTTCGTGAGATCGGCGAGCACCTCGGGCGGGGCGCCGAGGGCACGGTAGAACCTGGCCTCGGCCGCGCCGCCGCCGGGGCGCAGGAAGGCGACGTCGAGGGCGGGCAGGTAGAAGACGCTCGGCGGCTGGCCGTCGTCGGCCGCCGCGGAGGTGAACCAGTAGGCGCAGTCGCTCGGGCCCGGCACCGGCAGGCCGAGGTCCTTGGCGCTGCGCTGGGCTTGCGAGCAATCGTCGCCGCGCGAGAAGCGGAGCACGAGGGGGCGCGTCTTCGAGCTCGCGAGGAGCGCGCGCTCGACCGGGCTCGCGGCGAGCTTCGCGAGGCCGGCGGTCGGGACGGGCACGAGGCTCCGGACCTCGAAGTCGAGCACCTCGGCCTCGGTCTCGACCGCGAAGTCGGCGTCGAGGCCGAGCGTGAGGCGCGCGTCGAGCCGGCGGCAGGTCGGGTTGTCGGCAGTCTTGCACCAGGCCGTGACGCCGATGACGGGGCGGTCGGGGGCGCCGCGCACGGCGGGGGCCGCGGCGGCCGCGCGGGTGAGACGCTCCCGGAAGGGCTCCGCGACGCGCACGCCGGAGGGCGCCGGGCGACGCTCGAGGAAATCGAGCACGGCGGCGTGCGACTCGCGGTCGGTGAGGCGGATCTGCGGATCGACGGCGCGGAGCACCGGCTCGAGCGCCGCTCCGAAGGCGCCCGAGAACTGCACGAGGAGCCGGCCGTCGTGGACGACGTTCCAGGGCGCGAAGTGGCGGCAGTTCGAGCTCGAGCCGAGCTCCGCCGTCGCGAGCGCACCGCGGAGGCGGACGGTGAGCTCCGGGTAGTCGTCGGTGTGGCTGTTGCAGTCCTTGAGACCGTCCGACGGCACGAGCTCGTCGAGCGTCGCGAGCGCGTCGACTGCGGCGGCGTCGAGCTCGGTCGGGCCTGCGCCGGCATCCGCACCGGCATCCGCACCGGCATCCGCACCGGCACCGGCGTCGGGGCCGCCGCCCTGGCTGGCATTCGTCGTGACGCGAAAGCGCGTGCCGGCGCGCTCGAGGGTGAAGCTGCGCCTGACGTTGTCCCAGCCCGTGTGGTGGTACTCGATCGCGACCGACTCGATTGGGCCGAGCTCGATGCGCGTCGCGCCGGGCGCGGGGCCGGGCGGGGTCGTCGGGTTGGGCGGGGTCGGGCTCGTCGGGCTCGTCGGGCTCGTCGGGTTGGGCGGGGTCGGGCTCGTCGGGCTCGCCGGGGTCGTGGGGCCGGGCGGCTCGGGCGGGGTCGTGGGGCCGGGCGGCTCGGGCGGGGGCGGCGCGCGACGGCGCTCGCTGCAGGCGCTCGTGGCGCAGGCGAGGCAGAGCGCGAGGAGCGCGGGTTGCGCATGTAGCGCGCGGGCTGACGACACCATGCGGGGGAGCATACTCGCGAGTCATCCCCCTCGCTTGTTCCCGAAATGGGAACGCCCACCGGGGATGACGCGGGCACGCGCGAGTCATCCCCCTCGCGGGTTCCCGAAATGGGAACGGCCACCGGGGATG
>JACRDA010000445.1 GCA_016212965.1 Myxococcales bacterium
ACACCGCGCCGGCGACGAGCAGGGCGAGCAGTGCGGTCACCCACGGCCAGGTCGGGCCGGGCGGCCGCGAGCGCGCTCCGCCGCTCGGCGTGCGCCCCGGTCGGGGCTCGCGCGCCGGCGGCGCGCTCGGACCGAGCCCGGGCGCGCGCGTCAGCCAGCCCGAGGGCAGGCCGAGCGGCGCGAGGTCCTCGGGCTCGAGGGCTGCGAGCTCCGTCCAGTAGCCCATGCCGTCCCGCCACACCCGGGTCTCGGGTCGCAGCGTCCCGGCGGTGACGAGCGCCGTGAGCTCGGTGCTCGTGGTGCACACGATGGCGTGCCCGAGGTCGACGCACCACGTCCCCTCGTCGCTCGTCGCCCCGCGTCCGGCGTCGTCCGGACGGCGCAGCTGTCCCTCGGCGTGGACGTTCGTCGCGCCCATGCTTCGCTCCTTGGCTCCGTGAACCGCACCCCTGCTCGCGGCGCAGCGGCGCGCGTCGAGCGTCCAGTCCGCGTCTGTCACGGGCGCGGTGCGGGGGCCAAGAAACGGGGGCGCTCAGGACCCTACGCCGGTGATGCGCTCGGCGCGCATGTACGGCACGAGCGCCGGCGGCACGAGCACGCTGCCGTCGACCTGCTGGTACTGCTCGAGGATCGCGATGACGGTGCGCCCGACCGCGAGACCCGAGCCGTTCAGCGTGTGCAGCAGCCGCGGCTTGTCGCCCGGCGCCGGGCGGTAGCGGATCGCCGCGCGCCGCGCCTGGAAGTCGCCGCAGTTCGAGCAGCTCGAGATCTCGCGGAAGGCGTCCTGGCCCGGCAGCCACGCCTCGAGGTCGAAGGTCCGTTGCGCCGAGAAGCCGAGATCTCCCGTGCACAGGGACACGCGCCGGAAATGGAGGCCGAGCCGCTTCAGGACCTCCTCGGCGTGCGAGGTCAGCCGCTCGAGCTCGGCGCTCGAGCTCTCGGGCTGGCACAGGCGCACGAGCTCCACCTTGTTGAACTGGTGCTGGCGGATCATGCCGCGCACGTCGGAGCCGTAGCTGCCGGCCTCGCTGCGGAAGCAGGGGGTGTACGCGGTGTACGCGACCGGCAGGCGCGCGCCGTCGAGGATCTCGTCGGCGTGCAGGTTCGTGAGCGGCACCTCGGCGGTGGGCGTGAGGTAGAGGTCGTAGGTCCGGTCGGGGTCGCTCTTGCGCGTCTTGAAGAGGTCGGCCTCGAACTTGGGCAGCTGCCCGGTCCCGTAGAGCGCGGTGTCCTTCACGAGGAAGGGCGGCAGGACCTCGGTGTAGCCGTGCTCGCGCGTGTGGAGGTCGAGCATGAACTGGATGAGCGCGCGCTCGAGGCGTGCGCCCGCGCCCATCATCACGACGAAGCGCGGTCCGGAGAGCTTCGCCGCGCGCTCGAAGTCGAGGATGCCGAGCGCCGGCCCGAGGTCCCAGTGCGCGCGCGGCTCGAAGTCGAAGCGGGGCTTGTCGCCCCACACGTGCACGACCGGGTTGTCCTCGCTGCCGCGCCCGCTCGGTGTCTCCGGGGCGGGGATGTTGGGGATGACGGCGAGGCCGTCGGAGATGCGCGCCTCGATGCGCGCGAGCTCCGCCTCGGCTTCCTTGAGCTCGTTGCCGAGCGCCTTCAGGCTCTCGCGCTTCTGGGCGAACTCGGCCGACTTCTTGTCGGCGGTGGCCATCGCCTTGCTCGCGGCGTTGCGCTCGGCGGCGAGCGCCTCGGAGCGCGCGATCGTGACCCGGCGGGCGCGCCCGAGCTCCATCAGGGGGTCGAGCAGCGCGGCGGTCTGCTCGGAGCGGCGGGCGAGGGCCGCGCGCAGTTCTTCGGGGCGGTCGAGCACGAGGCGGAGATCGAGCATGGGGGCTTCCTACCACGCCCCCGGGCGTCCGGCGCGACCCAACACCGCCTTCGCCGGGCGACCGGCGCGCGGCATTTGACAGCGGCGCTCCGCGCTGTCATCCGGGCCGTGATGGGCGGCAGCGATCGGGCTGGAGGTGGAGTCGATCTCGGCGCCGCGGCGCGCGCTGCGGTGGAGCTGCACCGCACTGCTCCCGGCGCGGTGGCGGGCGCCGCGCAGCGCGGGCCGGGTGGCTGGCGCCACGGTCGCGGTGTCGCCGGGCGCCTGTACACGGTGGCCCCGTCGGGCGCGCCCGCGGTGTCGCCCGCGATGGAGGTCGGGACGCTGTTCGACCTCGCCAGCGTGTCGAAGCCGGTGGTCGCCCTCGTGCTCGCGCGGCTCGCGCGCGCCGGCGTGGTGTCGCGCGATCTGCCGCTCGGGGCGTGTCTTGCCGGGGTCGCAGCGGGGCCGCTCTCGGCCGTGTCCCTCGACACGCTGAGCGCCCATCGCTCGGGCCTCGAGGGCCATCGCGAGCTCTACCGCGCCGAGGCGGGCGCGGCGCAGCTCGCGCGCGCCGAGCTGCTCCGAGCCGCTGCGCGGGCCGTGCGCCCGGAGTGCCGCGGGGACGCACCACCCGGGGGATTCCTCCCGGTGTACAGCGACCTCGGGTACATGCTGCTCGGCGCGGCCCTCGCGGCGCGGGCCGGCGTGCCGCTCGACGAGCTCGTCGAGACCGAGGTCGCCCGGCCGCTCGGGCTCCGCCTGGGCTCGGCGCGGCGCCTCGCGCCTCGGGGCTTCGCGCAGGGCGCCGTGGCGCCGACGGAGCTCGTCCCGTGGCGCGGCGGCGTGCTGTCGGGCGTGGTCCACGACGAGAACGCGTTCGTGCTCGAGGGGCGCGGGGCGGCGGGCCACGCGGGGCTGTTCGGCGACTGCGCGGCGGTCGTGGGGCTGGGCGTGGCGGTGCTCGATGCGCTCGCGGGGCGGAGGCCGGAGTGGCTCGGGCCCGGCGACCTCGAGCCGCTCGTGCGCCGCCGTCCGGGTGGGAGCCTCTGCGCGGGCTTCGATCGCCGGAGCGGCGACGACCCGCAGTCGGGCCGGCACTTCGGTCCGGAGACGTTCGGCCACCTCGGCTTCACCGGGACGAGCATCTGGCTGGATCCCGAGCAGGAGCTCGTCGGCGTGCTCCTCATGAACCGCGTGCACCCGAGCCGCCTCGGCGCGGCGGAAGGGGCCGACGCGTCCGCGCAGAGCGATCGCCCACCCGTGGTGGGCAGGGCGCGCCGGGCGGCGTACGACGCGCTGTTCCTCGCGATGAGCGCGGCGGCCGCCTGAAGCCGCCGCGGCGTGAAAACTTGTGGCAGACCGTCGCCGCCCGCGCTGGCGATGTGCTACGGTATTCCGCGTGCTCGGCGTTCGGGCCCTTCGGTGGGTGCCGCAGCGCTCGGTGCATACGGCAAGACGGCACCACGGTGGGCCCGGCATCGGGCAGGGACCCATGGCGAGAGAGAGGGCAACGAGCGAGCCCGTATGTGGAAACTCACGATCGAGGATGATGAGGGGCAGCGAACCTCGCTCGACCTCGGTCAGCACGTCTACTCGATCGGGCGCAGCCCCGAGAGCACCATCCGGCTGACCGAACGCAACGTCTCGCGCCGCCACATCGTTCTGCGCTACCAGGACAGCCCCGCCGGCTGGACGATCGAGGATCTCGGCAGCTACAACGGGACCTACGTCAACGGCCAGCGGCTGAGCGGTGCGCAGCCTCTCAAGAGTGGCGACGTCATCCAGCTCGCCGACTACCGCATGGTGGTCGCCGACCAGGCCGGAGCCGCCGCCGAGGCGCCGCAGGCGCCCGCGGAGCAGCGCCGCCCGGACCGCCTCATCGTCGTCATCGGTCCGAAGCCGGGCGTCGAGTTCCCGCTGCGCGGCGAGCGCGTGAGCATCGGCCGCGCCGAGGAAGCCACGATCTCGATCAACCACGCGTCCGTGAGTCGCCTGCACGCCGAGCTCGTGACGCTCGGGCAGGGGCGCTGGGAGGTCATCGACCAGGGCAGCTCGAACGGCATCCGCATCAACGGTCAGGATCTGCGCCGCGGCATCATCGAGCAGGGCGATGCCCTCGAGCTCGGCGACGTGCGGCTGCGCTTCATCGGTGCCGGCAAGTGGCTCCGGCCCACCGCCGACCCGGGCCTCTTGCTCGCCGCCTTCGCCGGCGACGCCGCGCAGAAGCCGAGCAAGCGCGGCGGCAAGATCGCCGCGGCGGTCGTGGTGCTCGCGGGCATCGCCGTGGGCGTGTGGCTGCTCGTGCGGCAGACCGCGACGACGCAGGCGACCGCGGTGGGCGGCGGTCCGGAGGATCCGTGCACGAGCCAGGTCCTCGTCGAGGCCGTCGCGCTCGCGGAGACCGACGTCTTCGCCGCGCACGAGCGTGCTCTCTCGGCCATCGACACCATCGCCGAGTGCGCCGATCTGGCCACCCTCGAGGTCAAGTGGGCCGAGGCCATGTTCGCCAAGGCCGAGGCCACGACCGACGTCGTCGAGAAGCGCCGCCTGCTCAACCAGATCAACGCCACACGCACCGTGCCGAAGGAGCTCCGCAACAAGGCGGTCGACATGATCGTCGAGTCGGGTGCGGAGCCCGAGCCGGTGCCCGAGCCCACGGGCAAGGCGGGCACGGGGCTGCCGGCCTACCACCCGCCGTCGACGGCCACCGGGCCGGGCACCCAGCCGAAGACGTCGACCACCACGTCGTCGACGCCGGCCACGAGCGCGACCGGCTCCGTGGCGCCACCCGCGGGCTTCGACCCGGGCGGCAACAGGAAGGCGCTCGAGCCGAAGGTGTGGAGCACCGGCGCGAGCTGCGACGACATCAAGATGCTGCGCGCCCTCTGCAGCCAGCAGGGCGACCGGCAGTGTCGCGACCAGGCGACGGCCAAGCTCAAGGCCAAGGGCTGCAAGTAGGCGCCACGTCGCGCGGCCCGGCAGGCTCGTGGGGCTCGAGCGCGAGCGCCGCGAGCAGGCACAGAAGCGGGCTGACGACCACGTGGTAGCGGTCCTCGCCGAAGAAGATCACGTGCACGACGCCGACGCCGAGCACGGCCCACCCGGCGAAGCCGCGCAGCGCCGCGCCGCGTGCGTGAGCGCCCGAGAACGAGAGGGCGGCGAGCAGCGGGATCGCGAGCGCGACGGGCCAGAAGGGGTGCGTGCCGAGGAAAGTCCCGAGCGCCGCGAGCCCGAGCACGAGCGCGAGCGGCAGCAGGCGCCGGAGCCGCGAGGGGCCGGCGCCGCGGCCGAGGGGTGAGCGGACGAGCCCGAGCGCCGCGCCGACGAGCAAGAGCCGGTGCCAGGAGCCGAGCAGCGTCTTGGCGAGCCGTGCGCGCGGCTCGGGCCAGTCCTCGGGATTCGCGACGGCGAGGTAGCCGATGGGGAAGCTCTCGTGGTCGAAGGTCTCGTGGAGCTTCTTCGGCGCGAGCGCGAGCCAGCGGCCGGGGTCCGCCGCGATCCACACGAGCGCCGTGCGCGCCCAGCAGCGGTCGAGCGCGACCTCGCCGCCGTCGGCTCCGCAACCGTCGCCGGGCAGGAGCGGCTCGTAGCGGCCGGTGGCGCGCGGCATGGCGCCGATGGCGAGGTTCCAGCCCGCGTTGGCGGACACGTCGGCGCAGCCGTCCATCTCGACGCAGTTGCGGGCCGTCCACGGCGCCACGGTCGCGAGCGCGACCGCCGTGGCGAGCGCCGCCGTGGCGAGCGCGCGGCGCCGCGCCCGCGGTCCGCCGTCGAGCTCGAAGAGCCCGAGGGCCGGGGCGCACCACAGCGTCGCCGGTCGCACGAGCGTGCCGAGCCCGAGGGCGAGCCCGGCGGCAACGACGCCGGCGAGCCGCGCGCCCGAGCCGGGGCCGCCCGGCGCGCCGCCCCGGGGACGCGCCACGAGCCACGCGCCGAGCGCGACGAAGAGCGCCGCCACGGGCTCGGTCATGACGACCGGTGCGTAGGCGACGAGGCCCGGGTGCAGGGCCACGAGCACCCCGGCGACCCGCGCGCGCCGCTCGCTCGTGGCGCGGCGGGCGAGGGCGTAGATCACGACCGCGAGGGCCGCGCCGACGAAGGCGCCGAAGTGCGGTGCTACCCGGTCGCCGTCCCCGAACAGCCGGTACACGAGCCCGAGCAGGCCCGGGTAGCCGACCGGGTAGTGGCACGCGGGCTCGAAGCCGACGCCGTCGGCACGCGCCGCGACGTGTCCGTAGCCCCAGCCCGCGGCGACGTGGCGGGCGGCGCGGGCGTAGAGCTCGCCGTCCCACACCGGGGCGCGCGCCCATGCGAGCGCCGTGTAGAGCCTTGGCGCGAGCGCGAGCGCGTAGAGGCCGATGGCGAAGGGCTTGCTCACGGCGGCTGCCCGCGCGGTCTTCAGCTCTCGGAGCCCTCGAGCGTCGAGTGGACGCGCTTCAGGTACGTGCGCGTCACCTGCGCCGGGTCGAGGCGCAGCGCCTTGGCGATCTGCTGCACGAAGCCCCGCACGTACACGCGCGCGGGCAGGGCGCTCGCGTCCTCGGCCTCGATGGCGCGCACGTAGGCGGCCGAAATGCGCGTCACCTTCGAGATCTCGGCCACGTCGAGGCCCTGCGCCTCGCGCGCCCGCCGCAAGAGCGCGCCGGTGAACTGCGTCTCGGGCGTGACCTCGCGCGCGAGCTCGGCCTGCAGCATCTCGAGCTCGACCAGGCTCGAGGCGCTGCGCTGCGCGGTGACGTGCGGGCCGCTCGGCTCCACGTCGGGGAAGATCGAGGCGTCGTAGGCGCGCTTGCGCGCGGGATCGAGCAGCGTGTCGTAGGCCTCGCTGATGCGCCCGAGCTCCTCGCCCATCCGGGTCGCGTCGACCAGCGACACGATGGGCAGGCTGCCCTCGCGGAAGATCTCGCGCTGCAGCTTGAAGGCGCGCCGGATCTCGTCCTCGCCGGCCGTGCGCGGCACGCCGAGCACGTCGTAGAGGGTCATCGGCTTCGACAGGCGGCTCCACAGGTGCTCGCCCGCCGGTGCCTCGGCGCCGCTCGTGCGCTCGACCTGCGCGAAGATCGCGAGCACGCGCCGCGCCACGCGCTCGATGTTGCGGGCGCTCTTGCAGGTGGGCGCGTCGATGAGCAGCGGTCGCCGCCGCCGCGAGGTGAGCCACACCGAGTCGTCCTGCTCGATGTGCCCGAGGTAGTCGAGCGCGATGCCGAGGTAGCGCTCGGCCAGCGAGCTCATGGCGACGCCGAGGTCGAGGTCGCGCCGCAGGCGCGTCATGCCGATGAGCAGGTAGGGGCGCAGTCCGAGCAGTGCCGTCGCCGCCACGTTGGCGACGCCCTCGTCCATGCGCGCGATGTGCGCGATGAGGTCGCGCGGGGAGGGCATGGGCGGCAGCGTCGCGATGGCGCGCTCGACCACGCGCAGCTTGAAGCGCTGGCGCATCAGCGAGCGGCGCAACCGGCGAGCGAACAGCGCCCGACAGAAGCGGTAGGTCGCCTCGATGGCCGCCGGCTCGGGGGACGCGACGCAGATGCCGACGTCGGCCTCGTGGAAGGCGTCGAGCGCCGCGGAGTCGGTGGCGGTGCCGAGGTGCAGCACCGCGTAGTCGACGTCGAGACGACCGAGCTGCAGGAGCCAGTGCGCCTTGCGGCTCGGGTGCTTGGGCGCGAAGGTCCACGGGTCGTAGGCTGTCGGCAGCAGCATGAGGCCCGGCACGCTCGTCGGGACGAGGCGCGCGCGCCCGGCGCTGAGATCGTCGGCGGTGGCGAGCGGCGGCGTGTCGAGGCCGAGGGTCGTGTGCAGGTTCGCGCCCGAGGGGTCCGCGTCGCACAGGGCCACGCGCCGGCCGAGCTGCGCCAGGTAGACGCCGAGGTTGGCGCTGAGCAGCGCCTTGCCGACGCCGCCGCGCCCGCCGCCGATGCACACGACGCGGGCGGCGCGCGGCCCTGCGCCCGGCTCCTCGGCTGTCGCGCGCCCGCTGTCTGCCAGGTCGTCGTCGTGATCGAGCACCATGGCTCGGGCCTTTCGCACGGCCGGGCGCGCCGCCCGTCGGCGACCCGGAGCGCCCGGCGATACTATACAGACCCGCGCGAGTGCGCTACTGACGGCCCGTGGCAGAGCTCGCTCCCTTTCGCGCCCTCCGCCCGCCGCGCGCCCTCGCTGCGCGCGTGGCGAGCCCTCCCTACGACGTCGTGTCCACCGAGGAGGCGCGCGCGCTCGCGGCCGGCAACGCCGACAGCTACCTGCGCGTGTCGCGGCCCGAGATCGATCTTCCGGCCGGGACCGACGAGCACGCCGACGCCGTGTACGCGCAGGGGCCGAGGAACCTCGCGGACCTCGTGGCGCGCGGCGTGCTCCTGGCCGACGCCGAGCCTCACTTCTACGTCTACGCGCAGCGCATGGGCTCGCACCGGCAGGTCGGGCTCGTGGCCTGCGCGTCGGTGGCGGAGTACGTCGACGACCGCATCAAGAAGCACGAGAAGACGCGTGCCGACAAGGAAGACGACCGCGTGCGCCACATCACCGAGCTCGCGGCGCACGACGAGCCGGTGTTTCTCACGTACCGCGCCGTCGGTGCCATCGACGCCCTCGTCGCGCGCGCCATGCAGGGCGAGCCCGAGTACGACTTCGCGGCCGCCGACGGGGTCGAGCACCGGCTCTGGGTGGTGCAGGGCGCCCTCGGGGGCGAGCTCGCCGCGACGTTCGCGCGCCAGGTGCCCGCGCTCTACGTCGCCGACGGACACCACCGCAGCGCCGCCGCGGCGCGGGTGCACGCGTCCCTCGGCGGCGCGCCCGGCGAGCACGGCGTGTTCCTCGCGGTCGTGTTCCCGCACGACCAGATGCAGATCCTGTCCTACAACCGCCTGGTGCGCGACCGGCAGGGGCGCAGCCCTGCGGCGCTGCTCGCCGAGCTCTCCCGCGTGTGGGAAGTCGAGCCCGCCGCGCGTCCCGAGCCCGAGTCGGTGCACTCTTTCGGCCTCTACCTCGACCGCAAGTGGTACCGGGCGCGCGTGCGTCCGGGCTCGTTCACCGAGGGCGATCCGGTGGCGGCGCTCGACTGCTCCATCTGCCAGGACCAGGTGCTGGCGCCGCTCTTCGGCATCGACGATCCGCGCCGCGACAAGTTCATCGACTTCATCGGCGGCATCCACGGCGCGCGCGGCATCGAGGCCCGCGTCGACCGCGGCGACGCCGTGCTCGGCATCTACCTCCACCCGACCAGCATCGACTCGCTCATGGCCGTGAGCGACGCCGGGCGCCTCATGCCTCCGAAGAGCACCTGGTTCGAGCCCAAGCTCCGGAGCGGGCTCTTCGTGCATCGCTTCTGAGCCGCGCTCCCACGGGGTCAGCCGATGCCCATCGCCCGCGTGTCCGCCATCGAGGCCCGCGACCTCGTGGTCGGCGAGGCCTACGCCTTCGTCGACGTCCGCACCGAGGCCGAGTACGCCGCCGGCCACCCGGCCGGTGCCTACAACGTGCCCGTGATGCTCGCCGCCGCCGGAGGTCTGGCAGCCAACGCGCGCTTCCTCGCGGACGTGCGCGCGCTCTTCCCGAAAGACGCGAAGCTCCTGCTCGGCTGTCGCAGCGGGCAGCGCTCGCTCCGCGCCGCGGAGCTGCTCGCCGCGGCGGGTTACCCGTCGGTCGTCGATCTCCGGCCGGGCTTCGCCGGCGCGCGCGACCCCTTCGGCCGGGTGATTGAGCCCGGCTGGGAGGCCGCAGGCTGTCCCTGCGAGGCGGTGACGCCCGGGTGCAGCTACGCCGAGCTCCGGGCCCGCATCGCGGGCTGACGGGCGCGCCGACCCCTCAGGGCGGGCCGGCGCGCGCGTAGTCCTCGGCCGCGCGCGCGACGAGCACGAGGTCACGCGCGAGCCGCTCGCTCTCGCGCCCGAGCTCCGCGGAGAACGCCGTGAGCCCCCAGCCGCCGTCGGGGCGGCGCGCGAGCTCGTGGCGCGAGCCGCGCGCCGTCGTCACGATGGCGCGCTCCCCGCTCTCTTCGACCGCGGCGACGCCCGACAGATCGGAGCGCAGGATGTCGAGCCACCCGCGGCTCGTGGCGCGCAGCAGCCACAGGGCGCTCGGCCCGCCGGCGCGCGCGGCGTCGGCGTAGGGGGCGCGCGCCCTGGCGCGCTCGGCCTCGGGGTAGTGGGCGTCCACGAGCTCGACCGCCCGCGCGGCGTCGCGCGCGATCGCGGCGCACGCGTCCTGGCCCGCGGCGTCGAGGTGATCGTGGACGCGCTCCGGCTGGCCGCTGCCGAGGGCGTACGCGACCGCTGCCCACGCGCCCGCGGGCGTCGTCGCCGCCGGCGCGCCGCCGAGGAGCGCGTACGCCGCGGCCGCACCGCCCGCGAGGACCGCGAGCGCGACGAGCGCGACGAGCCAGCTCCGACGACTTGCCAAGGGGGGCTCCCGGCGCGACCGGTGAAGCGGGCCGCGCCCGCCGACGCTAGCGCTGCCGGCGCCGGGCTCGTACCGGGATCGCGCGCCCGCCGGTCACGGAACGTGGCAGTTCCCGGTGCTGCCCCGAGGTCGTATGGTGTGCCGCGATGGTCGTCGCGTCCTCGCGCTCCTCCGACTCGGGGCTCGGCATCACGATCGGCGTGGTCGTCGTCGCGGTGCTCGCGCTCGTCCTCTTCCTGCGCTGGTACTACTCGCCCGCCCAGCAGGCGCGGCGCGCGCTCGCCGCCGTGCGCCCGGCGCCGCTTGCCTCGTGTCCCGACGGCGTGGTGGGCAAGGTCGTCGGCGCCGTGGCGCTCACCGGCGACGCGCTCCGGGCACCGCTCTCGGGGCGCCGCTGCGCCCATTTCGACGTGCACGTGGAGGAGTACCGCTCGCGCGGCAAGAGCGGCAGCTGGATCACGGTGATCCGCGAGGTCGAGAGCTGCGGTTTCCTCCTGTCGGACGACAGCGGCGTGGCGCGGGTGGACGTGACGGGCGCGCGGGTCGTGACCAACATGGACACGACCCGGCGCTCGGGCACCTTCCACGACGCGACGCCGGAGCTCGAGGCCTTCCTGGCGCGCCACGGCCGCTCGAGCAAGGGGTGGATCTTCAACAAGCGCATTCGCTACCGCGAGGGCGTGCTCGAGCCGGGCGAGCGCGTGGCCGTGCTCGGCCGGCTCGGCACCGAGACCGACCCGAGCCCGACCACGGCCGGCGAGGGCTACCGCGGCGCCCCCACGCGCCGCGTGCTCCGCGCTCCGCCCGCGGGCGAGCTCCTCGTCAGCGACGAGCCGGGCACGCAGGACTGAGCGGGCCGGGGACGCGCCGTCACGTGCTCGAAGGCAAGCGCATCGCGGTGGTGGTGCCGGCCCGCGACGAGGGCGCGCGCGTCGGCGCGGTGTGCCGCACCATGCCGGCCTTCGTGGACCACATCGTGGTCGTGGACGACGCGAGTGGTGACGCGACCGCGGCCCGGGCGCGGGAGGCCGATCCGCGCGTCGAGGTGGTGCGCCACGCGCGCAACCGCGGCGTCGGGGCGGCGCTCGTCACCGGCTACCAGTGCGCGCTCGCGCGCGGCGCCGACGTGGTGGCGGTGATGGCGGGCGACGGGCAGATGGCCCCCGCGGAGCTCGAGCGCGTGGTCCGTCCCGTGGTCACCGGCGCGGCCGACTACGTGAAGGGCGAGCGCCTCACGCACCGCGAGGTGCGGCGCCGCGTGCCCGCCGTCCGCTACTGGGGCCTGCGCGCGCTCGCGCCGCTCGCCCGCCTCGCCACCGGGGTCGCCGTGACCGATAGCCAGTGCGGCTACACGGCGGCCTCGCGGGCCGCGCTCGAGGCGATCGAGCTCGCAGCGCTGTGGCCGCGCTACGGCTACCCGAACGATCTCCTCGCGCGCCTCGCGCTCGCCGGGCAGCGCATCGTCGAGGTGCCGGTGAGCCCGCTCTACCACGGCGGCAAGAGCGGTCTCCGGCCCCGGCACTTCGCGGTGATGCTCGGGCTCATCCTGCGCGGCGCCCTCCGGCGCGTGGACCGTGCGCTCGGCGGCGGACGTCCTCCGGCGTGAGCCTGCGCCGGCCGGGCGCGCGTGCGGACGGGCGCCGCCCTCAGTGCAGCGGCTCGAGCCGCGGCGCCGCGACGCGACCCGCGCGCCGGCGCTTGCGCCACAGGGTCTCCACGCGCGCGACGATGCTGTGCGCCACGTCGATGCCCGTGGCCTGCTCGATGCCTTCCAGGCCGGGCGAGCTGTTGAGCTCCACGACGAGCGGGCCCTTCTTGCCCTCGAGCAGATCGACGCCGCAGATCTCGAGCCCCGCCACGCGCGCCGCGCGCGTCGCCAGGCGCCGGTAGCTCGCGGGCAAGAGGAGCGGGTCCCCGCGTCCGCCGCGGTGCAGGTTGCTCCGGAACTCGCCGGGGCGCGCCACGCGCCGCATCGCGGCCACCACCTTGCCCCCGACCACGAAGGCGCGTACGTCGCGCCCGCCCGACTCGCGGATGTACTCCTGGAGCACGATCTCCTGGCCCATCGCCCACAGCGTCTCGAGCAGCGAGAACACCGCCTGGGGCGTGTCGGCGATCATGGTGCCGATGCCTTGCGAGCCGTGCAAGAGCTTCACGATCGCCGGACAGCCGCCGACCGTGTCGAGCGCTGCCGGCAGCCCCGCCAGGCTGCGCGTGCACACGGTGCGCGGCACGGCGAGGTCGTGGCGCTGCAGGAGCTGCAGGGTGCGCACCTTGTCGTGGGCGTAGGCGATCGAGGCGGCGCCGTTCGCGACCACGACCCCGGCCTCCTCGAACTGGCGCACGACGGCGAGGCCGTAGCGCGTGATGCTGGCGCCGATGCGGGGGATGACGGCGTGGTAGACGGGCAAGGGCGAGCCGGCGAGCGCGAGGGTGGCGCGCCCCTTGGCCACGACGAGCTGCAGCTCGAGCGGGTCGACGACGTCGATGTCGTGGCCGCGCGCGCGCGCCGAGCGCACGAGGCGGTTCGTCGAGTAGAGGCTACCGTTGCGGGAGAGCACGAGGATGCGCATGCGTTTGCGCTCGTGCGTGGTCGCGCCGAGCGTGGCGGAGCCTAGAGCCACCGTCGCCCCACGCACAGCGTCTCGCAGCCGGTCCTTGCCGCGGCCGATATTTCGTGTACGAATGTTTCGCACGCGATACGTCGCGCCGCGCGCGGCCCGCGCGAGAGCGCCCGAGGCCGCCGCCGGCGCCCCAGCCGATGCGAGGAAGCGATGTGGCAGCCGTTCACCGAGGAGCACGAGCAGTTCCGCAAGCTCGTGCGCGATTTCGCCGAGAAGGAGCTCGCGCCGAAGGCCGAGGAGTGGGAGGAGGCCGAGCTGTTCCCCAACGAGGTGTTCCGCCGCGCCGGTGAGCTCGGGATCCTCGGCGCGCACTATCCCGAGGCGCACGGCGGCAGCGGCGGCGACTACTGGTACAGCGTCGCCAAGGCCGAGGAGCTGCCGCGCTGCCGCTCGGCCGGTGTGACGATGGGCCTGCTCGTGCAGAGCGACATGGCGACGCCCGTCATCGGCGACCTCGGGACCAAGGAGCAGATCGACGAGTTCCTCGCTCCGGCGCTCGCGGGCGAGAAGGTGGCGGCGCTCGGCATCAGCGAGCCCGGGGCCGGCAGCGACGTGGCCGGCATCCGCACGCACGCCCGCAAGGACGGCGACGACTACGTCCTCAACGGGCAGAAGACGTTCATCACGAACGGCACGCGCGCCGACTTCGTGACGCTGCTCGCCAAGACGCTGCCGGAGCGCGGTGCCTATGGGTGCAGCTTCTTCCTCGTGCCGACGAACCTCGCGGGCTTCTCGGTCGCCCGCAAGCTGAAGAAGATCGGCAACAAGGCGAGCGACACGGCGGAGCTCTTCCTCGAGGACCTGCGCGTGCCCAAGCGCTACCTGCTCGGCGAGGAGAATCAGGGCTTCATGTACCTGATGCAGAACTTCCAGAGCGAGCGGCTCATCGGCTCGGCCAGCGCCCTCATGGGCGCGTTCTACGCGCTCGAGTTCTCGGTGGCCTACGGCCGCGAGCGCACCGCCTTCGGCAAGCCGATCATCAAGCGCGAGGTGTGGCAGCACAAGTTCGTGGACCTCTACACGAAGTGCGAGGCCGCCAAGGCGTTCGTCTACAAGTGCGTCGATCGCTACAACGACGAGCGCTACGTGAAGCAGGAGCAGGTCTCGCTCGAGACCGTGAAGCTCATCAGCATGGCGAAGATCCTGGTGGGGGACCTCGTGAGCGAGGTCATGGACAGCTGCCTGCAGTTCCACGGCGGCTGGGGCTACATCGAGGAGTACCCCATCGCGCGCGCCTGGCGCGACGCGCGCCTGTTCCGCATCGGCGGCGGCACGAGCGAGACGATGCGCTACTACCTCGCGAAGCTCATGGGCTTGTGACGCAGCTCGGACCGAAGCGACGCGCTGGCTTGCGCAGACACCCGGAGGCCGCCGCGGCCGCAGCGGGCTGACATCCGTCATGGCCGGGCCGCGCGCACCACGTAGCCTCGAGGCGTGAGGCGGCCGGTGCAGAAGGACAAGGAGCTGTCGCGGTTCTACGCGTTTCTCGCGAAACCGCTGTTCTTCCGCACGCGCTTCGTGCTCGCGCTGCTGGTCGCGCCGCTCGTCCTGTCCTTCACCCAGCCCCTGTGGCGCATCGAGGTCGTCGCGCCGGAGTACCCGGACGGCCTGTCGCTCGACATCTACGCGCACACCATCGAGACCGGACACGACGGCGCCGATCTGCGCGACCTCAACGTGCTCAACGACTACATCGGGATGCGCCCGCTCGAGCGGCACGACCTCACCGATCTCGACTGGCTCCCCTTCGCCATCGGCCTCATCGCGATCCTGGCGCTGCGCTGCGCTGCCGTCGGGGAGGTGCGCTCGCTCGTGGACGTGGCGGTCGTCACCTTCTACGTCGGCGCCTTCGCGGTCGCGCGCTTCCTCTACCGACTGCATGCCTACGGGCACGACCTCTCCCCCGACGCCCCGGTGAAGGTCGAGCCCTTCTCGCCGCCGCTGTTCGGCTCGCGCGCGGTGGGCGCCTACACGACGACGAGTGGCCCGGGCGTGGGCACCTGGCTCCTCGTCGCCTTCGCGGCGGGGGCGGTCGGCATCCTGCTCTACCACCTCGTCGTGGGGCGGCGCCGCGAGCTCGGTCGAGGCGTGCCCGCGTCCCCGGGCGAGCTGGCGTCGGCGCCGGACGCTCGGGTGCCGGCGGACGGCGCGGGCGGCGCCGCGGTCGAGAGCCAGGCGGAGCGCGAGGCCGGCGCGGCGGAGCGAGCCGAGGCGTGAGGCGACTCGTGTGCAGCGCAGCGGGCGCCCTCGCGGCGCTTGGCTGCGGTGCCGGGTCCGAGTCGCCGGCGTCCGGCGCCAGCGCCAGCGCGACCGCCACCACGGTCACCGCCACGAGCGGCCCCGCGCCGCCTTGCACCCCGCGCACGGCCGAGAAGCTCGGCTTGCCCTTCGTGCGTGTGTGCCCACCCGGTGAGCCGGGCTTCTGGATCGGCGCCACGCCGATGGCGTGCTCGGGGGGCGACCACGACGCCATGCGCTGCCCCACGGTCACCGCGATCGGGCACCCGGTGAGCACGTCCCCGCTACCCATCCGCCCGACGACCGCGCAGCTCATCGACGCCGAGACGGCGGCGCGGGTCTGCTTCTACCGCATGGGCGGGCACGTCGCGTCGCGCGCCGAGCGGGTCAAGGCGCGCCATGGGCTCGGGCTCGCGACGGTGCTCGTGACCGAGTCGGACAGCGCGGCGCAGCGCTTCCGCTTCGCGGAGCTGCCCGAGTGGGTGAGCGAGGAGCCGGGTGAGCGCTGCGAGAACCAGGAGCCGATGAAGACCTGCCACTTCGGCTGGTACCCGGCCGAAAGCCGGAGCCCGGGCGTCCCGTGGGCGAACATGCGCGCCTGCCAGGCGGTGTTCCACGCGGTGCCGCCCGCGGACCTGCCGCTCGTCGCGCTCGGAAGCGGGTGTGCGGCGCCCACCTGGTCGTGGGCCGAGGCGCCGGGCAGCGAGCGGCCGTTGCCGTGTGGCCTCCACACTCCGGCCGGGCACGCGCCGGGGACCCGCGGCGACGCCGCTTTCGCGCTCGCGTGCCGGGCGCCCGCTCTGCACCCCCACCCGGTGGGCGAGGACAAGAACACGGCGGCCTACCGCTGCGTGCTGCCGGCCTCGGCGCTCGGCGCCTACGATCTGCCGGGGCGCTGAGGCGGCCCCGCGCCCGCGCGTCAGTGGAACGCGGCGTCGAAGGTCACGGCCAGCCCGAGCCCGAGCGAGCCGCCGACCGCGCCCCAGAGGAAGTCCTTCCACGACGGCGTGCCGAGCCCCGCCGCGTCGACGCCCTCCTTGAGCGCGCCGAGGCCGAGCACCACCCCGGCCGTCACGCCTGCCGCGCTCGCGAAGTCGTCGAGCGCGAGGCGCGCCAGGCCGTAGCCGAGCGAGCCGAGGGCGAAGCCGAGGCCGAAGTGCTGGGCCTTGTCGTCGCCCGAGAACGAGTCGTCCGCGCCGAGCGCGAGTGCCGCGACCCCGGTCCGCGGCGTCGCCCACGGAGCGTCGCGCCCGAGCGCGAGGCGCGGCACCCAGGGGCCGTCGCGGAGCTCGAGGCGGGGCAGGGCGGTGGGCTCGTCCGCGCGCGCGGACCCCGAAAACGCCGCGGCGGCGAGGCTCGAGAGAGCCACCGCCGCCGCGACGCGAGCGCGCGTGCGCCCGCTCATTCCTCCGAGGGAGGAGGGTCGCTCTTCGGCGTCCTGTCGGCCTTCTTCAGGCCGCCGAGCTTGCCGCCGAGCGTCTCCTTGATGAGATCGCCGATGGTGCCCGGAGTCGCCTCGGCCTGTGCCTGCAGGGCGCGGCGCTGGCGCTGCGCGGCGCATTCCTTGTCGGCGCCGATGTTCTTCATGCTGAGGTACAGGCGCCGCTCGATGGTGTCGACGCTCGACACCTCGACCTTCACCTTGGTGCGCGGCTTCACGGTGTCGAGGGCGCCCTCGACGTCCTGCGCCGACACCAGGCCCTCGATGCCCTCGCGCAGCCGCACGAACACGCCGTAGTCGCAGACGGCGACCACCTCGGCCTCCTCGTGCACGCCGCCGATCGGGAAGTCGCTGAGCAGCGTGGGCCACGGATCGTCCCAGAGCTGCTTGACGCCGAGCGACACCTTCTTCTCGTCGTGGTTGATGGACAGGATGATGGCCGTGAGCGTCTGGCCCTTGGCGAACATGTCCGCCGGGTTGTTGAGCCGCACGGTCCAGGACAGGTCGGTCTTGTGGACCATGCCGTCCACGCCTTCCTCGATGCCGACGAACACGCCGTAGTCGGTGATCGAGCGGATCTTGCCGGTGATCTTCGCGCCGGGGTGGTACTTCTCGGTGAAGAGCTCCCAGGGATCGGGCTCGAGCTGCTTCAGACCCAGGCTGATGCGCTTGGCCGTGGCGTCGACCTCGAGCACCTGGCACTCCACCTCCTGGGCGACCTCGAGGATCTTGGAGGGGTGCTTGATCTTCTTGGTCCAGCTCATCTCGCTCACGTGGATGAGCCCCTCGATGCCCGGCTCGATCTCCACGAAGGCGCCGTAGTCGGTGATGCTCATCACCTTGCCGCGGATGCGCTTGCCCGGCGGGTAGGCCTCCTCGGCGTGATTCCACGGATCTTCCATGGTCTGCTTCAGGCCGAGCGAGACGCGCTCCGTCTCGGGGTTGTACTTGAGGACCTTGACCTCGACCGAGTCGCCGACCTTGAACACCTCGCTCGGGTGGCTGACGCGACCCCAGCTCATGTCGGTGATGTGCAGAAGGCCGTCGATGCCGCCGAGATCGACGAAGGCGCCGTACTCGGTGATGTTCTTGATGGTGCCGGTGACCACCATCCCCTCGTCGAGCAGCTCGAGCGTCTTCTTCTTCTGCTCGTCGCGCTCCTTCTCGAGCAAGACGCGCCGCGACAGGACGATGTTGCCGCGCTTCTTGTTGAACTTGATGACCTTGAACTCGAGCGTCTGGCCGATGAGCTTGTCGAGGTTGCGGATCGGCCGCAGATCGACCTGCGACCCCGGCAGGAACGCCTTCACGCCGCCGCGGATGGTGACCGACAGGCCGCCCTTCACGCGCTGGCTGATGGTGCCTTCGATGAGCTCGTCCTGCTCGCAGGCCTGCGAGATCTCGTCCCACACCTTGAGCCGGTCGGCCTTCTCCTTGGAGATCTTGAGCAGGCCCTCGTCGCTCTCGCGGCTCTCGACGAACACGTCGATGACGTCGCCGCTCTTCACGGGCGGCTTGCCCTCGATCGTCTCGCCGAACTCCTTGAGCGGGATGATGCCCTCGCTCTTGCCGCCGATGTCGACGACCACGTAGTCGCGGTCGATGGTGACGACGGTGCCCTTGACGATCTCGCCCTCGGTCGCGAAGCTGTCGCGCTCGGAGCTGCCTTCGAACAGCGCCGCGAAGCTGCCGGCGGCCGGTGTCTGCGAGGACTGAATCAGGTCGATACCCATGGGATTCCTTGTGTCGGATCGCACCCGGGCGCGGGGCCCGGGTGCGGCCTTTCGAGCGCTTCCGCGTCACACCAGCGTGGCGGGGGTGTCGTGCCGGTCTCCGCCTGGCGGGACGCGCGGCGCGCCGGGAGCGGGTCGCTCCGGGCGCTCTCGGCGGCCCACATCCGGGCAAAAGCCGACAAGACACCTGCTTGAAGAGGCTATCAGGAGGAAGGAGCGTCTAGTCGATGGCGGCCGTGGCGTCAATGTGGGCGCGCGGTCGAGGCACCGCGGCGGCGCCCCGGGACGATCGGGGAATCGGGCGCCTTGCGCGTGACGGCGAGGCGCCGGGCACCGCTCAGGGACAGAGCGGGTGCCCGCTGCAGTCGGCGCAAGCGCACCCTTCGTTGTAGGGGTCGCACAGGCCGTCCAGGTTGCAGTGGCTGGCGTCGCAGATGGGGTCGGCCGCGCAGTCGGCGCAGACGCAGTCGTCGTCGTTGCCGCACGTGGCGTCGGCCACGCAGCCGAGGCAGGTGCAGGCCGCGGGGTCGCCGGCGGTGCAGCCGGGGTCGCTGACGAAGGCGTCGTCGCACGCGAAGCCGGCGCTGCCGCCGGCACCGCCTCCGCCGCCCGCGCCGCCTCCGCCGCTGCTCGGGCAGGTGGCCGCGCCGCCCGGGCACGAGGGGGGGTAGGTGCAGTCCGCGCAGGCGCAGCCCTCGTAGTAGGGGTCGCAGACGCCGTCGTCGGTGCAGTGGGTGGCGTCGCAGGCGGCGTCGGCGGCGCAGTCGCCGCACACGCAGTCGTCGTCGTTGCCGCAGGAACCGTCGCTGACGCAGCCCACGCACGCGCAGAGCGTCGGATCGGCGGCGGGGCAGCCCGCGAGCGGGTCGCAGCTGCAGGCGCTCGAGCCACCGGTGCCGGTCGAGGTCGTGGTGCTCGTGGTCGACGTCGTGGACGTCGAGGTCGAGGTCGTCGAGGTCGTCGAGGTCGTGGACGTCGTGGACGTCGTGGAGGTGGTCGAGCTCGTCGACGTGCTCGTGGTGCTCGCGCCGCTGCCGCCGAAGCCGGTCGAGGTGATCTTCTGCGCACAGCCCGCGTGGGCGGCGGAACCGGCGAGGACGAGGGCGGCGACGGCGAAGAACGAGCGCTTCATGGTGGGCCTCCGGGCACGGACGGGCGGCGAGAGCCGCAGAAGAACCGAGCCGACGTGTATCGAAGCGGGCCGCCCCGCGCAACCGGGCTGTGCAGGCGGGGCCGTGGGGAGGGCGGGATGGAGGCGCACCGGGCTGGGTACGCGCTCGCAGGGTGCTAGTCTCGCAGACGGACCCGATGTTCCAGCTCGTCTTCCTAGCGATCTCGGGCCTGCGGCGCGTGCTCCGGGCCCCGGGCGGTGCGATGCTCGTCGTGAGCGACGCGCCGGCTGCGCTGGATTGAGCGTGCTGCGCACGACGGGCAAGCTCGTCCTCGCGGTCGCGGCCCTCGCGCTCGGGCTCGCGCTCCTCGCGCCGGCGGCGCCCGCCGCGCGGGGGCCGAGCTGGGAGGAACTGCTCCTACCGCTTGCCGCGGGGGAGCCCACGCGGGAGGGCTACGCGCTCGCGAGCCTCCGGCGCGGCGCGGAGCACGACGTGGTGCTCGTCTTCGAGCGCTCGAGCGGCGCTCCGGCGCGCGTGGAGGTGCACGTGCTCGACCGCGGGCGCTGGTCCGGCGTCCGCGAGACGGCGAGCTTCGGCGTGGCCTACGAGCTGCCGCGCTCGACCGCGCCCCCCGGCGACTGCGAGGCGGTGACGGCGGCCGTGACGGAGCTCGTGGCGGGCCGCGACGGGGGTGGGCTCGGTCCAGTCGATGCCATCGCGCTTCGCACCGAGGCTCCCGCGCCCACGATCGCGCGGGCGCTCGGCGAGCTCCCCTGGGCGCGCGCGCTCGGCGTCGGCGTGTGCCTGTGCGCCATCACCTGGCTCCTCGCGGCGCTGCCTCATGGGGCCGTCTGGGTCGCCCTGTGGCTCGGGGCGCTCGGGCTCGCGCTCCGGCTCCCGCACCTCGAGCTGCCGTTCGCGCGCGACGAGGACGTGCAGCGGCTCTTCACCGGGCACCTGCCGCTCGGTGCGATCCTCACGGGTCAGGGGCTCGGCGACCGGCACCCGCCGCTCTACTTCGCCGTGCTCCACGCGGCGCAGGTCTTCGGCCAGTCGGAGCTCGCGGGGCGCCTGCCGGCGGCGCTCGCTGGCGGGCTCGTCGCGCCGCTCCTCGTGGGCGCCGCGCGGCTCCTGGGCCGGCCCATCGCTCCCGCGGCGCTCGCGGGCCTCGTGACGGCGCTCGCGCTGCCGCTCGTGACCGAGGGGCGCGCGGTGAGCCCGCTGCCCCTGCTCGGGCTGCTCGCCGTCGCAGCGAGCGTGTCCCTGGCGCGCCACGTCGAGCGGCCGTCGCGACGCACGGCCGCTCTGGCGGTCCTGAGCCACGCGCTCGCCCTGCATGTCTCTTACCTCGCGCCCTTCATGGTGCTCGGCAGCCTGCTCGGTGTCGCGCTCGCCCGGCGGTCGCTCCGGCGCGCGTGGCGCCCCGTCGCGCTCGGCGTCGCGTGCGGCGCCCCGGCCATCGGGCTCGCGGTGGTCACCTTCCTGCGCGATCGCGGTGCCCGTGCGGCGGCGCACGCGCGACCCGAGCTCGCCTGGGGCGACCGGGGCGTGAGCGAGACCGCGCGCCTGCTCGCCGAGACGGCGCTTGCGGCCCTCGGCGTCCTTCTGCTCGGCTGGCTCGCGCTCGTCTGCGTGCGCGCGCTCCGGGATCGCGACGCGGCGGTGCTCGTCCCGGCGGCGTCGTTCGTGGCGACCGGGCTCGGCGTCGCGCTCCTCGCCCCGGTCGCGCGCGTCCAGCCGTATTACCTCGCCGGTGTGCTGCCGCTCGCGGCGCTGGCGCTGGCGCTCGGCTCGGCGGCCGGTGCTCGTGAGCGGGCGACCCGCGCTCGGGCGGGTGCGCTCCCGGCGCTCGTGCTCGGCCTCGCCGTCGCGACGCACCTCGTGCCCGAGCTCCGTGGGGCGCGCGCCCTCTACGAGCCCGATCCGGACGCCTTCATGCCGGACGTCGCGCGCCGCGCGCGGCTCCGCCCGGAACGCCGCATCGCAACCGTCGCGCACTACGACGCCACCTTGCTCGCCTGGGAGCTCGCCAAGCAGGCCGAGCTGCCGGTCGACTGGGCGCGCCTCGAGCGCGTGGGCGAGCGCGCCTTTCGCGTGGCGGGCAGCGACACGGTGCTCGATCCGCTCGTCTTCGCGCACGACGCGTCGCCCGACCCCGACGCGCTCGCGCTCGCGCGGCTCGAGGCCGCGCTCGCCGCCGAGCCGGTGCTCGTCGTCGCGCGCGACGTCGCGCTGCCACGCCTCGCGGCGCGGCTCCGGCGCTGCGAGCTCGTCCTGACGCACGGCGCGGGGCGGCTCTTCGGGTGCGCGCCGACGGCGCCGTGACCGGGCCGGCGCGCTTGACCGGCGGGCCGCCACCCCGATAGTCCTTTGGACATGCGCTCGTCCGTCGCTGCCCCGCTCGCCTGCTTGTGCTGCGCGCTCGCCGCGACCGCCTCGGCGGTCGTCGTGCAGCCGAACGGCACGGTCATGCCCGTCGACTCCGCGAACGGCGAGGTGCAGCTCTACACGCTCTTCGCGAACCGTGGCGAGGCCATCGACTACCAGGCCGACGGCGCATCGTCCCCGAGCACCTTCTCGCCGCTCTGCGACTTCACGGCCGAGCTCGTGCTGAACGAGACGGCCTCGTCGCTCGGCGTCGGCTGGTACAACGTGGACCCGAATGCCGTCCAGCCGCCGGCGCTCGCCGACATCCACGTCATCGTGCCGGCAGGCTCACCCGTCGGCACCGTCATCTCGTCGGCGGACATCAAGAACGACCCCGCGTACCTGGGCGGCTTCATCGGTTTCGCGCTCGTGGGCTGGCAGACGCACTACTCGGAGCCCCAGTGGAACCCGATCTGCACGGGCTGCAACCCGCCCGGGCCGTGGATCACGACCGTCATCTACGCGTCCGTCGTCGAGCCCGACGCCTTCTACCTCGCCTTCGAGGACGGGCCGGTCGGCGCGAACCCCGGCGACTTCAACAACGACGGCGACTACAACGACTACGTCTACCTGTTCCGCGGGCTCACCTGCCAGGGCGGCGGGCAGCCGTGTGACACCGGCCAGCCGGGCGTGTGCGGCCCGGGCGTCACGCAGTGCACGGCGCAGGGCATCGAGTGTCACGGGCTCGTCCCCGGCGCGCCGGCCGAGACCTGCGACGGCCTCGACAACGACTGCAACGCGGCGACCGACGAGGGCGATCTCTGCCCGCTCGGCACGGTCTGCGACAAGGGCACCTGCGTCGAGGCGTGCGGCTCCGGCGAGTTCGTGTGCCCGCCGGACAAGGCGTGCGACGACGGCTACTGCGTCGATCCGCCGTGCGTGAACGTCAGCTGCCCGAGCGGTGAGGTGTGCGTGGCCGGCGACTGCCGGGCGCCCTGCGACGGCGTGAGCTGCCCGTACCCGACGGTGTGCCGCGTCGGCGTGTGCGTCGATCCGTGCGCCGGCGTGACGTGCGACGCGGGTCGGGTGTGCGACGCGGGCGTGTGCCAGGCGGCCTGCACCTGCACGCCGTGCGGCGCTGGCCTCGCCTGCTACGCCGGTAGCGGCCTGTGCGTCGAGGCTCTGTGCCTCGGCGTCCCCTGCCCGCAGGGGACGCACTGCGTCGCCGGCGCGTGCGTCGATTCCTGCCTCGGAGCGACGTGTCCCGCGGGTCAGATTTGCACGGATGGCCTGTGCGTGGAGGCGCCGCCCGGAACGGGCGGGGCGGGCGGGTCGGGCGTCGGGGGCTGGCCGGGCACGGGCGGCGCGGGCGCCTCGGCTGGCGGCGGCGTGGGCGCGTCGGCTGGCGGCGGCGCGGC
>JACRDA010000043.1 GCA_016212965.1 Myxococcales bacterium
AGGGGCATCGCGAGGCGTCCCTTCATGCGCAGTCGGCGGAGGGCGGCCCGTACCGCCACGGGAGACGCTCGGAGCGCCTCGACCGCTTCAACCGAGGTGAAGTCGTAGCGGCCCCTGGTTGCCAGACTGTCCGCGTAGTCGGCGATGTCCATGGCCCGAGTCATCCGGAAGCGCACGATAAAAGTAACACATGGCGCTCATTTCATCAAACACTTCCGGGGAACGGTCGGCGCGGAGTGGCCGGGGGCGGTCCGCGAATCGCGACCCCCTGCGCAGCATGGTTGGCGACATCACTTCTTGACCAGGTGAGCGCCGCCCGGCACGCTGGCTCCACGATGGCCCGCTCGTCGATCACGAAGCCGCCGTCACGCCGTCCGCGCCGGTTTCGACCGGCTGCGGCCGAGCGCACGCCGGGGGACCGGGACCTGGCATGACCCGACCAGGTGCCCAAGACGGCGACGGCCAGGTGACGTCCCCGGCGGGCGATCCCGCCGACCGGCCGGCGCGCGTCACCCTGGCGCTCGACGAGGTCGAGGCGCACCTCGCGGAGGGCGACCTACGGGCCGCCCGCCGCGCGCTGGCCGCGACGCGGCCGCTCGTCGGCGAGGGGGAGCAGGGCCGGGTCGAGGCGCTCGCGGCGCGCCTGGGCCTGCTCGAGCGGCTGGAAGGGCCCACGGCCGCCTACGAGGCCGCGATCGCGAGCGGCGACGCGCTCGGCGCTCGCGACGCCGCCGCGCGGGCGGCCGAGGTCGCGGCCGGCGCGGAGGCCGCGACCTGGCGGGAGCGCCGCGCGGCAGCGGCGGCACGCGTCCGCGCTGAGTGGTGCGTCACCGACCACGAGGTCGACCGCGCGCTGGACGAACCGCCGCTCGCCGCCTGCGCCGCCGTGCTCGAGCCGGCGACCGACGAGGTGCGGCCGCTCCTCGTCGATGACGGCGCCACGCTCGTCCTCGTCGCGACTTTCGAGCGCTGGGTCTTCGTCTACGAGATCGAGTGCGTGCGGCGCCGGCTGCGCCGGATCGGCTCGCGCAGCGCGGCGTCGACCCGGCCGAGGCCGACGCGAGCCTCGCCGAGCTCGGCTGGCACCTCGACTACTGCCTCAACTTCGAGCTGCACCGGCGCAAGCTCTTCTTCGCGGACGCCCCGCTCGCCTGGCTGCTCGCGCGCACCAGCCTCGACATCGAGGGGCGCGCCCTGCGCCTGCCCTTCCCGTGCTTCGGCGTCGTGTTCACCGACCGCGCGACGCTGGAGGTGGCCGAGGCCCTGCTGCGCGAGGAGGGCGGCGCGCTCGCCGGCGCGCGCTTGCGGATCCTCACGGTCTACGTCACGCGCCGGCCGGCGCCCCGCGGCGCCCACGCCCTCAGCCTGAGTCTCGTCCTGGACGCCTGCCAGGGCTCGTGGCCGCGGCTGCTCGTCCGCGAGCTGCGCTTCACCGAGGACGATGACCTCGCGGCGACCTTCGACCGGCGCGACGACGACCTGCAGCGCCAGCTACGAATGCAGCGGGTCGAGGCCCGCGCGCTGCTCCACCTGGTCGTCAACGCGATCCTCTACGCCAACTCGGCGGACGTCCCCTGGCCGATCGCACCGTCGCCGGTACGCGCCCTGCGCGCGCAGGCGCACGGCCGAGGCGGCGCCAAGCAGGCCCGCGTCGCCCGCCGCGCCGAGGAGCTGCGCAAGGAGTACTCCGACGAGGACGTCTTCTTCCTCCCGGGGCGGATCCCGATCTCGCAGCTCCGGGCGCTGCAGCAGGTCGAGCACGGACCCGGCGGGCCGGAGATCCTCGCCCGCTTCATGGTCCGCGGCCACTGGCGGCGCGCGGCCCGCGGCTGGCGCGACCAGCGCGTGCGCTGGATCGAGCCGTACTGGAAAGGACCGGAGCTCGGGCCGATCATGGAGAAGGAGTACACGCTCGGGATCTGACGGCGTCTGGCGGCAACACCGGGTCTACGATTCCACCCGCCGGGCGCTCGTGGTATGCCTCGCTCATGGCACGGCCCACGACAACCCCGGCGCGGCGCATGGCTGCGCCGCGGCGCGGGGACGCGCCCGCCCCGACGGCGGCTGCGCCGTCCGCCCCCACTGACGACACTCCGAGCCTGCGTGGGCTCAACCCGGCCCAGCGCGCGGCGGCGGCTACGCTCGAGGGGCCGGTGCTGGCGATCGCGGGCGCGGGCACGGGCAAGACCCGCACGCTCGTGCACCGTCTCGCGCGGCTCGTCGAGGCGGGCGTGCCACCCGAGTCGATCCTGCTCCTCACCTTCACCCGCCGCGCCGCGGAGGAGATGATCGGTCGCGCCATGCAGATGATCGGCGGGGCGCACGGACGAGTGTCCGGCGGCACGTTCCACTCGTTCGGCAACCTCATGCTGCGTCGCTGCGGCCGCACCGTCGGGCTCGACGGGCGCTTCACCGTCCTCGACCAGGCCGACACCTTCGAGGTCATGAGCAACCTGCGCGCCGATCTGGGCCTGGGGGAGCGGGGGCGCGGGTTCCCGCGCCGCGAGACCATCGCCGCGATCCTCAGCAAGGCGGTCAACCATCAGGTCAGCGTCAAGGAGATCCTCAAGCGCGAGTACCAGCACCTCCTCGGCGACGAGCAGCACCTCGCCACGATCGCCGAGCGCTACCGCGCCTACAAGGCCGCGCGCAGGCTCGTCGACTTCGACGACCTCCTCGTCTTGCTCATCCGGCTGCTGCGCGAGAGCGCCGAGGTGCGGCGCCATGTCCACGAGCGCTACCGCTACGTGATGGTGGACGAGTACCAGGACACCAACGCCCTGCAGGCCGAGATCACCCGCCTGCTCGCCGGCGCCCAGCGCAACCTCATGGTGGTCGGCGACGACGCCCAGAGCATCTACGCCTTCCGCGGCGCCTGCTTCCGCAACCTCTTCGACTTCCATCGGGAGTTCAAGGACGCGCGGTTGGTGACGCTCGAAGAGAACTACCGCAGCACGCAGCCCGTGCTGGACGTCGCGAACGCGCTCATGCAGCAGATGAGCCAGTCGTTCCGCAAGCGGCTGCGCACCGAGCGGGGCGGCGAGGAGATGCCGCTTCTCGTCGAAGCCACGGACGAGCAGGAGCAGGCGACCTGGGTCGCAGCCGAGATCGGGCGCCTGCGAGCCGCGGGCACGCCGCTCACCGACATCGCGGTGCTCTTCCGGGCGAGCTACCACGCCTTCCCGCTGGAGCTCGAGCTCGGGCGCCTCAAGATCCCCTACGTCAAGTACGGCGGCTTCCGCTTCATGGAGGCGGCCCACATCAAGGACGTGCTCGCACCGCTCCGGGTCGTCGCCAACCCCGGCGACGACCTGTCGCTCGGACGAGCGCTGCTCCTCTGCGAGGGGATCGGCCGGGCCGGGGCGCGGAGGATCCAAGCCGCGGTGGCCGGACGGACGGACGCGGTGGAGCTCGCGGCCGCGCTGCGCGGCCAGGGCGGGCGCGGCAAGGCGAAGGAGCGCCTGCAGCCGCTCGCGCGGCTCCTCGAGCGGCTCGCGGCCGTGCCGGAGTCCCCGTCCGAGTGCATCCGCCTCGCGGTCGACTACTACCTGCCGATCCTCAAGGAGCGCTTCGACGACTGGCCCAAGCGCCAGCGGGACCTCGAGCAGCTCGCGGCGATCGGCCGCCGCTACCAGAGCCTCGAGCCGCTGCTCACCGACCTCGCCATCGACCCGCCCACCACCGCGACGACCGGCGAGACGCTCGTCGTGCCCGACGGAGCGCCAGCGGGCGGGCGCGGGTCGAAA